>DNXB01000095.1 GCA_003506995.1 Verrucomicrobiales bacterium
GTTGGTGCCTTTGTCGTCGGTCCAGAAGACATCGACCTGCACATTCGCGCGGCTTTGGATGCCTTTGAAGATGACCTCATGCTGCTTCGCGTAGTCGTGGCAGCAGCCGCCTGCAATGAGGAGGGCTTTGAGAGGTTTATTGGCGTCCTCCTTCGCTAAAGCTACGGAGGACAGGGAGAGCAGAGGGCAGAGGGCGACGAGGAGGAGAGCGCGGAGCATGGGAAAAGAGAGCGCAGAAGGCGCACAAAAAGCGGGATTTCTATCAGAAAAGTATGAGTTCGTGAGAAACGCAGTGCTGCGGACTCGGAGGTCCGCGCTCCTCAGCGCCCAAACCGCGCCTTGATCAGGTGACTGCCGAGAATCCACACCTTGTGGATGTTGTTCAGGCGGCAGCGCTTGGTGAAAACGGGGAAATTCTCGCGTTTGAGCTTTTCGAGGATGCGCGAGTAGATGGCGGCCATGATCTCGGAGGCGACCATGTTTTTGCGATCCTCCGGCGGCAGCGCCTTTTGCGCGGCCTGGTAGTAGTCACGCGCACGGCGATACTGAAACTCCATCATCTTCGTGAAGCGCGGACTGGGCCGCGCGTCGAGGATTTCGCTTTCCAGCACTCCGAATTGGCGCAGCTCGCTCTGTGGCAAATAAATGCGGCCTGTGTCACGCGCGTCCTGGCCGACATCGCGGATGATGTTGGTGAATTGCAGCGCGTAGCCGAGATTGATGGCGTAATCGCGGGTGGCGGGGTTCGTGTGGCCGAAAATCTCGATGCTCACGAGGCCGACGACGCTGGCGACCTTGTAGCAGTAGCCGAGCAGCTCCTCGAAGGTCTCATAGCGTGTCTTGGTGATGTCGCTGGCGACGCCGTCAATGATCTCGCCGAGCCAGGCACGCGGAAAGCCGTATTTGGCGGGCAGCAGCACCACTTCGTCGAGGACCGGATGCCCCGGCGGCTGGCCTTCCTCCACGCACTGCTTCCAGCGGGTCAGTTCGCGCTCTTTTTCCTCCTCACCGACATCCGTGGCATCGGCGATGTCATCGACGACGCGGCAGAAGGCGTAGAACGCGATCATGTCGCGACGCCGCTCCTTGGGCAGGCAGGCGAGCGCAAAAGCGAGGTTCGACTTCGCCCGCCGCGTGATCTGTTCAGGAGAAAGCGTGCCGCTGGTCATGCGGAGGGAGAACGTGGAAAGCCGTGGCGCAACATGATGAGGAGAGCGGTCAGCAATAGCCAGCAATCGAGCATGGCAAGCACCAAAGCGCTCAGCGGCAGCACCAGGATGCGCCAGAACGGCGAATCAACGCTCAAAGCCTGCCCCATCGCGGCGGTATAGTGGGCGAGAATGAAAATCGCCAGCGCCGTGATAGCGAGCAGCAGCAGTGAAACGACCGAACGCATCAAGATGCGCAGCGCGGAGGCTCCTTGATGCAGGAAATGCCCCGGCACCGCCGCCACAGCGAGCGGCAGCGCCGCAAACACGAGCAACAGCTCGATCCAAAACCAGCCGCCAATGCTTTGTGGTGTGCTCAACTGCCACTGACGCCAGCTCATCCACAACAGATTGAAACCTGCGAGGCATGCGACGCCCTGCCAGCGCGCGAAGGTGTGCTCCAGCGCGGCAGTGGCATCGTGATCCGCCTCGGTGTCCTGCGGTTTTTCCCAGGCCATGACGAAACGCACCAGCCACACCTGCACGCCCGCCGCAGCCAATGCGGTGAAAACATAGCGCAGGCCGAGCTTCACCGATTCCGCGCCCTCGGGCAGCATGCGCCGCAAGCTCATGCCTTCGAGCACCAGCCAGCCGAAACCAAACACAGTGACGACCAGCAGCGCGATCTTTTGCTCCAGCACCGGCCGCCGCTCACCATAACGATACGGCCAGCGCCAGATGCGAATGGTCAAAATGGCCAGCACGACGGGCGTCAGACATGCGAGCGGCCAGGGCTGGATCAGCACATGTGGCAACTGGGCCAGATGCGCCGCCACATCGCGGGTGAGCGGCAGGATCAGCTCACGCCAGTCTCCTAACTGCACCAGCGAATAGGCCGCAGGACGCGCATCACCCAAAATGGAGGCCAGCAGCGCGGCCCCCGCCACCCACACGATCAAAGCGGGCCGCAGCCGGACGAAATCCCACGCGTCCGACAAATGCCGCCGCAGCGGATGCCAGCGCAGATGCAGCGCCAGCCCGGCGATGAAGCCGAGAAGCGCGAGCGCGGTGGATTGCCAATGCGGGAGATTCAAAGGAGACGATCAATTCGCGAAAACATCTCGACATGCCAGCCCGTATTCGCTTCTCTCATTTTCCGTCATGAAACTCACCGCCGCCCTCCTTCTCACCTCGCTTTCGATCCAAACCGCCGCTCTCGCCGAAAACTGGCCGAACTGGCGTGGTCCCAATCAGGACGGCTCCAGCAGCGAGACCGGACTGCCGGTGAGATTCAGCCCCACCGAGGGCGTGAAGTGGGCGGCAGACGTTCCAGGCATCGCCGCGTCGGTTCCTGTCATCTGGGGAGACAACGTCTTCATCACCGCGCCCATCGCCGCCGAGAAAAAGCTCGTGGCCCTTTGCTACAGCAAAGAAACGGGGAAGGAAAAATGGCGTGTCACCANNGTCACCATCTCCGAGGGCGACGAGGTGCAGTGGGACGACAAGAGCAACCTCGCCAGCCCTTCGGCCGCCACCGATGGCGACCGCGTTTATTTCCTCTTCGCCAACGCCATCGCTGCCGCCTGCGATTTCAACGGCAAAATCATCTGGAAGCGTGATTTCAAGGAAACACACGGCTCCTTCGCCACGCAGTGGACGTACGGCAGCAGCCCCGTCATCGACAGCGGCAGGCTCTACATTCAGGTGCTGCAGCGCAACGAGACCTTCAAGTTTCAGGACAAATTCGAAAAAGGCACGGCGGGCAAGGATCTGAGCAGCTACATCCTCGCCATCGACCCGGCTAACGGGAAGGACCTCTGGAAGCAAATCCGGCACAGCACCGCGAAGATCGAGTCCCTGGAGGCTTTCAGCAGCCCGGTGTTCACCACTTACAAGGGTCAGCGCCTCATGCTCATCTCCGGCGGTGACACGCTCACGATTCACGACGCCGCCACCGGCAAGGAATTCTCCCGCGTCGCCACCTGGAACCCGCCGGGCGAAGGCTACAACAGCTTCTTCCGCCTCGTCCCCTCCCCCGTCGTCGGCGATGGCATGGCGATTGTCTGCGCTCCGAAGAATTCGCCCATCTTTGCCATCCCGCTCGATGCCAAAGGCGAAACGCAGCCCGTCTGGCAGACGGAACCCAAAGGCGTGACGAGCGACGTGCCCACGCCCGCCTTCTACAAAGGCAAATTTTACGTCCTCGACGGCGGCAGGAAGACCTTGAGCTGTCTGGAGCCGAAAACCGGCAAGGTGCTGTGGACGGGTGAACTCGGCGGCAAGACCAAGTTTGAGAGCAGCCCCACCGTGGCTGACGACAAGGTGTATTGCATCAACTTCTGGGGCGAAGTCTATGTCGCGAAGGCAAACACCGACAAATTTGAGCTGCTCGGCATGAACGAGATGGGCGACGGCTCCAAACCCAACGGCAACGCCGCCAGCGTCCGCGCCAGCATCTCCGTCAGCGACAGCAGCCTCTTCATCCGCACGCAGGACAAGCTGTATCGCGTCGGGAAGTAAGTCAGTGCGTCGGTAGGACAGTTGGTTGTTAGATCGGCCAAGAAGCCTCGTGGACCTTTGATGTCTTTAGGACGCCAGAGGTTTGACAATTGGATTTGAGACCAAGAGGGTACCGTTGTTCGGCGTCCTCAACTCAACTCCATGCAAGGCACCTCCAGTTCGAGCCGAAAAAAAACATGAAACAACGTTCTCGCGTATTCGATGCCTTTCTCTCGACCGCTCTGCTGGTTGGTCTGGCAGTGTTCGCCTACACCATGCGATACGGTCCTCTCCCGTTTACCCAACAGATGCGAAATCTGGAGGCAGCTAGAAAACATATCCCAATATTGCAGCCCCTGCTCGACCAAGACCCGCGTTTCACCAAGCTGAAAGCAGGCACCTGGACAGGAGAGAATGGTTGCATGTCTGTTCATGGAATCATTACATCCAAATTAGACTTCTCAGACCTCAAAAAGCTCGTCAGTTCTAGCAAGCCACCAGTGGGAGTTCTCTATGTCCTCGAACTACTGGATGGAGACCGTCTCTCAGAATGGCGACCTGTCCAATGAGCATGTTCCCCCAATCTGAATTGCTTTTATTTTCACCATGGCAAACGACACACGCCTTGGTGAAATGATCGACGCTCGATGGCCGTTCGTGATACTCGCCCATGCTCACTCGCGCCCTAACATTCCTAGTCGTCACCGCATCACTTGCCAGCGCGGCTCCCGCCGAACACGTCATCCTCGTCAGCATCGACGGCTGGGCGCATCATTACTTTGATGATCCCAAGTGCCACATGCCAACGGTGAAGGCACTGGCGGCGAACGGTGTGCGGGCGAAGCGCATGGAGTGCTCGTTTCCGACGGTGACGTGGACGAACCACACGACGCTCGTCACCGGCGTGCATCCGGGAAAACATGGCGTGCTGGCGAACGCGTATTTCGACCGTGCTCAGCGGAAGAAGATCCCGCTCATCCCTGACCCGATCTTCAACAAGGATGAGATCGTCAAAACGCCGACGATTTACGATGCCGCCAAGGCCGCTGGTTTGAAGACGGCGGCGGTGATCTGGCCCGCGTCACGCGGAGCCAAGACGCTCGACTGGACGGTGCCGGATGTGTTCGAGCAGGAGTTGTTTGAAAAATACAGCACGCCTTCGTTGCTTGAAGAAGCGCGTGCGGCAGGCATCCCCATCGAAAAGCAGATGGAATGGTGCAAACTGGGCAACGCGGGCAAGGCGCAGCGTGATTACATGTACTCGCAGCTCGCGCAGCACATCATCAAGAAGCACAAGCCGAACTTCCTCGCCATCCACCTCGTCAGTCTCGATTCCTTTGAGCACGCCCATGGTCGCCAAGTGCCGGAAGCCTACTGGGCAGCGAATGATTCCGACAATCGTGTCGCTGATCTCATCCGCGCCACCGAAGAAGCGGGCATCCGTGACAAGACGACGTTTGTCATCACCACCGACCACGGTTTCGTCACCTACACGAAGTCCATCAACCCCAACGCGCTGCTGCGGAAGGATGGCCTGGTGAAATCCGTGCTCGGCAAGAGCTTAGCGCCCGACTCCCAGGTCTTCGCCATGTCCGAAGGCGGCGCTTCCTTCGTGTATGTGCTCGATGAAGCGAATCGCGACAGCATTCTCAAGCAGATCACGCCCAAGCTGGCGAAGATGGAAGGCGTCAGTGGCGTCGTGGAAGCCAAGGATTTCGACCGCAAGCTCCACCACCTCACCGCCGACAAAGACGCCCGTGAGCCCGATCTCGTGCTGCTTGCAGGCGATGGCTACACCTTCACCGACTCCCTGGCCGACTCGGCCGAAATCATCCCAAACGACCCGCCAAAGGGTGCGCACGGCCATTTCCATGGCGACGCCAATCTATACGGTGCCTTTGTCATCAGCGGAGCCGGTGTGAAACAAGGCGCGGTGATCGAAGACATCAAGAATATCGACGTCACCCCGACAATGGCCAAGCTGCTCGGCGTCCCCTTCCCAGGCGCGGACGGCCGCGTTCTGGACGAGACGCTCAAGTAGCCATGCTTGACCACTTGAAGCGTCTCCTTCCAGGCCGAATTCGGCAGTCCTTGTGAAATGACCTTCCAGAGTCTCGCTTTAATCGTTTCTAAAACGTTACATAAAAACTTGTCTGGACTGCTCCCAGTACTCCCCTCGCTTTTAGTCTCACTGGCGTGAAGGAGCCGCGCAAAGGCAAGACGGCAGGAATGGAATCGCTAGCAATTATTGAGTTCTTTTGGGGTAAAGCAGGGCGCATGTCCACTGACACTCACACCTGATTAATCCATGTTTAATTGTTGTCATTCAATGGAATAAACATCGTTATTCACATGCTTTTTTTCCAACCATTTAGAAACGCGCTCACTATCTCCAAGGCGTTTCTTAATCACGCAATATTTAACTTTATAACCGTTATATATAACACAGAGCCAAGAAGCCATTTTTTTGTCTTTCTTCCACTTCTAGCCTTAACAAGCCGCTGTCAGAGGCCGAGTAAGGGACTCGGACAAAAATAATTCCCATATTGCTAAAGATGTGTTAAGCATCCTGATGGACGTACCGATCAGCACCTCACAACTCGAACTTCTGGGCAGCACCGCCGCGATGCTGCGGGGCAAGGATCGGCGGCTCTTTATGGGCGCGGCGG
>DNXB01000096.1:0-300 GCA_003506995.1 Verrucomicrobiales bacterium
CTGTGCCAGCGCGGCTATGATCGAAGATGCTTTCCTGGCTCAACAACGACCACTTTCCCCTCTATCTGGCCCCCATGGCCGGGGTGACGGACGTGATCTTCCGCCGTTTGTGCAAGGAACAGGGCGCGGACGTGATGGTGACGGAGTTCGTCAGCGCCGAGGGCATCCTCCAGCGCGATGATCGCACGCGGCACTACACGGACTTCGATGACGGCCAGCACCCCATCGGCGTGCAGCTTTTCGGCTCTGACGGCGTGCGCATGGGCGAGGCGGCGCGGAAAATCATCGACTGGAAGCAGC
>DNXB01000096.1:320-6585 GCA_003506995.1 Verrucomicrobiales bacterium
CCAAGGCGGTGCCGATTCCCGTCACGGCCAAGATGCGAATCGGCTGGGACGCGGATCATGTGAACGCCGTCGAAGTGGCCCGCATCCTCGAAGATTGCGGCATGCAGGCCATCGCTGTGCATGGCCGGACACGGGCGCAGGGCTACACCGGCCTCGCCGACTGGGATGTCATCGGCCAGGTGGCCGACGCGGTGAAGATTCCCGTCATCGGCAATGGCGACATCGCCAGCGGCCTTGATGTGGAGGTACGCCGGGCGCAGACGAACGTGAAGGGCATCATGATCGGCCGCGCAGCGATGGCAAACCCGTGGGTGTTCAAAGAAACGAAGCATTACCTCGCCACGGGCACACACGCGTCTCACGCCAGCGTCGAAGAGCGGTTCAACTTCATGCGTCGGCACTGCAAACTGGCCATCGAGCGCAACGTGCGCATGGAAGAGCAGCAAACCATGCGCTCCATGCGGAACCGCCTCATGAACTACACGAAGTCGATCCCCGGCGGCAAATGGCTGCGCCAGCACTTCTCGCAGATCGGCAGCGTGATGCAGTTGGAGGACATCTTTGCCTCGTATCTCGATCATCAGGCCACGCACAGTCACGAGCACGCGGATCTGCCGGTTCAGGCCGCTTGAGCGATCAGCGGAAAAAACCGCGACTTTTCGCCATCATCGCCGCCAATCCCTGATACAATAAGGGATTGAGCGCCGCTCAAGATCAGCCGAAATGCCTGCCAAACCGGAGCTTTACACCCGCTGCGGATGGTCTTCGACTCAAAGGTGCTTGAGAGCTACTTCCCCAGGCTCTATCAAGATCTGCCCATGGACACGCCTTGACGCGTTCCGCCAACCTCCCCTTCCCTCGCATGACGTTTTCCAATCCCTGGTTCATTGCCGCCCTTGTCGGCGTGCTCGGTCTGTTTCATCTCGAAATCATCGCCACGTTTCTGAATCTCGCGCAGTTCCGCCATGCGCTGCCACAGCGGCTGAAGGAGATTTTTTCGGACGAAACGGTGCAGAAGGCGGGCGAGTATGCCGCCACGTCGTCGAAGCTCGATCTGCTGCGCAGCACGGCGTCGCTTGCAATGCTCATCGTGTTTTGGTGGGGCGGCGGCTTCGGCTGGTTGGAGCGCTGGAGTGCTGGCTGGGGCTGGAACCCGATTCAGACCGGCGTCGGCGTGATCGGCCTCATCATGCTCGTGCAAAACGTGATGTCCCTGCCCTTCGATGCCTGGGACACGTTCAAGATTGAGGCCGAATACGGCTTCAACCGCACCACGCCCGGCACCTTCATCAAGGATCGTGTCAAAGGGCTGCTGCTCACGGCCTTGCTCGGCGGGCCGTTGCTAGCGCTGATCCTGTGGTTCTTCCAGACCCAGGAGCATGCGGTGCTTTACACCTGGCTCACGGTGGCTGGATTCAGCATCGTCATGGCCTGGGTGTCGCCGCGACTGCTGATGCCGCTGTTTTTGAAGTTCCAACCGCTCAAGGACGGCCCGCTGCGTGAGGCACTGCTGGCGCTGGCGGCCCGTTTGAAGTTCCCGGTGGTCGATGTGTCGGTGGTGGATGGTTCACGTCGTTCCAGCAAGGCGAACGCCTTCCTCTCCGGCTTCGGCAAGAACAAGCGCATCGCCTTATTCGACACCTTGATCGAAAAACACACGCAGGCGGAGCTGGAGGCGATCCTGGCGCATGAGATCGGCCATCACAAATGCCGCCATGTGCCGCAGCAACTCGTGCTCGGCCTGCTGGAGAGCGGGCTGATGTTTTACCTGCTGCACGCGGCCTTGCAGTCACCTGCCTTTTTCAAGGCCTTCGGCGTCGCCAGCATGCCCATGGGGCTTGGGCTGGTGCTGTTCAGCATTCTGTATTCTCCCGCCAGCCTGCTGCTGGGCCTGCTCAGCAGTGCCTTGAGCCGGAAGCACGAGTTTCAGGCCGATGCCTTTGCCAAAGCGGCCTGCGGAGCAGAACCGCTGATGGCGGGGCTGAAAAAACTGTCGGTGGACCACCTCTCGCACCCGAACCCTCATGCGCTCACGGTGTGGCTGCATTACTCGCACCCGCCCATCGGCCAAAGGCTGGCGGCGCTGGAGGGATGAATTGCCATCATCCCTGTAGTTTCTTCGCACGTTTGATAAATGTGCCATCCCAGGGGCGTAGCCTCTCACAACACCCCCAAAATACCCATGAAAAGCCCTCTGCGAGCTTCTCTCTTCACACTCGCTTTCACCTCCTACAGCGCCCTGGCACTGGCCAATCCCGCGCCTGCAACTCCAGCCGCGCCTGCGGCGGCCCCTGTTGCGCCTGCTGCCGCACCTGTAGCGGCTGCACCGACTCCCGTTGTGGCTGCCGCACCCGCTCCGGCTCCAGCCCCTGGTGTGGACTTCATTCGCGATGTGCAGCCGATTTTCGAGAACAAGTGCCTCGAATGCCACAATCCGAACAAGATCAAAGGCAAGCTGCTCATGGACTCCGCTGTGGCCCTGCTTAAGGGCGGTGACACCGGCCCGGGCCTTGTCGCTGGCAAGCCCGATGAGAGCGAGATCATCAAACGTGTCGTCCTGCCCAAGGATCACGATGACATCATGCCACCCAAGGGCGGACCGCTTGCCGCGAACGAAGTGGATGTGCTCAAGCGCTGGATTGCGGAAGGTGCCAAGTGGCCGCAGGGCCTGGTGCTCAACTACAAGACCCCCGAGCAGCGCAAGGCCATCGCCGAGCTGCAAAAGAAGCTGCCCACGCTCAAGCGCGTCCAGATTCTGCCGGAGCGCTACTCGCTCGAAACGAAACGCGACTTTCATCAGGTCGTCGTGCTGGCCACGTTCCAGGACGCCACCACCAAGGATGTGACCAGCCTGTGCGACCTCAAAATTGCCGACAGCAAGGTCGCCACGCTCGACGGCCTCGTCTTGAAGCCGGTCGCGGACGCGGGAAGCACCGAACTCATCGCCTCCATCGGCGGACAGACCGCAAAAGCGGCTGTGACGGTCAAAGACGGCACCAAGGACCGTACGATCTCCTTCCGCCTCGACTGCATGCCGGTGTTCATGCGCGGTGGTTGCAACCAGGGCGGCTGCCACGGCGCCGCGCGCGGCAAGGACGGCTTCCGCACCTCCCTCTTCGGCATGGACCCTGCAGGGGACTTCATCCGCATCACCCGTGAAATGCCAGGCCGCCGCATCAACCTCGCCATCCCGGAGGAAAGCTCTCTCATTGAAAAAGCCATCGGTGCCGTGCCGCACTCCGGCAATCAGGCCTTTGAACCCGACTCCGTTTATAACAAGGCCCTCATCGAGTGGATCACCGCCGGCGCCCCGGATGACAGCAAGGACGTCGCCAAATGCACCGGCATCGAGGTCTATCCGAGCCAGATCGTCATGGAAGGCAAAAACGCCACCCAGCAGATCACCGTGCGCGCCACCTACTCCGACGGCACCGACCGCGATGTGACCAACCTCGCGCTGTTCATGTCGAACAACGACCCCACCGCCAGCATCAACAAAGACGGCCTGGTCACCTCCGGCGATCGTGGCGCGGCCTTCATGCTGGCACGGTTCGATGTCTATTCCGTCACCAGCCAGGTGCTCGTCATCCCCGGACAGCTCCAATATGAGCGTCCGAAGCTCGCCGAGGTCAACTACATCGACACCCTGGTCAATGACAACCTCCACAAGCTGCGCATCCTGCCCTCCGGCGTTTGCACAGACGAAGAATTCGTCCGCCGCGCCTTCATCGACATCGCGGGCATTTACCCGCAGGCCACCGAGATGCGCGCCTTCCTGGCCGACACGAACCCGAACAAGCGCTCGGCATTGATCGACAGCCTGCTGGAACGCAAGGAGTTCACCGAACTCTGGGTCATGAAGTGGGCCGAGCTGCTGCAAATCCGCTCCGCCATCAACAACAACCAGCCGCCCTTCTACAAGAACGCGCTGCTCTACTACAACTGGCTCTCCGAGCGCATTGGCAAGAACATCCCCATCAATGAAATCGTGGTGGAGCTGCTCGCCTCCACTGGCGGCACCGTCAGCAACCCGGCGGTGAATTTCTACCAAACTGAGATCGACCAGCTCAAGCTCACGGAAAACGTCGCCCAGGTGTTCATGGGCATGCGCATCCAGTGCGCCCAGTGCCACAACCATCCCTTCGACCGCTGGACGATGGACGACTACTACGGTTTCAAGGCATTCTTCAGCCAGATCGGTCGCAAGCAGACCGACGACCCGGCCGAGGTCATCGTCTTCAACAGCAAGGGCGGCGAATCCCGCCATTTCCTGACCAACGCCGTCATGAAACCGAAGTTCCTCGGTGGCGACACCCCGGAACTCAAACCCGGCGAAGATCGCCGCAAGGTGCTGGCCAACTGGATGGCCTCGCCGCGCAATCCTTACTTCGCGCGCAACATCGCCAACATCACCTGGGCGCACTTCAACGGAACCGGCATCGTGGAGCCTGTGGATGATGTGCGCGTCTCCAACCCGCCCTCCAATCCCGAGTTGATGGCCATGCTGGCCACGAAGCTCACCGAGTACAACTACGACATGCGCAAGTTCGTCCGCGACATCTGCAATTCGCAGACCTACCAGCGCAGCACCAAGGTCAACGAGACCAACGCCGGCGACATGCGCAACTTCTCCCACGCCCAGGTGCGTCGCGTGCGCGCCGAAGTGCTCCTCGACGCCATCTCCCAGATCACCGAGACACCGAACAAGTTCCAGGGCCTGCCACTCGGCGCCCGTGCGGTCCAGATCGCCGATGGTGCGGTGTCCAACTACTTCCTGACCACCTTTGGCCGTGCCAAACGCGAGTCCGTCTGCTCCTGCGAGGTGAAGATGGAACCCACGCTCTCCCAGGCGCTGCATTTGATGAACGGTGACGCCGTCAACGACCGCATCAAGCAGGGACGCGTCGTCGCCAAGATGATCCAGGAGAAGAAGAGCGACCGCGAAATCGTGGAAGACCTCTTCCTCCGCGTCTTCGGCCGCATGCCGAAGGACAAAGAATGGGCCTCCGTGCAGCAAGCGATCAGCAGCGACACTGGTGCGCGCCAGTCCGTGATGGAAGACCTGTTCTGGGCGCTGCTGAACTCGAAGGAGTTCTACTTCAATCATTGATCCTGTCCGGATCTTCAAAACGGGTGTGTTGAGCCAGGCTCAGCACACCCGTTTTGGTTTTACCTCCAAAGCTTCCTCCGCCGGGTCGGTTTTCAGGTTCGCGCCTTCTGCTGCGTGATCCACTCGCGGGAAACCTTGGGGTTGAAATCAAAGCCCGGCAGCCGGCGGTCCGCCACGGCATACAGCGAGCTTGCCAGAGCGATCACCACCTCCGTGTCTCCCTGGGATTGGAAATAAGCGACCGACTGGTTGTAGCCGATGATTTTCTCCTTCATCACCCGCAGCGCCTCATCCCTCCGCCGAATCGCCATGGCACGAAGATCCGCCGCTTCCTGGCGAAACATCACCGCGAGACGCGGATTCGGTCCCGAAAGCTTGCTGCCCACCGATTCGGTGTGCCGGGCGTGTTTTTCCTTCGCCAACGCCCTGTTCTCCGCCTCGACCAGGGCCTGTTCAGCCATGAGCAACCCCTGCTCCTTCAGAAAGAGGTCTTTGAAAATGAAACTGAGGGCGTCCAGCGCCCTTTGGGCCGCTCCCTCNNTCCCTCCTGCGTTTTTGCCAATGCGGTGAGCCGCCGCACACTTTCCACCGCCTCCGCCAATCCGGGCTGTTGCGCCAGACGCAGCGGTCGCAGGCAGAGGACCACGGCCGGGGTGGCCAAAGGACTGGTGGCGGCAGTCTGCTCCGGCACCGCTGAGAAACCGATGGCGGGGAGCATGAGCCAAGGCAGGAATGCTTTCATCATTCCTGGGCAAAGCCCGGCGGACGCTTTTCGTTACGCCCAAAGATTCACGCTACTCGTGCCGCAACGCCTCCACCGGATTCATCTGGGCGGCGCGGCGGGCGGGATAAATGCCGAAAGCAATGCCGGTGAGGACGGAGATGGAGAAAGCCAGGATGGGAGACCACATCTTGATGACCGTGGTGACACCTGCGAACTTTTGCACCGCCATGGGGATGCCCAGGCCTAGCGCGACGCCCAGAACACCGCCGACACCGGCCAGCAGCACGGTTTCAATGAGGAACTGCACCACGATGTCCGCCTGGCGCGCGCCGAGGGCGCGGCGGATGCCGATCTCCCGCGTGCGCTCAGTCACACTGGCAAGCATGATGTTCATGATGCCGATGCCGCCGACAAGCAGCGAGATGGCCGCG
>DNXB01000018.1:0-11364 GCA_003506995.1 Verrucomicrobiales bacterium
GCTCGATGTGGTCTTGCTGGCGCTGCTGCTCGCCGCGGATGATTTCGGCGACGGCGGGATCGGAGGTGGCGAGGATGCTGAGGGGGTGGGCTTGGGTGTTCATTTTATCGACTCTGCGACCGTGGCGGCCACCGGCGAAGGGAGTCTTCAACCAGGTGTCAACGATCTCCTTGGCGGTGGTTTCGGGGGTGGTTTTGCCAGCGAGGCAGAGAATATTGGAGGCATTGTGCTCGCGCGTGATGGCGGCGGTGGCCGCGTCATGCACGAGCGAGGCCTGGATGCCCGCGTGGCGGTTCGCGGCGATGCTCATGCCGATGCCGGTGGTGCAGACGAGGATGCCCGCATCCGCCCGGCCATCCAAAACACGCGCGCTGACCAGCTCCGCGAAGTCGGGGTAGTCCACTGACGCGCCATCATGCGCGCCCAAATCCTCCACCGCATGACCGCCTGCCTTCAAATGCGCCACGACAGCGTTTTTGAGCGCGAGGCCGCCATGATCGGAACCGATGGCGAGGGAGTGTGGGAGTGGATTGGACATGGGCGAAACGGTCAATGGGTCAAAGTGGTCAGGAGGTCAAGAATTTGGCTCTTTCCAGGTCTGCTCGATGTAGGCCAGCAGGCTCGGGAGCATTTTCTCCAAATCGGCCAGGGTCTCGTCATACGCGGCACGCCCCTGGCCGAAGGGGTCTGAAACATCGCGTCCGCGCAGGCTGTCATCGGCGGCGAACTCTGAGACGAGATAGACCTTGTCGGCTTGGCTGGGGAATTCCTCCTCAATGACCGCCTGGTGGTTCGAGGACATCGCGAAGACGTGAGTGGCGGCCTCCAGCATGGCTTGGTCGAGCATGCGGCTTTGAAAGTTTGCGAGATCAATGCCGCGCTCCTTCAAGATGGTCGTGGTATGCTTGCTGGCGGGCATTCCGGGAGCCGCGGCCACGCCCGCGCTGGCGATCTGGTAATCAGGGTGTGCTTTGACCAGTTCGCGAAACAACGCCTCCGCCATCGGGCTGCGGCAGGTGTTGCCGGTGCAGACAAAAAGAACGCTTTTCAAGGTGCGGTGCGGGTTTGATTCAACCCCGCCGGGGCGGCGGGACGGCAGTGTGTCGCGACGCCCCGGTTTGTCAAAGGAGTAGCCAAAATGTGCGCCGCAGGTGTTTTCATGGAACATCGGACTTGCCAAGGGGGGCGCTCATGGCGTTTGCTTCCCTGGTTTCATTATCAATCGCTCAATCCCGGATGGCGGAACGCTATAAAATCTACGAAAAGCTCGGCGCTGGCGGCGTCGGGGCCGTCTTCCGTGCCTATGACAGCCAGCTCAAGCGCTGGGTGGCGGTGAAGCGGCTCATGACCGCCTCCGAGGCGGCGAAGGACAAAAACATCGCTGTCGAACTGCGCCGGGAGGCGGACGCGCTCGCCTCGCTGCGCAATCCGAACATTGTGACCATCTTTGACGTGGCCAGCGATGACGAGGGCCTGTTCATGGTGATGGAGCTGCTGCAAGGCGAGGACTTGGCGGATGTCGTCGCCCGCGGCCCGCTGCCCTACGATGATTTCAAGGAGCTGGCCTCGCAGACGCTGGAGGCCCTGCTCGCCGCGCACCAGCACCACATCCTGCACCGGGACATCAAGCCGGAGAACATCAAGGTGGAGCGCCTGCCCGGCGGTCGCTTGCAGTCGAAGGTCATCGACTTTGGCCTGGCCCGGGCCGGACTCGGAGCTCGCAAGCAGACCGAGGACCAGGAAGGCACGGTCATGGGCTCCATTTACTACATGGCGCCCGAGCAGCTCACGCGTGAGCCGGTGGACGAGCGCACGGACCTCTACTCGCTGGGCTGCGTGTTTTACGAGGCGCTGTCCGGCAAAAAAGCCTTCGATGCCGAGTCGATGGCCGAGGTGATCGACAAGCACATCAATCACGAGGTGACGCCGCTGCATGTCATCGCCCCGCATGTGCCTCAGTGGCTGGGAGCCTGGTGCGCCCGTCTGATGGCGCAGAAGCCCGACGACCGGCCCGCCAACGCGCAGCAGGCGATCGAGGAATTTCGCGCCTGGGAAAAAATGCCAACGATGGTGCCCTACGGGCCGTGGATGGGCATGTATGCCCCGCCTCCTGTGTACATGCCACCGGGGCAGCCCGCGTACATGCCGCCCGGTACGGGCACTGTGCCTCTCGGCGGATACTACCCGCCCCCGACTGCGGAACCGCCCGCTGCTGAAGTTTATGCCGAGCCGGTGGTGGAGGTGGTGCCTGTGGAAATCATCCACGAGGTGCGGCCAGTCATCGAGACCGCTGCCATCACTTCGTCGCTAGCCCCCGCTCCGCGTCGTCCCGGCGGCACTGGGCGCGCCACGGCGCAATCTCGCCCGCCTTCATCCATCGCCACCTCGCCGTTGGGCCGGTCCGAGACCAAGGCAGGATCTTTCCCGGCCAAAAAAGTGGCGCTCATGGTCGGTGGTGGCGTGCTGGTGCTGGCGGTTGTCGGCTGGTTTTTCCTGGGAGGAGGCAAGAAGTCACCAAGTGGCGGGGGCAAATCGGTCCTGTCTTCCATCGGCTTGTCCTCCGCTCCGCCCAAAGTGAGTTTTCAGCTTCCGCAAGACCGGTCCTTTCCGCCAGTGGATCGTGGCATTGCTCTGTTTTATGTCGGCAACACTGGAATCCTGACCAATCGTCAGACCGGAGGCAAGCCCGCCCCGGCCAATCCCAACGAGCCGGTGCTCGAATGGCATGACATCTCTGAGCGTGGAGGCGACAACATCCTGCGCGCTTATGACAAAAACGCGGAGCATGCTCCGAAGCGCGTCAACTGGCCTGAGGCCGCCTCCGGCGGCACTCCGCGGGCCGGACGTGTGGTGCTCGACTTTCGCCCTCGCGGTGGCAAGCCCTGCGCTCTCGTGCTGGATGACCCGGACAAAGAGCTGCAGAATATGCCTTTTGGCAGCAATGCTGTCACGGGGAGTGACAAGGGGCTGACCATTGTGACGGCTTTCCAAGCCGAGGCCGCCCGCCTGCCCACCCGTCTGCTCACCTTGGAAAATGAAGAGGGTGCCAGCGTGTCATTGCGCGTTGATCAGAAGAAAAACATCGTTGCTGAAGTGAAGCGGCAGGGTGGTGGGGTGACGCTGACCTCCACCGGAGTGAACGGCACGCTCGCCAGCCTCGCTTTGCTGACTTGGAACGCAGGCACCGGTGCGGTGGAGCTCCGCGCCCGTGATTCCGACGGCAAAACCTTCGTGTCCACCGGAGGCAAGGTGACAGCGCCGGACGCACCCCTGGACCAGCTCTCCATCGGCCGCGTGAAAGACAGCCAGGGGGCGAACGCGGCTACGCAGGATCAGTTCAGCGGTTATCTGGCCGAGTTCTTCGTGTACTCCGCCGCGTTGAAGCCCGACCAGTTGCAGCTCATCGACGGTCGCGTGCGTGACTATTACTTCGTTCCCGCAGCGCCGACGCCTCTCAAGCAGCGGCTGAAGACCAAGCTGGCGATGATCGAGCCCCGCAGCGCCTGGAAATTGAGCGCCAGCCTCAAGAAAGAGGATTGCGTGAAAACCACGGATGGGAACACCGCCTCACGCTGGGCCACCGGGGCGCCCATGAAAGGCGGTGAATGGTTCATCATCGAGCTGCCGGTGGAGGCGGACATTGCGGGTCTGGCGCTCGACAGCCAGGGCAACTACCAGGATTATGCGCGGCAGTTCAAGATCGAGCTTTCCGCCAATGGAACTCAGTGGGGTGCCCCGGTCATGGAGGGGAAGGGTGCCGCGCTGGCCGAGATCATTTTCAAAGCTCCCCAGAAGGCGCGCTTCGTGCGCATCACCCAGACCGGGAGTTCCCCAAGCCCCTGGGGCATCAACGAGCTGGTGCTGTTCAAGAAGTAGAGCCGTCGGCGTTCATGGTGTCACGCAGCGCGTCGTGCAGCACCGCCGCCAGTTCATCCGTGAGCCCGTCTGGTGCTGCCACCGCCGCATGAAAGATGCCGGATTTCGTCTCACAGGGGATCACTGTCAGCACATGGCCGGAGGAGAGCGGTTGCCGGATCACCGGCGGCTTTCCGCAGCCTGACGCGGCGCTCGCGCGGATCGCCGCGCCCCAGGCCATCATGGTGGAGAGCACCAACCCTGCCCTGGCCTCGCCGCCCCACAGCACCTCCCCGTCATCACTCATCACCAGCACATGCCCGCCGCTCTCGTGTAAAACCTGACGTGTCCAGGCGGCGAATGCCGCCAGACGGTCAGTGCAGGAGCCATGAGGAATCTCAAGGGCAGGACCGGCCTGGGACGGGGCGGGTGTCGCAAGCATTTCCAAATCCACAGGAGGACTGGAGGCGGTTTCTGCGGCTGATTCAGTCATGGCTGGCTCGCACACTCGCGTCAGGATGCCAGCATCGGTGGCCCGTTGGCGGATCGCGCGGAGTTTGTCGCGGATGCGGCTCAGCGGCAGCGCTGCGGCGCTGTTGTGCAGGATTTTGCCATGAGGCTCATCCTCCTCATCCTCCTCCGCATTTTCATCAGCGGCAGGCTCGATCGGAATGGCGGCATCACTCGAAGCCAAGGCAGGTGGTTCCATGGGCTCAAGGGGCGCGGCGGGCGCCGCCGCGTCATCCATGAAACCCAGTACGCTCGCGATCTCCAGCATTCCTGGAGGCTCGGCTTCTGCGCATGTTTCCGGCGGCGCGATCTGCGCCAGCAGGGATTGCAGATGATTCGCGTCAATCCAGGAGACTTGCATGGCCGTGCTCCGGTTCGCGTTCTTTAACCAGGCCTGTGCGCTGCTCCAGTTCGGCGGCGATTTGGTCGAAAATCAGCGCCTCTGGCGGTGGATTGCGTTTTGTCAGCGCCACCGGCACCCCCAGGGCGCTCGCTTCCAGAAACGAGGTCAGGCGCGGGATGCTCTGCGGGAACATCAGGTTGGCTGGCAGCATTTCGCGCAGTTCACGGGCCACTTTCAGGCTCATTTCGTTGCTCTGCATCACCATCGTCAGCAAAATTCCCGCCACACGCACCCCCGCGCCCTCAGCGCGGAATCGCGCCAGCGTCTCCAGCAGGTGTGGCACGCTGCGGATCGCCAGCGGCTCCGCCTGCTGCGGCAGCACCACAAAGTCGCAGGCCTTGACCACCGCCTCCGTCGTGCTGCTCATGCCGGCGGCCGTGTCCATCAGCACAATGTCAGTGCCGCGCAGTTCCGCGCCGCGCAGCAGGTCTGCCAGCCGGGTCGGCACCTCATGTGCCGGCCAGCCCTGCCGTGCACAGGTGTCGTATTGTCCTGCCGGCACGATTTCCAGCTCCGGCAGCCGCGTTGGCACCACGATCTTGTTCAAATCCCCGCCGCGAACCAGAAACTCATGAANNCGAATCTTCGCGCTTTTCGCCAGGGAAAGGCCCACGCCGCCCTGCGGATCTGTGTCAACCAGCAGCACCCGCCACCCACGCCTTGCGAGAGAGTAAGCGAGGTTGATGCACAACGTGGTTTTTCCCACGCCTCCTTTTTGACTGGCCGTTGCAATTGCGATCACGCTCCGAGGCTAGCAGTGTGAGAATGCTCTGCATCGTTAAAAACAACGGGGAGAAAAAATAACACGGAAGGCCATTTTACATTTGCCAAAGCTTTTCTCCTGCCTTTCGGTCTAGTCATGGTTATCAAGAAGCGGCACCTCTCTTCCATATGTCTGTCCGGCGTTTTATTCTTATGCTCCTGCGACAAGCATGAGCTGCTGATGGCGGAAAGAGTTCAGGTCGAGTCTGAAATCAAGCGCATGATGGATGAGATGATATCCCTGGATAACAAATTTTTATCCCTGAAAGTCAACACATCGACCGCCCGCGTCACAATGGAGCGACACAACGCCGAACTAGCGCGCAGTAATGCCTTGTTGGAACAAGAGCTGGCCTCGGTGAGTAAAAAATGCTCTGAGGGCGAGGAGATGGTGAAGTCTTTGCGCCCTCAGTTAGACTCGTATAAAGCGAAGTTCGTGCGCTAACATCAAACCGCTTCAAATCCCATGTTCGAAGAGTCAAAAATCTGGATTTTTATTGTGCTGATCAGCGCCTTGATTGGAATAGGCTACGGCTCCTACTATATGACATCTGTGGATGAGGCCAATCTGGCGCTGCTAGAATCCAAATCCAAGCTCGCAGACACGCAGGAATTGCTGTCTATCAAAAGAAAAAGCTGGGCGGATGTCGAGGTTTTAGGGGCAAAAAACCGAGAATTGGCAGATCAAAACACCGTCTTGGCCAAGGCCAAGGAAGTTTTGGACACACGGTATCGCAAGGTTATGAGTGATCTCAACTACGCGGCCGAATCCATGAAATCCGCCGTTGATAAAACGCGCGGTGACGCCCCGGGAACCGAACTGGGAGACATCACACTAACAAATGGCAAACATCTGCGCGGGGCAAAGATCCGCAAACTCGATTCATCCGGCCTCTCACTGATTCATGCGGATGGCATTGGGTTGGTGACCATTGATCTGCTGCCAGCGGAAATCCTTGAGCGTTTCGATCTGGGGCCGGGTGCGCTTTTACCGCAGATGCTCCAGGCCCAGGCCATATTCCTAGGCAAAGCCATTCCTGAAGTGGTGGATGATTCAGGTCCTTCCAAAATTGCCGCAGTCCAAAAACGTATCTCTTCGCTTGAGATTCAAATGGAGAGCTCCACCAAGTACAAGGATAAATTGGAAAAGGAAGTGAAGGAGCTTGAGGAGAAAATCAAAGTGGCTGAAGAAAAAAGAGCTCCCACTCAAACTCTGAGAACCATGAAGGATGTGGTTGAAGGAAATGCCGGGATGGCCCGAAATGAACTCAAAGTGCAAAAGCTTGAATTGGAAAAAATGAAATCGGAGCTGGCGACGCTTCAAAGAGGGAAATAAAAGTCATCACTCCCCGTCTGCCACCTCCGGGTTCAGGGGCGTGTAATGCTCCATGTAGCCGATCATCATCTCGTCGTAAGTCTGCTGGCCCCAGCGCACGTTTTTGGTGGGGTCGGGATTGGCGGGGTTGCCGGTGCTGTTGTCGAAGACGGCGGTGATTTTGATGGTGGTGCCGCGTGGGAGGAAGCGGGGCATTGCGTAGTCGTAGCGGAGCTGCCAGTTGAAGTCGTAGCGGGGGATGTCGAGCAGCGTTTCGGTCTTTCCATCGGGTGAGACGGCCTCGAATTTGAAGGCTTTGCCGCGCACATGCATGTGGGCCATCCAGGCCATCGCATTGATGTCGGTGGGCAGTTTGCGCTGGGCGGTTTCGATGTGGTTCGCGGCTCCGGCGGGGATGTTGATCCGTGCGTTCGGCAGCGCCGTGGTGTGGACGACATATTTCGGTGGCTCCTCCGCAAAGAGCAGGCCCATGCGCATCGTGTCCTGCACGGCCTTGCCATTCGGCGTGTAGTGAATCTGGAAGCTCACCGTTGCCCCGGCAGGCAACTTGCGGGCAAAGCCCTCGGGATAGACCTGCTTGGTGTTTCCTGGCACATAGGCGGCCCAGTGGCCTTCGCTGCCCTCCTCGCCACCGCCGCGCACCTTGCGGCCTTTTTCAAAGACGGTGACGATGACGTGATGCACCACCTGCCGCTCCGTGGGCAGAATCTCGTAGCCGCGCACCCAGCGGTCTTCGGGGAAGTCCGTTGTCACAGTGACGTGCTGATAGGGCATCGTGCCCTCGGCTTTGATCGAAATAGCCCTCGATGAGGCGATGATGGCGTCTGGCTTGCCAATGCTCCATTCGCTGGGGAACTGGCGCGGTTTCGGTGCATCGGCCACATCGCCCTTCGGACGATCTGAGCCTAACCAGGTGAGCAAATCAGCGCGATCACGTTCGGAGAGCGAGCGATCATTCGCCCAGGGCGAGTGCGTCTGGCCTTCCAAGGCGACGGCGAACCACGGCGGCATCGCGCCGCGCTCCACCTGCTTGCGGATCATGCCCGCGTGTTCGATCACCGCGTCATGAGAATCGAGCGCGAACGGTCCCACACCGCCGCTGTGATGACATTCCACGCAGTTCGCCTGCATGATGCGTGCGATGTCGCGATGGTAAGTGACATTCGTGCTGGCGGCCGTCTGCGCGGGCAAATCAAGCGCGCAGCCCGGAGCGCTCGTTGCCGCGATTTCCGCTGGCTCACCGCGCAACATCGCGGCCACGGCATCGCGCAGGTAATGACGCGCAGGCTGCTCTTTGGCGTAGCCGAGGCCGTATTGGTCATTCAGAGCACCGCGATAGACGAGCGTGCGCGTCGCATCGAGCAGAAAGACCTCCGTGGTCGTTGTCGCGGCCAGTGATTGGGCCAGCTTGCCTTCGGCATCGAGTGCCACGGTGGATTTCAAACCGTGATCGGTGATGAATTTCGTGATCTCATCGCCCTTCTGGCCGGGGGGTGCGTTCACGAGGAGAAGTTTCACCTCTTGAGCCCCCAGATCCTTTTCCAAACGCGCCATCTCCGGTGCCAGCTTGCCGCTGATGGGGCAACTGGCGCTGAACAGTGCGATCACGAGGCCGTTTTTTCCTGTGGCGGCGCTGAGTTTGAGATCCTTGCCGTCCAGCGTCTTCAGCGCGAGGCCATCGACCATGCGGCCCACGCCGTGCTCACTGCCTTTGAGCAACTGAGGTGCTTCTTTGAACGAGGGATCTTCACTCGCTGGCTTGATCGGGCTGCTGGTGGCCGGACTCTCAGCAGCGCCGCGTTTGCGCAGGCTGGCGAGTGTTTTGACGGCCTCGTCCAGCGTCACGCTGCCATCCTTGTCGGCGTCCAGGCCGTTGAACCAGCGTTTGTTCGGCAGTTCATCCTCAGTGAGCTTGCCGTCGGCGTTTTTATCGAGTCGTTTGAACAATGTCCCGGTCTCCGAACCGCCACCCACGAGGTTCTGCGTCTTGCGCACGCTTTGCAGCGCCTCATCGCGGGTGAGCGTGCCGTTTTTGTCGGCATCGAGCATTTTTAAGTACTCCGCGCTGTTCATCTCGTCGCCGCTGATGACGCCGTCGTTGTTTTTGTCGAAGGCTTTGAAGCGCGCGTCGAATTCCGCGAGCTGGGATTGTGCGCGCAGGCCGATGGCTGAAACGGCCAGGATGACGCCGCCGAGGAGGATGAAGCCGAGCTTTTTCATGGGAGGGAGTGGAGGGTGAACTCGATCTGTGACCGGAAGTTTCCTGCTGTATGACAGGATCATCCAGTCAAATTCACACCTGCACGATTGACGCCGTCTTGCTCGTCCGTTTGAATCGGCCTGATGAACCACCGCATCCTCTCCCTCCTGTCCGTCATGGCCCTCGCTGGCAGCGCCGCTGCTGAAGTCGCCTATGAATTCGTCCCAAACTTCATCACGCCGCCTCCTGGCAAGGAAACCATCGGCAACGGCCACGGTGAGATCGCCGTCGATTCCGCCGGAAACATCTATGTGAGCGTCCAGGAGGCCGATGCAGGCATCCAGGTCTATGGCAAAGACGGCAAGTTCATCAAAGCGCTGTCGCTGCCGCCATCACTGCATGGCTTTGTGATCCGCAAGGACAACGGAGGCGAGTTTATCTTCGCCGCCGTGCTCGGCGAGCAGAAGGTCATCAAGTGCGACCTCGAAGGCAAGGTTCTCATGACCATCCCGACGAGCGAGTTCCCCGCCGACAAAATCGGCAAGGGCCTCAAGCTCACGAACTGTGACGTGGCGCCGAACGGTGACATTTACGTCGTCGATGGCTACGGTCAGAGCCATATCTTCGTCTTCAGCCGTGAAGGCAAGTTCAAGGCCGTCTTTGGCGGCCCTGGCGAGCCTCTCAAACTCGCCAACGCGCACAAGATCTTCATCGACCGCCGCTTTGAACCCTCCCGCGTGATGATCTGCGACCGCGGCCACAAGCGCATGCTGCACACCCATCTTGACGGCACTTTCATCAGCGAGATCGCCACCGAGATGCGCAATCCCAGCTCCGCCAGCTTCCACGGCGACCTGATGTGCGTGGCCGAGATCGCAGGCAACGTCAGCGTGTGGGACAAGGACAACAAACGCATCGCCGACCTCGGCACGAGTCCGAAACCGACGAACACACCTGGGATTGAACCCAAAGACTGGCAGCAGGGCGTTGTCACCAGCCCGCATGGCATCACTTTCGACAACGACGGCAACATTCTCGAAACCGAGTGGAACAAGTGGGGCCGTGTCTTGAAGTGGAACGTCAAGAAATGACGAATTCCGAATTCCCGAATGACGAATCGCCGATGCAACGCGCCATCTGCTCATTCGTCATTCGGATTTCTGCATTCGTCATTCTGGCTCCGGCCGCTGCCTTCGGGCATGGGGCGGAGTTTTTGAGCGCGAAGCTCACGCTGCTGCCGGATGCCGAGGTGCTGCTCGAAGTCACCGCTGATTACGGCGGCAATCCGCTCATCGCGGATGAATTAGTGGCTCGTGAAGCCTTGATTGATCCCATCAGGCTTCGACTTGATGAAAACCTCGTGCCGCTGGCGGGACTTTCAGCCGCCAGCATCACGCAGCACGACAACTGGGCGGAATTTGCGCCTGCGTCGTATCTGCCTTCTGACACGGAGGCCCAGCCTCACACCTTGATCACCGCCGCGTGGCGCTGGCGCAGTGAGGAACCGGAGATCGTCTTCGAGATGCCAAAAGGCAAACTGCATGACGTGCTGCTCTGGACACGAGATCAAACCAACTCCGAGGCTCCGCCGAAGTGGATGCTGCTGCTCGCGGGCGACAGATCAAAAGCCATCGCCGTACACTGGCCGCCCTGGTGGCAGCGCTGGCAGACGGTGATGGCCTCGTCGGTTTTCGTTCTCGTGCTCGGTTACTTCGTCTCGCGAAACTTCACACTGCGCCAGCGCACGCTGTAAGGGCCGGTGCCCTTCTTGATGCCGTGGACCTGGAAGCCGATGTGGCCTTCGGGATCGCCGGGCTGCTTGAAGTCGGCTGTTTTCACACCGTTGACGAAGCTCTGGTAATGGTCGCCCTTCACCACGATGCGGTAGTGGTTCCACTCGCCTTTTTTGAAGGCAGCCTTCGCTTCCTCGGTGCGCACGGCCTCGGTTTCAGTCAGCAGGCTCCACCAAGTGCCGCGACGGGCTTCATCATAGAAATTACCGGCGGTGCCATTGATCGCGATCTCGCACTGCGGGCCATAGAGCCGCCCGGCTGGCAGCGGTTTGCCACCTTTGCTGCCTTCGGGGGCAGGATCGCCTTCTTTGGCGATGTGGCTGCGCACCTGCACACCGGAATTGAGCTCATCATCCACGTTCACCTCGAATTCGAGTTCGAAGTCCTTGAACGGCCCGATGGCGAGGAAGGTGTTCGAGCTGCCATCGACCGTGGTGCCGATGAGCACGCCGTTTTCCACCTTGTAAGTGGCCTGGCCGCTGATGATCTGGCCGCCTTGCAGCGA
>DNXB01000018.1:11444-21829 GCA_003506995.1 Verrucomicrobiales bacterium
CCAAATAAATCGAAACCAACCTTGACCATCCGGTCAGGTTGGAATTAAAATGCCGTTATTACCCGGTTATAATTGGATGGCCCGCCCCTCAAACACCTTCGACTCATTGTCACTGACGATCGCGATCACCCCGCAGATCAAGCAGTACCTCGAAGACATGACCTTGAAGGGCACGTTCGGCAGCAGCCCCGCCGAGGCGGCGCGGATGCTCTTGAGCAATGGGATCGATGGCATGTTGAACTCGGGTGCTTTGGACAGACGCAAATGGACTCTCAAGGACGGCCAGCTCGTTCTTCTGACGCAGGATCAACCTTCCCTCTCATCATGACTCTGCAACTCGATCTTCAAGCCGACTCCACCGTCTTTTCCACCCTCGTCGAGGTCGAAATGACCGACACCGACCGCAGCCTGAAGGGCAATTGGAAGTCCGAGACCCGCCTCTCGATGCTCTCCCACGAGATCTCCCGCTACATGCCGGAACTCGCCGCCATGCTCGCCCAGGGCGGCAAGCGGAAGATGCTCGCGGCTTGAAATGCCGTCTGCTCTGCGCCAACAAGGTGCAGAGTTCTCATTTCTGGAGCCCCCTTTGCTGATCATGGAGGCCGCTGTCATCACCGTGGCAAAGAAGGCGAAAATATAGCGTGAGATTTGGCCGCAAAAGCGTCAGGCAACCGGTGTGGACTCCCGAACTCTGCTTCTCCAGCCTGATGCGTTTCACACGACGCGGTGGACGCGCGTGTGCGCGGCGCAGTCGGACTCGGAGGACGGCCGCCGGGCGCTGGCGGACCTGTGCGACGCCTATTATGAACCGGTACTGGCCTTTCTGCGCTGTGAGCTGCGGGACGCGGATGCTGCGAGAGAGCTGAGCCACGCGTTTTTTGCCGAAATGCTCGCCGGTGGCTCGATCAGCGGGGCGGATCGTGAACGCGGGCGCTTCCGCTCCTATCTGCTCGGCGCGGTGAAGCATTTCGTGAGCAAGCGGCGTGAGTTTTCCGAGCGTGTGAAGCGCGGCGGTGGTTTGGAGGCTGTGTCACTCGAAAGTGACGAGGTGGCCGAACTGGCGGACGCGCGACAAACCACGCCTGATGTCGAGTTTGACCGCCAGTGGGCGGTCACGGTGCTGGCGCGAGGTCTTGAGGCTCTGCGGCATGAATGTGAGGCCGGAGGGCGTGGTGACTTTTTCGAGCGGGTCAAGCCGCTGCTGAGCGGGGACACGGGTTATGGCGACCAGGCGGCGCTGGCGGCTGCCTGCGGCATGAATCTCGACGCGTTTCGCATGGCGGTGCATCGTTTGAAGAAGCGCCTGCGCGAGTGCGTGAAGGAGGAAGTGGCCGGCACGCTGGACGATCCCGCGATGGTGCAGCAGGAGATGCAGAACCTCTTCGCGGCGCTGGGCGGTGGGTGAGGGGGAGCGGATTGATGGATGGATGGATTGTTGGATTGTTGGATTGGTGGATTGGTGGATTGGTGGAGTGATGGAGTGGTGCGTTTGAGCCTGCTTCTGCAACAATCCAAAAATCCAATACTCCACCACTCCAGCTCCGCTCGGCTCCCCGGCCCGGAATGCAGGTGCATTTTTCCAAAAATCGTCTGTTATGATCTCCGCGCTTCACGTCAGGACACCGGCATGAGCGAATCATCTTCATCCCAATGCCCGCAATGCGGCGCTGAATTGCCCCGCGCCACCGAGGGGCTGTGCCCGCGCTGTCTGATGGCGCAAATCGTACAGCCCACGCAGGATGGTGGCGACCCCATGTTCACCATGCCGCCATTGACGCCGGAGGAACTGGCTCCGCACTTCCCGCAGCTTGAAATCATCGAATGTCTCGGTCGTGGCGGCATGGGTGTGGTTTACAAGGCACGGCAGAAGTCGCTTAACCGCCTCGTCGCGCTCAAACTGCTGGCTCCCGAGCGTGCGGACGATCCGCAGTTTGCGGCGCGGTTTGAAAAGGAGGCGCAGGCGCTCGCGGCGCTGAATCATCCCCACATCGTCGGTGTGTATGACTTCGGACAGGCGGGCGGGTTTTATTACCTGCTGATGGAGTTCGTGGACGGCGTGAATCTGCGGCAGCTTCTGCAAGCGAAGCGCCTCACGCCGAAGGAGGCGCTGAGCATCGTTCCGCCGGTGTGCGACGCGCTGCAATGCGCGCATGACCACGGCATCGTGCATCGCGACATTAAGCCGGAGAACCTGCTCATCGACAAGGCGGGAGTGGTGAAGATCGCGGATTTTGGGATCGCGAAGATTGTGGCCCGCGAGTTCTCTCGCGGATCGGCTGAGGAACCGCGAGAGGACTCGCGGACTACAGCCCTCGGCACGCCCGATTACGCCGCGCCGGAGCAGCAAAACGGTCACGCGGATCATCGCGCGGACATCTACAGCCTCGGTGTCGTGCTTTACGAGATGCTCACTGGCGAGCGGCCGAAGGACAAGATCGAAGCGCCGTCGAAACGCGTGCAAGTGGACATCCGCATCGACGAGATTGTGCTCCGTGCGCTGGAGAAGACGCCCGAACTGCGGTTTGCCACCGCAGCGGAGTTTCGTACGCAGGTGGAGGCGGCCGTAAGCACATCTGAAACGCGCAAGGCAGTCGCAGCGTCCGCGAGAGCACTCGAGAAGCAGATCAGCGGCCATTTGACCGCAGAAGAGAACCGAGAGGCAACAAGGCTTGGCCTGTTCTTCGGAGTGTGGAACGCCGCCACGTTTTTTGGACCGTTCTTCGCGGCCATATTCGTGAAGGGCTGGTTTGGCTGGTGCATCGGCATGGTGGTGTTGGCGGTGGGGCTGGCGTTTTATCCGATGTTTCGCAGGCTGAACCGTGATTTTCTCATCCGAACGGCATGGGCGCGCGCCCAGGGCATCACGGCGGATCATCTGCGCCCTGCGGGCGTGGACGAACGGATGGTGACAGCAGCCTCGGTGGTGGCTCTGCTCGCTTGCGTGGTGGCGGGGGTGGCGTTGCTTTCCCTCCTGCGCCTGGGTGTGCCGGAGGCGTTGATCGTGCTTGTGCTGCTCGTGTTTGTGGCTTGGAGATGGGGGCCGGTTTCGCAGATTTCTCCGGCTTTGTGGCGGCGTTTTCTGGCATGGATGGCCGCGCTCCTGTCCCTCCCGGTCTTTGCGCTGGGACTCTATTTCCTTGTCGGCATGGCTTCGGAGTCGGGCGGCTGGAATCCAAATTCGAGAGAGACGGTGTTCGTGCCGCTGATCTGGATCGCGATGATCGCACTGCCTTGGGCGGCAGTGACTCTGTTTCGAGCGGCGCGAGGACTCAAGGAGGACGCGCATCCCAAGCTGCCAGGCACGGCGAATCCCTGGCCAAGGCGTGTGTTCTGGCTGCTGGCTGTGCTCCTCAGCGGGCAGGTGCTGGTGTTGTCTGGCCTGTTGATTCCAGCCTACAAGGGCACGCGACAGGCGGCGGAAGAGGCAAGGCAGGCCAATCTGGCCAGACTGGAGCAGATCAAGCACTCCCAGGCCGCCGACGCCAAATCGGCGACACGGAAACCGCCTCTTGAAAATGGAACTCAGAAAATGCCCCAAACATTGCCGACCCAATCCCAAACTCCAACGACCACCCTCCAAGGCACCATGAGCGACGACGACCTCAAGCAGCTCTCCTGGCATGAGTTTGACCAGACACCGGGCAAATACTGGCGCGAGCTGGCCGATGTGCGGCGCTTCAAGGAGGCTGCGAAGTTGATCGAGAAGATGCTCTCGCTGCATCCCGAACTGGATCGCATCAATGCCTCCAACCTACACTTTCACGCCGCGCAGTGCTGGGCGCTGACGGGGGAGAAGGAGCACGCGCTCAATCAACTCAAGCTCGCACGGCATCCCTCCGGCACGACCATCGGTCTGCGGTGGAACAATTACGTCTATGGCACTGAGGCTTTTTTGAGCGGTGACAAGCACGAGCTGCTCAACGCGCACGAAAGCCTCGCGATGGGCGATCCCATCAACAAACCCAACCTCTGCGTGCTCGACCGTCTCCTCGCAAACTTTGGCAAATCGTATGCCGAGGCGTATGAGACGGACGGCCAGGATCACCAGAAACTCAGCGCGGACTGTTTCAATCGCGCTTGGGAGCTGCTGGACAAGAAAGAGCGCACGGCGGAGGAAAATGACCGCATGATCTCGCTCTCGCACGCCTCGCTGGCACACTGGCGCATGCGGGAGGACTGCACAGACCGAAATCTCAGCATCGGCTACTGGCAGATCTCGCGCGTGTATGCCGTGCTGGGCCAGGGAAACAACGCGGAGCGCTATGGCGGGCTGTGTTTGCGCGTCAGCGGAATGGAGCCGCCGTTCTATCTCGCCTACGCGCACGAGGCGCTGGCACGCGCGGCCTTGCTGAACGAGCGACGCGAGTTGTTTGACCAGCATCTTGCCGAGGCGAAGGCGCTGGCGGCGAAAGTGACCGATGCGGGCGAAAAGAAGATGCTGGAGGACGATCTGGCGGGACTGGTTTGGAAATAGACCCATGATTTCCCCTTTCCGCACGTTGACTGCTTTGAAACACCACCTGCCATGAAATCCCGAGACCTGATTCTCCTCGTTGTTTTGCTTTCCCTGGCACCGTTGAGCGCCCGCGAATGGACCGCTTCGGACGGCCGCAAGCTGCAGGCGGACTTTGTCTCCGCCACGGCCACGCAGGTGACGTTGAAGATCGCAGGCAGGGACACCCCGGTGCCGCTGAACCGCCTTTCCGCCGCCGACCAGGCATTCGTGAAAGAACAGATGTCCAAGCCGGTCGCGGCGAAGAAGATCGAAGGCCCGTTCGCGGAACTGATCACCGGCGACTGGGCGCTTTCGAAGCACAAGGACCTGCCCTTCGCGCTCTACGCCTCAAAGGATCTCGATGCATCGAAATCGTATCCGCTCATCCTCGTGCTGCATGGCAAGAGCCAGAACAATGAAAACGGCCCGCAGGTCGGCGGCTGGATGAAGAGCTTCGCGAAGGAGGATCGCTACACGAAAAACCCGTGCATCATCGCCGCGCCACTGTGCTACCAGCCCTACGGCGGCACTGGCGGCGGCTGGAGCGACAAACCGGGCGAGGAGGCCGTTTCGCTGGTCAAGGAGCTGCTCAAATCCCTGCCCATCGACAAAGAGCGTGTGTATTGCGTCGGCTACTCGATGGGCGGTTTTGGAACATGTCGTCTCATCAACAACGAGCCGCGTTTGTTTGCCGCCGGAGTGGCCGTGGCAGGTTGCACCGGGCCGGAAACGGCGGGCACGTTCAAAAAAGTGCCGCTGTGGCTGTTCCATGCCGCCGATGATGCCACCGTGGAGGTGAAATACTCACGCGATCTGGCGGAGGCGCTGAAGCGCGACAAGGAGTGCAAGTACACGGAGTATCCCACGGGCGGACACGGCATCGTGGGCAAGGTCTTTGAAGAGGAAGAGATGCACACCTGGCTTTTTGCGAAGGGTGTGGCGGCGGCGAAGTGATCACGGCTTCTCCATCATCAAACCCCACGGTTGCAGCCGCTTCGCCGCCTCCGTTTGCAGACGTGTCTGCTTTTCGGGGGGCAGATGTGTGGAGACGCGTCCGAGCGTGTCCTGCACATTCAGCGCCGCCTTCCGCCAGACCTCAGCGCGCAGAGCTTTGAAGTCGGTGGCGGCCTGTTCGAGCTCGGGACGGATGGCGGCACGTTCGGCGGCGGTGAGATCAAGTTCGGACGCGATGGAGGATTCGAGATGGGCGATGACACGATCAACCGGAGCGTTTTGACCGCCCGGATGCGCGATGGCGTGCTGGAAGACGCGGCGCAGCACGAGCAGCCCGCCGCCGATGCCGCAGGCGGCGCCGAGGATGAAGACGAGCACGAGAAGCAGCACGGCCTTCCCGTGTGAGTGAGTGGATGGGGCGGAGTTCATGAGAGGAAATCAAATGCCGGACAACACGGGGCCCTGAAGCTGCCAGATGAAGGCGAGTTCGTTGACGACGTCGAGGCCGTCACGGCACGAAAGGTAGGCGATAACGACAAAGGCGGCCAGACCTGCCTGAAGCCACGGCAGGCGAATCAAACCAGCCAGATCATCAACCAACGATGGTTGTGACATGATCGCGGGTTCGGAGGTGATTTCAGCGCGAATGGCGGCGCGGAGGTCGATGTCCGCTGGTGGCGAGGCATCGCGGGCGCTTTGGGTGAGGTGGGTCCAGGATTTCATGTCAGTCGAGGGTGTAACCGTGGCGGGTGAGGATGGATTTGAGCCGCTGGCGGGCGCGGAAGGCTTTCACTTTCGCGTGGATCTTGCTCCAGCCAAAATGCGCGGCGATTTCGGCGAGCGGCATGTTTTCGAGGTGCAGCAGCGTGAGCAGCGCGCGGTCTTCCGGCGGGAGATGGGAGAGAAGGAACTGCGCCTCGGCCAGACTTTGTGTTTGTGAAGACGAATCGCCCTCGGTCGCGATTTGATCGAGCGGGTGTGAATCTTCGCCGGGCTGGACGAGTCGTGCAAAAGGCGTGCGCTGATGCTTGCGGCAGAATTCGAGGCCGATGTTGGCGGCGATGCGTTTGAGCCAGTGAAGGAAGGGTTTGTCCGGCCGCCACTGTGGCAGCGCACGCCAGGCGCGAACGAAGGTCTCCTGCACCATGTCCTCAAGGTCGGCACGATTCATGGCGAAGCGATGGAGCATGGCGGTCACAGTGGACTGATGGCGGGTGATGAGGAGGTCGAAGGCATCGAGATCGCCCGCCTGGGCCGCCTGCACGTGGACGAGATCATCATCCGATGCGGTGGGAGACTGTGAGGCGGTGATCACGCGGCGGAAAGAGTGAATGGCAACGAGGCGGATCGCAAGGGCCACGCCTCGTTGCCGTGCGGGCGTTTTGATTTCAGCGCCCGGCGGAGGCGAAGGCGGCATCGACGAGGGAGTCGATCTCCTCGCGTGCGGATTCGATCTGCTTCTGCTGCTCAGGCGTCAGCAAGGGGCGCACTTTGGCGCTGATGCGGGCCATGAGCAGGGCGCGGTCGCGGGCGATGTCGCCGATCTTCTCCGCAGCGGCCTTCGTGGCCGGGCTGGTGGCGTTTTCCCTGGCGGCAGTCTCCATGGCGCGGCGTGCGTCGCGGCCTTGGGCGAGCTGGGCCTGGATCTCGGGGCGGTGCTCTTGGAGGATCTTGGAGATCGAGGCCTTCTGCTCGTCGCTGAGCGGGGTTTCTTTGCGGAAGTTCAGGAAGTGGCGCACTGCGGTGCGGATGACTTCGCGGGCGGAGGAGCGGGTCTCTTCGGGGACGATTCCGGCTCCGATGTCGGCCTTGCGGCCGAGGGCCATGGCCGGTGTGGCAGTGGCAAGGCTGAGACCGATGAGGAGGAGGATGAGGGTGGATTTCATGATGTGTTTTGGGTTTGGATCAATCGCGGCGTGATGGCCGCACACCGAACCGAATGCCGCGCGGAGCCGGGCGGTTACAGAAAAAATTCAGCGCCTTGTCCGGGCGTCGGTTGTTGACTCGCCGCCACCTCTGCATGACCAGAAAACATGCAGATCATCTCTGGAACCGCCGTCGCCGAAAAAGTCCTCGAAGAATGCCGCCGCGACATCGCGGAACTCGCCGTGCTAGGACGCAAGCCGGGCCTGGCGGTCGTTTTGATCGGCGATGATCCGGCCTCGCGGGCCTACGTTCGTTCCAAGGATAAAAAATGCCGCGATCTGGGCCTGCACTCGGTCAAACTCGAACTCCCGGCCACCACCACGCAGGACGAGCTGCTCGCGCATGTCCGCGCCTTGAACAACGATCCGGCGATTCACGGCATTCTGGTGCAAAGTCCGCCGCCGAAGCACATCGACGAGGCCGCCATCGTGAGGGCGATTGATCCGGCGAAGGATGTGGACGGTTTTCATCCCGTGAACGTCGCCAAGCTCGCACTCGAAGACCCGACTGGCTTCGTGCCCTGCACGCCGCTCGGCTGCCAGCGCCTCTTGATTGCTGCGGGCATCGAAACCAGCGGCGCGCACGCGGTCGTCGTCGGCCGCAGCATGATTGTCGGCAAGCCGATGGCGCTGCTGTTGATGGCAAAAGGGCAGGGGGGGGATGCGACGGTGACGGTGACGCATTCCCGCACTCGTGACCTCGCGGCGATCACCCGCACCGCCGACATCATCATCGCCGCCATTGGCCGTCCGCATTTCATCAAGGCCGAACACGTCAGGGAGGGGGCCGTCGTCATCGACGTCGGCATCAACCGCGTGGACGATCCCACGAGCGAAAAAGGCTACAAGCTCGTCGGCGATGTCGCGTTCGACGAAGTCGCGCCGAAATGCCGCGCCATCACGCCCGTTCCCGGCGGCGTCGGACCGATGACCATCGCGATGCTGATGACGAACACGATCAAGGCGTGCCGCCAGGCAGTGTAAATTTGGGCTGGCTTCCGTTTCGCTGGCTGATCTAGACTCCGCCTGCCAACGAAATGAAGCCTGATCCCTCCAGCGAAGTCACCGTGCCCGCCGCAGCGGATCTTGACGCGACGATCCGTGTGGATGTTCGGGCCACGCTTCCTTCAGGCATCGAGCAGCCGGGGGACATGATCGGGCGCTACCGGCTTATCGAACCGCTCGGCCAGGGCGGCTTCGGCAGTGTGTGGCGGGCTGAGCAGCATGAGCCGATCCACCGTGAGGTGGCGCTCAAGGTCATCAAGCCCGGCATGGACTCGTGCGAGATCATCGCGCGCTTTGAGGCGGAGCGACAGGCGCTGGCCTTGATGGACCATCCGAACATCGCCGCCGTGCTCGATGCGGGCACCACGGAAAGCGGACGACCGTTCTTCGCGATGGAGTTGGTCAAAGGTGTGCCCATCACCGATTACTGCGATGCGAAGCGGCTCGGCATCCGCCAGCGGCTGGAGCTGTTCATTCCGGTGTGCCAGGCGGTGCAGCACGCGCATCAGAAGTCCATCCTGCATCGCGACTTGAAGCCCTCGAACATCCTCGTCATGGAAGTGGACGGCAAGGCGGTGCCCAAGGTCATCGACTTTGGCATCGCCAAGGCCCTGCGTGCCACGAACGAGGCGGTGCTGCACACCTCGCTGGCGCAGACGATTGAGGGGATCATCGTGGGCACGCCGCAATACATGAGCCCCGAGCAGGCGGGCAGCGTGCCGGATGTGGACACGCGCAGCGACATCTACACGCTGGGCGTCATTCTCTACGAATTGCTGGCGGGCGAGACGCCGCTGGGACGCGAGCAGATGAAGCAGGCCGCGATGGACGAGGTGTTCCGCAGCATCCGGGAGAGCGAGCCGCGCCGTCCGAGTTCGAAGTTCACGCCCGCCACCGAGCTCACGAACAAGACCGCGAACCTGCGCCACAGCGAGCCGAAGAAGCTCGGTGAAGCCTTGAAGGGCGATCTGGACTGGATCGTGATGCGCACGCTGGAGAAGGATCGTAACCGCCGCTACGAAACCGCCAATGCGCTCGCGCTGGAACTGGGCCGCCACCTCAACAACGAACCCGTGCTGGCCGGACCGCCCTCGGTGTCCTACCGGCTGCGGAAATTCGTGCGGCGGCAGAAAGGACCGCTCAGCGCGGCAGCGGCGTTGTTTGTAGCGCTTGCAGGCGGCGTGGTGGTGAGTTTGTGGCAGGCGAAAGTGGCGAGAGAGGCGGAGCAAGTCGCCGAGCAACGGCGCGAGGCTGCGGAAAGGGCGCAGGCGCTCGCGGATCAGGCCACGCGGACGGCCGAAGAACGCGCCGAGATGATTCGCCGGAATCTTTACGTGTCGGAGATGAATGCTGCGGGAAATTTGGCCTTGGGAGAAAGTGGGGCCGCACAAATCCTGGCCCTCACGAAGCAATGGATTTCACAGCCGGGAGAGGCCGATCTCCGGGGTTGGGAATGGTATTACCTGAAGTCACAAGTGCATCTCGATGCGAAGACATTAAAAACCCCCCATCGATCCGTGGAGGCCCTCGCCTTCCATCCGGACGGGAATGTCCTTGCTACTGCCGGATATGATCGTGCCATCCGGCTGTGGGATACAAAATCCTACCGGGAGATTCAATCTCTTACGGGCCATGAGCACCATGTGACGAGCCTGGCGTGGAATCCCGACGGCAAGCGACTCGCGTCGGCGAGCATTGACAAAAGCATTCGCATTTGGAATGCAATTGAGGGAGTGGAACTGCTGCGAATTACGGGCGAGTTTGCGGAATGCAAACATTTGAGCTGGAGTCCGGACGGAAAGTTTCTCGCGCGCGGTGCCGAGCCTTACCGTGCCGCGATCTGGGATGGGAGGACCGGATCGAGGATCAAGACGTTTGAAGGGAGTCGCAAATCGGATCGGATGTCTTTGATCTGGGGTCCACGGGGCAATCATCTGGCACAGGTTCAACCGGGAGTGGAAACACTCATCATAAAAGCGCATGGAGATGGCGAACCTCTGCAAGTT
>DNXB01000020.1 GCA_003506995.1 Verrucomicrobiales bacterium
TTGCTACGCTTGAACGCATTGCGGCTGACCTGGGCGACGACAAGCTAGAAGACACGGATCAAGAGGTCGCAAGATTACGTCACATCCTAGCCGATCTGGAACAGAAACCGATGATCGTGGAGCGCGAAGGCTTGGTCTTCGGTCCTTGTCACCGAAGAAGGCGATGGCGGGCGGGAGATCGGCTTTCAAATGGCGTAGCACGTCGATCTCGGCGTCTTGAGCGTCATCGGTCGCAAAGGCGGGATTGAACCACAGGTAGGCGACGACGCGGGTGTCGATGTCTTTCGGGTCGGCGGGGTCGTTGAGGCCGGGATTCATGGTGGCGAGGGCGCTGATGTGTCCACCAGCCGATCCACCGCCGGTGATGATGCGCTGCGGGTCGATGCCGAGTTCGATGGCGTGCTGCTTGAGCCAACGAATGGCGCTTTTCGCATCGGTGATGCAGACGCGTTTTCGTGTTTCGCCTGCGGGCAGCTTGGCGGCATCGGCCTTGCCGAGCATTTGATACTCCGAAGTGGCGCAGACGAGTCCGCGACTGGCAAAGTAGGCACAGGCGATGCGAAATTGCCCCAACGAGCCACCACCCCAGCCGCCGCCGTGGAAGAGGATCATGCCGGGCACTTTGCTTTTGGCAGGATCGTGATTTGGCGGGAAGTAGATTTCCATCTGGCGCGGTTTCCCGGCGCTTTCTTTGTAGATGTAAGGTTTGCCCGCAGGAGCATCAGTGCCAATGCCGCCTTTGGCTTTGGCGGGCTTTTCAGCGGCAAGGGATGCACCACAGAGGGCACAGAGGATCACGGAGAGGAGTTTCATGAGGGAGATGGGAGAGTGCGTTCAGCGTGGGCCGGGCGCATTGATGCTGGCGGCATTTTTCGGCAGGCCGGGATAGTCGCCGCGCGGGGCTTGGTTCTTTTTGCCGAGGGACTCGCCGGTTTCGCGATCAAAGCTGTCGGGGGTGAGGCGGGCGGGCGCGGCGTCGCCGGTTTCAGCGGTCCATTGATCGAGCAGCGCGGCGAGCCGGGCTTTGGTTTCTGCGTGCGCGGGATCGCTGGCGAGGTTTTGGAGTTGGTTGGGGTCGTTGGCGGTGAGATACAGCTCTTCGGTGGCACGCGGGGCCTGGAACACGTCGGCCTGGGCTGGCGTGAGTTTTTGGGCGTCGCGCAGGGCTTTGAGCGAGTCATGCGAGGGCGAGCGCACGGAGTCGGCGGGGCCTTGCCAGGCGAGCGCGGGGCGCTGGTTGCGGAGGTAGAGCCAGCCTTCGCTGCGCACGCTGCGGCCATGCGCTTCGTAGTCATGCCAGTTGTGTTCGGAGAAGGCGTGACGACGGGTGACGGCCTGCGGATCTTGGAACAGCGGCATGAAACTGACGCCCTGGAAGCTCGGCGGCGCTTTCACGCCAGCCGCTTCGAGAAAGGTGGGCGCGATGTCGATGACGCTGACGAGGCTGGCGCTGCTGGAGCCGCGCTTTGCCATGCCGGCGGGCCAGTGGGCGACGAGCGCGGTCTTCATGCCGGAATCATGCAGGCGCGTCTTCGCACGCGGAAAGGGGCGGCCGTTGTCGGCGAGAATGAGAATGAGCGTGTGGTCGAGAATGCCCTCGGCAGCGAGTGTGTCGGCGACTTTGCCCACGAAGTGATCGAAGCGCGTGATCTCGTTGTGATACGAGGCCAGATCATCGCGCGTGGCCTCGTCATCGGCGAGGAAGGGCGGCATGGTGATGTCCTGCGGGCGATGTTTGGGACCATACTTCGACTCCACCCATTCTTTGTCCGCGTCCCAGGCGCGATGCGCATCCAGCGAGGCGAACCAAAAGAAGAATGGCTTGTCCTTGGGCCGCTTCTCGATGGTTTCGGCCCATTTCGACTCCGCGCCGTGATTATCCGGGGTGATGCCTGGATCGATCAAGTCCCAGGTCTCCGCGCCGACGGGGCCGCCCACGCGTGTCATGTGATTTTTGCCCACGATGGCGGTGTGGTAGCCGTTTTCACGCAGCACGGCCGGGAGCCAGGGAAGGTTCGCGGCCACGGGCTGGTGCAGCTCCGCGCCGGGGCCGTTGTTGTGCGGGTAACGGCCGGTGATGATGCTGGAGCGGCTGGGGCTGCAACTGCTGGCGGTGAGATACGCCTCGGTTAACTTCATGCCGCCAGCCGCGAGCGCATCAATGCGCGGTGTGCGCGCGGTCTTGCTGCCGTAGCAGCCGAAGTCGTCCCAGCTCACATCATCGGCGATGCACACGATGAGATTGGGCCGCGGCGGGGCCGCGAATGCGGAATGCGGAATGACGAATGCGGAAAGGAGCGAAAGAAGGGCGAGGCGTTTCATAAGGAGGGAAGGTTCACTCCTTCACGGGCGGAAGGGTGTTCACCATTTTGGCTCCGGTGCGTTTGAGTTCGGCGATGGCGGCGGCGCGGAGTTTTTTCACCGTGGCGGCGTGCGCGGGATCGGTGGCGAGGTTGGTGAGTTCTTCGGGATCGGCGAGGAGGTCGTAGAGTTCCTCAGGCTCGCCGGCTTCGAGGGTGCGGATGTATTTGTGGCGGCCTTCCGCGAGCATGAGATACCACGGGATGCCGGTCTTATGATGATTGCCAGGCGGTGGTGGCACGACATCGCAATCCGCGCCGAATTTGTCGGCGGTGAAGGGCATCATCGTGGTGTGCGGCCAGGCGGCGTCGGGGTTTTTCAAAAGCGGCGTCAAATCATGCCCGTGCATGTCCCAGGGCAGCTCCAGCCCGGCAAAGCGGAAGAAGGTGGGCGCGATGTCCGCGCCGCCGACTGGGGTGCGGCAGACTTTGCCCTCGGGCAGCGTGCCGGGCATGGAAACGATGAGCGGGCTGCGGATGTTCGCGTCGTAGGGTGCGAGCTTGGCGCGGAAGCCGTGATGACCCCAGGCGTAACCTTGATCGGCGGTGAGCACGACGAGCGTGTTGGCGAGCTGGCCGGATGCTTCGAGAGCAGCGAGCACCTGGCCGATGCCTTCATCGAGCGCTCGCACGGCCTGATGGTATTGGCGCGACCATTTGGAAAGCGAGCGGCCACGGTCACGCTCGAAGTCATCTCCCACCTCGCTGCCGATGGCCTTGTCGCTCAGCACGGGCTCGCGGTCGGGGCCTTTTTCCCAGGCGGCGATCTTTTGCATGTAGCCGGGCTTGCCAGCACGCGGCGGGTAGATGTCCGCAGGCGTGGCGACGGTGGCTCCGGGGTAGTCTTCGAGATGACGCTCCGCTGGAGTGTAAGGCGCGTGGACGCCGCCGTAGCAGAGCCAGAGATACCAGGGCTTCGTGGTGTCGCGGTTCGCGCCCTTGATGTAATCCACCGCCCAGCGCGTGTAGTTGTCCGTGGAATAGCCTTGCACCACCTTTGGTTCGCCGCCGTCGATGGAGAGGAGCTGGTCATGGTAATAGTTCGGCGCGTTGTCGGGATGACGTGGGCGATTCCACACGATCTGGTGATCCCAGTCGCGCCCGAAGCCGGCATCCACGCCCGTGTGCCACTTGCCGATGTGCGCGGTATGGTAGCCCTCTTTGCGGAACACGGCGGGCCAGAACCGGCACTGCTCGGGATCATAAGCGCTGCCCGGATACGGCGGCACCATGCGCATGGTCTGCACGCCGTATTGGTGACGACCGGTGAGCATGGTGGCGCGTGAGGGCATGCACCAGGTGCCGATGTAGGCATGCGTGAAGCGCACGCCGCGTGAGGCGAGGCGGTCCATGTTCGGCGTCCTGGCCCAGGACTCCGCATGCTCGTAGCAGGACAGCGTGCGGTAGGAATGATCGTCGGTGTAGATGAACAAGATGTTCGGCTTCGCGGCAAAGAGCGAAGGGCCGAGGGCGAGGAGGAAGAGCGCGAGGCGGGCGAGGCGTTTCATGAGCGGGAAAGGGGTTACTCATCTTTTTCCTTCACGCGGCGCACTCGTTCGCGTTTCGGCGCAGAGTATTCAATGGCCGCAGAGGTGGCCCAGGCGAGATCGGCCATGACGGCGGGGGATTTCGCGTGCGGATCGCCGCTGGCGCTGACGTAGCCTTCGAGACCCTTGGCCAAAGTGCGGATGAGATCGCGCTGAGCGGGATCGTGGAAGAGGTTTTTCATCTCGAAGGGATCGGTGTCGAGATCGAAGAGCGCGGGGTCGTCGGTGGGCGAAAGCACGAGCTTGTGACGTTGCGTGAAGGTGGCGAGCCAGCCTGCCGCGCCTTTCTGCGTGCCGCCGATGCGAACGAAGGTTTGATCGGTCCAATCCGCCGGTGCTTTGCCGCTTTTTAGCAGTGTGGAGGCATCACGGCCCTGCATGTCGCGTTTGGATTTAAACCCGAGCATGCCGAGCAGCGTGGGTTTGAAATCGACGGTGCCGAGCGACTCGTGAATAATGGTGCCAGGCTGGATGAGGCCCGGCGCGGCGATGACGAAGGGGATGCGCGCGCTGCCCTCGCAGGGGATGCCTTTGTTGTGGCGGCCATGCTCGCCGCACATGTCGCCGTGGTCGGAGGTGAAGATGAGGATGGTGTGGTCGAGCTGGCCGGTTTCCTTCAGCGCGGCGATGAGGCGGCCGATGTTGTCATCAATGCACTTCACCATGCCGAAGTAGTTCGCCATCTGCCGCTGGTTGAAACGGTCCTGCATCACCTGGGCGAAAGAGGGGAGCTTGTCGCCTTTCGCGAGCGCGGTTTTCGGCTGCTGGAACACGGCGGGATCAAACATCGTGTCGTAGGGCGCGCGCACGGTGTTCGGACCATGCGGGTCCGGGATGCTGACCATGTAGCAGAAGGGTGTGGCGCGCTGTTTGCGCACAAACTCGATGGTGCGGTCGATGAGGAAGTCGGTGGTGAAGGATTTTTCATCCGCGCCGGCCAGGTCGTAGTTCGGCTCTCCCTTCGCGCTGGTGGCGGCCACTTTGGGGCCGCTGGCGTCCTCGCCGAGCTTCTTCCAGTGACCGCGATTGAACATGTGGCGGTTGTCGGTGAAGCCGAACTTGCGCTGCGGCGCCCAGCCGGGCTTCGCCTCCCCATCGAGATGCCACTTGCCCGCGTAGCCGTTGTCATAGCCGTTTGCGGCGAGCACGGCGGCAAAGGTTTCCATCTCATCGAGCAGCGGCAGGTCATTGGTGATGCTGCCGGTGTTCTGCGGATACAGGCCGGTCATCAAAGCCGCGCGCGAGGGTGTGCAGACGGGCGAGGTGGCGTAGAAGCGCGTGCAAACTGCGCCGCGTTCCGCGATGGAGTCGATGTGCGGTGTTTCCACCTTCACGCCATCGCCCCAGATGAACGCCTGCTCCGGCGGCAGCAGCTTCCGGTAGCAGCCGAGCGTGCGGAAATTGTGCTCGTCGGTCTGAATGATGAGGACGTTGGGCCGCTCGGCTGCGATGAGGGCAGAACCAAGGGCGAGGAGGCAGAGGATGAAGCGTTTCATTCGGAGAGGAGGCAAGACAGAGGAATGCAAAGATCGCAGATGAGGACTGGGGCAATTCATGCTGCTGTCTGCAAAGCTCAGGGTTCCGTCAGGTTTGGCGCCCAGAGCGGGCCGTCCTTGAGTTCAGGCGTCTTGCCGTCGGCGGGAAAGCTCGATTTGGCGGCGGCACGGACTTGCGCGCTGAGCTCGGCCACGGTCTGCGCGTGCTCGGGTTTGGCGGCGAGATTGGTGAGCTCCTGTGGATCGTTGTCGTGATCGTAAAGCTCCGTGCCGGCCTTGCCTTCATCCCACTCGGTGTAGCGCCAGCGCAGCGTGCGCAGGCTGTAGCCAAAGATCTTTTTGCCTCCGGAACCGGCATCGCGCGAAACGGTGGCGCGTTTGGCGCCGCCGCCGCGTGTGACCTGCGTGAGCGCCCAGCCACGGCCTTTGGCGCTCGCGTCCTTGAGCATGGGCACGAGGCTCTGGCCTTGGAGATTCGCGGGTGCTTTGACGCCGGCCAGCTCGGTGAGCGTGGGGTAGAGATCGAGATGGCTCACAGGTTCGTTCACCACGGTGCCTTTGCCCGCTGTTCCTGGCGCGACGATGAGCATGGGCACCCGGGCGCTGCCCTCAAAGAGGCTCATCTTTTGCCACAGGCCGTGCTCGCCCATGTGATAGCCATGGTCGCTGGTGAAGACGATGATCGTGTTGTCGGCGAGGCCGTTTTTGTCCAGCGCATCGACCACGCGGCCCACTTGCGCGTCCATG
>DNXB01000294.1 GCA_003506995.1 Verrucomicrobiales bacterium
CCTCAACAACGGCAAACCACCGCAAACGCTCGCTCCGCGAGCCTCACGGCGCTCTCTCCACCGCCTCATCGCTCCACGTTCCCGGACCGGCGGCGCCGATGGCGCGCACGCGGAAGGCATACAGGCTGCCGGGGGTGAGGCTGGCTGCCAGGATCTTGGTGCTGGTGCTCGTCTTGACCGCCTGCCAGGGCGGGCTGCCCTCGTGCAGGCGGCACTCCCACTCGTAGCTGCTCGCCCCGTTCACCGTCTTGCAGCGCAGCTCGATCACCCCCTCGTCCTCCGTGGCCGTGGCGCGGAGATCGCCCGGGGCGGGCAGCGCCCCGATGGGGGCTCCGCTGCTGCGCAGCGGGAAGCCCGTGCTTTGCAGCGCCACCAGATCGTTCGGCGTCACCGCCTCGCAGTTGTTCGCCCGCGCGGTGATCACCGTGTCCCAGGCCGCCTCCTTGGCGTCGCGCTCCTGGATTTTCATCTTCCAGGCGATCTCCGCCGCGTCCACCGCCGCCTCGGCGGCGGCCAGGTCGTCCTGCGCCGTCTGCATCTGCGCGTCCGTCGGCACGCGGGTGGGGGCGGGGTAGTTCGTGTTGTCGGTCATCGCGGCGATGTGCGCCGCGCCCAGCACCAGCTTGTCATTCGGCTTCCTCCTGAACAGCTCCAGCTTGAATTTCGTCATGGTCTTGCTCCTCACATTGGGTTGGTAGGGAGACGGGGCCGGCCCCGAGTCGAATCGCAGCCCTTGGTCCATGAGGAGGGGCGGGCTGGAGTCGTAGCGGAGGGACATGGCGGCGGCGTCTTTCGGTCGGAATCCAATCACAGCCCCCGCGCCGGATCACCGTCATTGGGGTGAACGTCTCGTGTTTTTTCCGCGCTGCGTTTTCAGCGGTCTCTCCGGTGACCGGTCCTCGGGGTGGTCCACCTGATGTTGCAGATGCGCCGCCACCTCCCCAAAGCCGCGCTGCATCGCGCGGCACACAAAGAGAAACGTGCTCAGCTTCATGTCTGTCAGCGCCCCCTCAAGATTGTGCATTTCCGTGCGGGAAACGCCCACGGAGCCGCCAAAGTTCTCCTGGCTCTCGTTCCTCTCGTTGCGCACCTGGTTCACCAGCCTGCCAAACAGTTTTTGGTATAGCTCCGCCTCAGTGCGCAGCAATGCGAGAAACTCGTGGGAAGCCTTGCTCATGACAAGCGGGTTGGTTGACTGATTCCACCGGGGTGATCGTGCGCTCCAGTGGACAATCACCTAAACCCTAACCTGAATGATGCCTCTTGATCAATCTCATTTTCACCTGTTTTCACCTAAATCATGCCCGCTTGGGCAGCGCACAGCGGCTCCAGGGAACTCAAACACACCCTTGTTTGGGGTCGAACTCACCCTTGTTCGGGGTCGAACTCACCTTTGTTCGGGGTCGAGCACACCCTTGTTCGGGGTCGAACTCACCCTTGTTCGAGGTCGAGCACACCCTTGTTCGAGGTCGAACACACCTTTGTTCGGGGTCGAGCGCACCTTTGTTCGGGGTCGAGCGCACCTTTGTTCGAGGTCGAGCACACCCTTGTTCGGGGTCGAGCAACCCGGTCTTTGACCTCAAACAGACCCCTCTTCGAGCTAAAACGCCCCTTCCACGACCTAACCCGGCCTTCCATGAAATGCCACAAATCACTCAGGATGAGGATTAAAGACCACAGGATGCCCTTGAACCTGCCTCCCATTCCCCGAACTGTGGCACAGAGTGAGGTTGAACCGTCCAAACAACTGTTTATATGAACAGTGTGAAAGCCAGCTTTGCCGGAGGCGTCCTCCACAGCACCGACTACTTCAGTTCCCGCGACCACGAGGAGGGCCGCGCCTGGCTCGTGCTTTCCAGTTGCGACTGGCATGTGCTCCTCCCACGCCTGCCCGCCTCCCGCATCACCGTGGCCCACGCCCGGCCCGTGACCGACTGCCAGGAACTCGACGGCTGGCGCTGGCGCTTGGAACTCGGCGGCTGGCACCTCCCGCTGCCCCGCCGCCAGATCCTCAGCCAGCGCCCCCTGCTGCCTCAGCCCTACACCCACGCCGAGCGCACCCTCACGCTCTACACCCACGAGATGAAAGCCACCTCCGGCCAGTCTGTTGACTCCACGGCTCCCCGCCGTGTCGGGGGTGGTGCCGTCTGTCTCAAAAGCCTCCAAACCCTCGGCATTGGGCTTCGGTAGCATCCGGCCCGGCCTGCAAATCCACTGCACCTGCCGCCTCTGGCTCGTGCGCGACACCCGGCGCGGAGAGAAAGCCCACGACCAGCAGCGCCGCCTTGAACGCTACCACGAGCAGCAGCCCGGCGGGTTGTAAAGAGGCCACCACCAATCCAGCCCCCTTCAGGCAGCCAGAAGTCACATGGCCTACGGAACACACCGAAAGCACGGAAGTCTCAAGGCAAAGACACTCCGGTTTCCGTGGGTTCCGCGTATTCCGTAGGCACTCCTTGCCGCATCCAGTTTCCAGCCTCAAGAATCGAGCTGCCAGCATCCAGCAATCCTTGCCTTCGGATTCATTACCCGCTTTGGTAGGAAAATACCCGCATGGCATGCCCACCATCCAGCCAATCTGCATCTTCGTCCGCATGGGCTTGGCGCACTGAACCACCGTTTGGATAACCACTGCCGATGAAGTTCAACGAAGACTCCAGGGTCAAAATCCCCGCCATCCTCCACCTCACCCGGCTGGGATACACCTACCTGTCGTTGAAAGGCCTCGATTGGGACGAATCGAGCAACATCGTCCCCTCGCTTTTCCGGGCGAGTGTGGCCGCGCTCAATCCCACTGCCTCGCCCGTCGAGATCGAAGCCGCCCTCGGCCAGCTCGACCTCGTCTTGGACAATGAAGACCTCGGCAAGCAGTTCTACGAGAAGATCACGCAGACCTCCGGGCTGAAAATCATCGACTTCGAGAACCTGGAGCGAAACACCTATCACGTCGTCACCGAGTTCACCTGCAAAAAGGACGACGAAGAGTTCCGCCCGGACATAACCCTGCTCATCAACGGCCTGCCTCTCGTCTTCATCGAGGTCAAAAAGCCGAACAATCATGACGGCATGCTCGCGGAGCGTCATCGCATCGTTACGCGGTTCAAGAACCCCAAGTTCAAGCGGTTCATCAACATCACGCAGCTCATGGTGTTCTCGAACAACATGGAATACGACGACGGCTCCCCTGAGCCGCTCGAAGGCGCGTTTTATGCGTCCGCGTCCTACGGTGAGCCCGTGTTCAATTACTTCCGCGAGGAAGAGGTGCTGAACCTCGGTCAACTGCTTCAGCCATTCGATCAGCAAACCGAAGACTTCGTCCTGGCGGACACCAACCTCACCAGCATCAAACACTCGCCCGAGTTCGCCACCAACAAGAACCCGGACACACCGACGAACCGGCTCAGCACCTCCCTCTTCTCACGCGCCCGTCTCGCCTTCATGCTGCGCTTTGGCATCGCCTATGTGAAGACGGAGACACGGCTGGAGAAGCACGTCATGCGTTACCCGCAGGTCTTCGCCGCCAAGGCCATCGAGAAGAAACTGGATGCTGGGATTCGCAAAGGCATCATCTGGCATACCCAGGGCAGCGGCAAAACCGCCCTCGCGTTCTACTGCGTCCACTTCCTCACCGACTACTTCCAGAAGCAGGGCGTCATCCCGAAGTTCTACTTCATCGTGGATCGCATTGATCTCCTGGAACAGGCCAGCCGTGAGTTCCGCAGCCGTGGTCTGCATGTCCACACGATCAATTCTCGGGATGAGTTCGCGGCAGACATCAAATCCAACGTCGCTGTCCATAACAACGCCGGTCTGCCGGAGATCACCGTCGTCAACATCCAGCGCTTCAAGGACGATTCCGATGTCGTCAAAAACACCGACTACGCCCTCGGCCTTCAGCGGGTCTATTTCCTGGATGAAGTACACCGCAGCTACAACCCTGAGGGCAGCTTCCTGGCCAATCTCAACCAGTCAGACAGCCAGGCCATCAAGATCGGCCTCACCGGCACGCCCTTGCTCAATGCCTCGCTGGCAGGCTCCAAGGACGACGACGGCAACGCCACGCCTCGGGTGGCCTACAACTCCAAGCTCATCTTTGGGGACTACATCCACAAATACTATTACAACCGCTCCATCGCCGACGGCTACACGCTGCGGCTGATCCGGGAGGAGATCGAAACGAAGTATAAGATGCAGCTCAAGGAAACCCTGGAGCAGATCAAGCTGCTCAAGGACATGAAGAACCGGACACTCGTCTATTCACACGAGAAGTTCGTCGAGCCGATGCTCGACTACATCGTTGAGGACTTCGAGAACTCCCGCGTCATGAAGAACGACTTCACCACCGGGGCCATGGTCATCTGCGACTCCTCCGAGCAGGCGAAGGAGATGGCGCGTCTCTTTGAAAAGAAGTATGCCGCAGCCGCGGGCGCAAGCCCGGCCCCCGTAGCTGCGAGCGCAAGCTCGTGGTCCGTTCCCCACGGGCTTGCGCACGCGGCTACGGCGGCAGAAACCCACGGCCTCTATGTCGTGCCCAGACGCACGGTGGCTACCGCCGCCCTCATCCTCCACGACGTCGGCACCAAGAGCGAACGCAAGGAACAGGTGGAAGCCTTCAAGGAGGGCAAGATCGACCTCCTCTTTGTCTTCAACATGCTGCTCACTGGCTTCGATGCCGCCCGGCTGAAGAAGCTTTACTTGGGCCGTATAATCAAAGCACACAATCTGCTTCAGGCCCTCACGCGGGTGAACCGCCCTTATTCAGGCTATCGCTACGGCAGCGTGGTGGATTTCGTCAATATCGAGGCCGAGTTCGCCAAGACGAACAAAGACTACTTCGACGAACTGCAAAGCGAGCTGGGAGATGAACTGCAAAGCTACTCCGACCTCTTCAAGACCGAGGCCGAGATCACTGCCGACATTGAGGCGATCAAAGACGCCCTCTTCCACTTCAACACCGAGAACGCCGAGGTCTTCTCCCAGCAGGTCACCCAGATCACCGACCGCGCGGAGATGCGAAAGATTGTCAAAGCGCTGAACGACGCCAAGAGCCTCTATAACCTCATCCGTCTCGCGGGCCAATACGAGCTGCTAGCCAAGCTCGACTTCCGCAAGATCACCCAGCTCTCCACGGAGGCGAACAACCACCTCACCCTGCTGAATCAGCGTGAGGCCCTGGAGCACGCCGACGAAGGCGTGAACATCCTGAACATCGCTTTGGAGGATGTGCTCTTCACCTTCCGCAAGGTGTCCCAGGCTGAAATGGTCATCGCTGATGAACTGCGTGAGCAGCTCCGCCGAACGCGTGAAGGTCTCGGCGGCAACTTCGACCAGGGTGACCCCGCCTTTGTCACGCTGAAGGAGGAGCTGGAGCGCCTCTTCAAAAAGAAGAACCTCTCCGAGATCACCCAGACCGAGATGGTGGAAAACATCAAGACGCTCAAAGACATCCAGGCCCGCGCCCGCGAGCTGGAGCGCAGGAACCAGCTCATCCGGGCCAAGTATGCCAACGACGAGAAATACGCCCGGCTGCACAAGCGCCTGCTGGAAAAGGGCGAGCCCACCAAGAGCGAGCGGAAACTCTTCGAGGCTCTCAGTGCCTTCAAGGCAGAGGCCGACGCCCGCATCTCTCAGAACGCCCAGATCCTCAACAACGAAGCCTTTGCCAAGGCTGAGATGACCCGCCTCATCATCGAACAGATCAAAAACAAGCATCAGCTCCCCCTCACCGCCGAGAACACGCTCTTCATCAACAATCTTGTGATGAAGGAGTATCTGGCTGAGTTCCATGGACACCAAGCCGCATGACCTCCCAAGAGTTTAAAGAAAAAGCCATCACCCTCATCGACGACCTCAAAGCGGTCTGTGCCAGTTACGGCCTCGGCAATGACGGGAACGAGTTCAAGATCATCACCCAGGTCTT
>DNXB01000629.1 GCA_003506995.1 Verrucomicrobiales bacterium
GGATCTCGCACATGACGTAGATCTCCAGGCCGTTGACGCCGCGCTTGAGACCGTGCTTCTCCATCTCGGCCTGCACGCGCCGACCTTCCTCGATGGTGCGGCAGAACGGGATCATCACCTTCAAGTTTGTCAGGCCCATGTCCTCGCGCACTCGGCGCACAGCCTGGCATTCGAGCGCGAAGCCGGCCTGATAACGCGGATGGTAGTAGCGTGACGCCCCACGGAAGCCGATCATCGGGTTCTCCTCGACGGGCTCGTAGGCCTTGCCGCCGATGAGATTGGCATACTCGTTGGATTTGAAGTCACTGAGCCGCAGGATGACATCCTTCGGATAAAACGCCGCCGCGAGCATGGCCACGCCCTGGGAGAGCCGATCGACGAAGAACTGCGGCTTGTCCGTGTAGCCGCTGGTGAGCTTCTCGATCTCGGCCTTGGCCGCCGGATCGGCGAGCTTGTCAAAGTCGAGCAACGCCAGCGGATGCACCTTGATGTAGGTGTTGATGATGAACTCCATGCGCGCGAGCCCCACGCCGTCGTTCGGCAGAAAGGAGAGCGAGAATGCCTCCTCGGGATTGGCGAGGTTCAGCATGACCTTCGTGCGTGGCCGCTGGAGTGCCTTGAGGCTCGTCTGCTGGACCTCAAAGTCGAGCTTGCCGTCATAGACAAAGCCGGTGTCGCCCTCCGCGCAGGAAACCGTGACGATCTGGCCTTCCTGGAGCGCTTCGGTGCCATGCTCGGTGCCCACGATGGCTGGAACGCCGAGCTCGCGGCTGACGATGGNNGCGTGGCAGGTGCGGCCGCCGCGATTGGTGATGATGGCGGCGGCTTTTTTCATCACCGGCTCCCAATCCGGGTCCGTCTTGTCCGCGACGAGGACATCGCCTTCGCAAAACTCGCGCAGAAACTCAACGCTCTTCACCACGCGCACCGGGCCGCTGGCGATCTTCTCCCCCACACTACGGCCGGTGATGAGCACCGGGCCGCGCTCCTTGAGTTTGAAGGTCTGCATGACCTCAGTGTCCTTCCGCGATTGCACGGTCTCGGGCCGGGCTTGAACGATGAACAACTCGCCGGTGCGGCCATCCTTCGCCCATTCGATGTCCATCGGCGTCGGCTGGCCGCGCTGGGCGGAGTAGTGATCTTCGATGACACAGGCCCAGCGGGCGAGCTGCAGGATGTCGTCGTCGCTCAGAGCGAAGCGCGCACGATCACCCGGTGAGACGGGCACGTTTTTCACCATGCGGCTGCCGCCGGTGTCGTAGATGAGCTTGAACTCCTTCGACCCGACGCGCTTTTGCAGCACGGGCCGGAAGCCCTCCTTCAGCGTGGGCTTGAAGACGTAATACTCGTCCGGGTTCACCGAGCCGAGCACGACGTTTTCACCGAGGCCGTAGGCGGCGTTGATCAGAACCGCGTCGCGAAAGCCTGTCTCGGTGTCGATGGTGAACATGACNNGGAGCGCACCATGCGCTGCACACCGATGGAAAGCGCGATGAGCGAGTGGTCGAAGCCCTTATCGACACGATACGAGATCGCGCGGTCGGTGAAGAGCGAGGCAAACGAGCGGCGGCAGTGCTCCAGCAGAGCGGCGTTGCCCTGCACATTGAGATAAGTCTCCTGCTGCCCGGCGAAGCTCGCATCCGGCAAATCCTCCGCCGTGGCGCTGCTGCGAACGGCCACATCAAGCGGCAGGGTTTGGGCGCCGCTGAGCTTCGCATACGCGGCGAGCATCTCCTCCTCGAGATCACGCGGCATGGGCGTGGCCAGAATGGCGTGGCGCACCTCGCTGCCGCGCTGCTGGAGGTTGTCCATGTCGGAGGTGTCGAGCGAGCTGAGAATCTCCTGGATGCGCACGTCGAGCCCGGTCGAGCGCATGAAATGACGATAGCCTTCAGCCGTGACGGCAAAACCATCAGGCACTTTGACGCCTTGTGAGCTCAGCTCATGGAACATCTCCCCAAGCGAGGCGTTCTTGCCGCCGACGAGCGGGATGTCGCCAATGGAGATGTCGGCGAACCAGCGGATGAAACGGGGTGAAGAAGGGGTGCTCATGAGAGTGGCGGCGTGACGACAAAGACAGGGCGATGTGATCTGGCCAGCACAGCTTGGACAGTTGAGCCCAGAAGCGCAACACCAGTTCGAGAGTGTCCTTGTGTTCCCATGCAGATGACATCGGCGCCCCGGCGTTCCGCAGCCTCGCAGATGGCGGCGGCGATGTCGTGGTGTGTCAGCACCTCGGATGTGATGGCGACACCCGGAACCAACGGCAGCGAGGCGGGCAGCGCCTTCAATTTCACCTCCGCCTCTCCCCTGGCCTTGGCCGTGGCGATGCTGTGATCAAAGTACACCTCGGAGGCGATAACAGGATTGATTCCGCCCGATGGCTCATGGCAGACATGCACGAGATGGATGGCGCCACCCGCAGGCAGGAGGCTGTGGGCGTGGCGGAGGGCTTCGGTGCAGACTTCCGTGAAGTTGGCCGCCAGGAGCACGCGGCGGATCGATGGGACGCCCTCCAAGGTCGGTTTGGCCGCAGGAACGCAAAGGACATTCGTGGTCGCATGCGCCAGCACACGGCGGGAAAAAGAGGCAGACTTCAGCCGCTGCAGTCCATGGCGCTGATGGGTGCCGATCACGATCAACGCGGGACTCTGCTCCCCTGCGAGTTTCAGAAACTCCTGGGTGATTTGTCCCGGCGCCTCAAGGACTTGCACGGTGAGCGGCAGATCGCCCAGGATGGCATGAGCCTTCTCCCACACATCGCGCTGCCGGTTCACCTGCTCTTCCGCTGAAAGATGCGCCTCGTCCATGGGCTCCACATAGACGGCACATGCCTGCACCCGGCCGATGCCGGCGAGTTTCTTCACCCATGCGACAGAGGCATCCGAAGAGCCGGCCAGATCGACGCCGCACAAAACATCCAGCGCCACACCTTCGCCCAGCCAGGACAGCAGTTTGGTCGCATCGCGCACGACGAGCGTCGGCACGGGCGCGTTTTCAGCCACCGCCTCAGTCACACTGCCCACGAGCCAGCGCTCTGCCACCCCCTTGCCCAGGGATCCCAGCACGATGAGTTCTGTCGTCTGTTCTTTGGCCGCCGAAACGAGATCCCATTCCGCAACTCCGTGTCGCAATTCCTCAACGACAACCACGCTGGCAGCACGCAGGCGGTCCGCCTCGGCTTCAAGTTCCTCTATGAGCAGCCGGTCATCTGGCTCCATGACCGGGAGATCACCCACGACCACGCAGTCCTTCGCGCAGTGAACGAGCCGCAGGGGCAAATTCAGTTTTTTGGCCAGCAAAACCGCGACATTGGCGGCTGCCTGGGCGGATTTGGAAAAATCGGTGGCACAGAGGATGGACATGGCGGCAGGTGGGTTGAGATTGCTTGTTTGAGATCGAGGTTGCTGTCAACTATGCGTGCCTTGAGCAACAGCAGGCATGGTCAATTCTCCGAATCTAGGGCGTGGTGCTTGGTGTCGCCGCGCAGGACGCGGGCATAGTCCTCCAGTTGCCGACGCGCGGCGGCGAAGGCATCACGGATGGACACAAAGATGTCCTTGTGATCAGGCTGTGTCTCCAGGTGCTTCTGCAATTCGATCTCCTCTCCATGCGTGAGAGCGTTGTGAAGCGACGGCTCGTGATTCACCACGATCTCCCTGCCAGGCACATGGAGTCCGATGTTGATATGAAATCCCCTGCCACGCTGGTGATGCTGATGCGGGGCCTCGACGACCACGCGGCAACTGGTGATGCGGTTAAAAAAGTGCTCCAATGCCGTCACCTCCTCCCGAATGCGCGCTTCGACGGCAGGTGAGACATCCATGTGGCGGAAAGTGATCTGGGGTGATTGTTGCATTTGATGTTGAAGTTGAGGTTATTGCTCGCTGCGGACTGAGCCGCGGAATGAACTCTTCACAATGACAAGCGAGGCATGGCAATATTGGCACAGCAGACATCGCGGCACTCTCCATCACCTGTCAGGCACCCTGCCGATATTGCCGTAAGGAGCTTGAGAGGGTTGTTCATTGGAGGCCGTTCTTGATGAAAGAGACGAGGAATTGATTCATGGTCAAAGCATGGGTGCAGGCTCGAGATCGGATGCCTTGGCAAGCAACTGTCTCACCTCATCATCCGTGGTCTGGGAGAAGTCTTCATACCACCGGCCGACGCCGAGAAAATTCTCCGGCGTCATGAGGGCGACCAGATCATCGGCGATGGGTTTCAGATCAGCGCAGGAGCCGGGTGATGCAGTTGGCACGGCGATGATGATTTGTTTCGGGTGCTGCTGTCGGAGCGCCTGAACCGCAGCGCGGATGGTGGAACCGGTGGCGATGCCGTCATCGACCA
>DNXB01000186.1 GCA_003506995.1 Verrucomicrobiales bacterium
GGGGCAGGCGTTTTTCATCGAGGCTCAGGCCCAGCGTGTCCGCGCCCGGCGTGGCGAGGTTGGCGAGCCGATCGTGCAGTTGGAGGACGAAGGCCGCGGTCGCCAGCGTGCCGGAGGAGACAGTGGGATCGCCGCGCTCCAAACGCCAAAGCGTGTCGCGGCTCACGAAGAGGCGGGCCGCCATGTCTTCGGTCGAAATCCCGCGCTTCCGCCGGGCCAACGCGAGTTCCCGGCCCAGCTTGCGCAGGGCATGGGCGGCAGGAAGAGGGAGTGAGGGCGAGGTGCTCACGGATTTAACGTCGGTTATATCGGACTATATGTCAAGAATCGTCTGATATGGCAGACTTAATTATGTAAATGGCACCGTGCTTGATTTGGAACTGGGAGATGCCTCTTCGGACATCACTACAAGCCATACCTTTTGAAATCGAAGCGATACTCCGTCAGGCGTTTGCGTGCCAGCTGCCGAGTCTCCTCCTCGAAAATGGGGTCCCACTTCTTTTGCAGCACCAAGGCTTCGACTGTGAGGTCCAAGCGTCCCTTGAGGTAGAGGTCGGTGTAGCCGTCAGATGGCTTCGGCGCGTGAACCAAGTGGAGGGCAGTCGCGTGAGCACCTTGCTCGTGGATCATCCGGTGAAACATCGAATGGTTCACGCCAGTCTCCTTCAGGGAACGCTGGTAGATTTCCAGCATGGCTTGGAGCAGCTGTTTTTGCAGATCGTCCTGAGAAGTTGGTTTTGGGGTGCTCATCAAAATGGATCGGAGGTGTAGGGTTCAGAACGCTTAACCTGATGCTGCCAGGCAAGAACAAGGCCGCGCTTATCTTTGTTGACCTGATCGATGAACGGACGCAGCAGTTCGGTTTCGGCGCGGTGAGTTCCTATGTAACCGGAACGAATCAAGCCAATGAGATCCAGTTCTCGAAGATACTGCCCGCCAAGAGCATCGTAGCTGAATCTCACACCACCTCGAGGTCCCTTCAGTTCCGGGGCGGCCAACACTCGATCAAGGTGATCCAGAGAAAGTATCACCGAGATATCGGATTCGACGCCATACTTGCGCTTAACAAATTTGAAGTAGAACGCCTGCCGATTCAGTCGGTAGTCGATGGGTTTTCCGGTCGCAGGTGGAAGTTTCATCCTCGCCCGCTCTTTCTTCAGCTGCGCGTCAGGGCGAAAAATCCAATCCTTGGCGTCCGTCTTTGCGTCACGGTGCTCGTCCAACATCTTATATTGCACCATCACGATGTTACCGTGTGTCTCATTGATGTAAATCAGGTCGACCCCGAGCGTCGCCNNTTCCCCGAGCGTCTTTTCCAGCGGCCCACGATTGGCAGTGTAAATTACTAGTCGCTCATGGTTCTTCTCGAACACGGAGCGGCCGGTAACAGACTTAGCTATCAGCTCGTAGCCCGGCACCTCGCTCGCATCGCGAGCGATTACGTTGTCTTCCTGGAGGTGTGCACCGACATCGCTGAAATCGTCTTCGAAGCCTGGATCGTCGCTGCGGGCGATTTCAGCAGCCGACAATCCAAATATGGATTTCGCGAGATCTGTGGCATCTTTGAGCTGCCACGCCGCACCGGTAAGCAAAGCAAACCCCGGCAGGTCGTTAACGGCCTCGCTGACAACAACGGCGCTACGCGCCCATATGATGTCCATGAGTTGCTCACTCAGGCCGGGTGTTAATGCGACCGCAAAGTCGGAATCAGATAACTGCTTTTGGAAGCTTTTCCGATATCGACGCTCAGTGATTTCGTTGCCGATTTTTTCCAGTGACCCGAATGGGATAGACCTGAGTTTGAGAAAGCTAAGTCGACTGTCCACTGTCGACACCGCATCCCTGCGGCGAATGACTCCCAGGTAGCACCCCGTAACTCCATCTTTGGACAGTTCGCCGATACAGAGAGTGGGGACCTTGATTCCAGTAAGTGCCTGATGTCGCTGCGTTATCGTAAACCGGCGCAATCCATCCCGTGACTGTCGCAAGGCATCGCATGTATTCTCGTCGAATCTAGCCAGAACAAGCGGCTTCCGGGCGAGTAATCGTGCGAGCGTTGTTTTTGACGCTTCATCGGGTTCCCTCTTAGGCAAACGCTTCTGGGACCTTTGTTTTCGCATGTTTCTAGCTAGAGCGGGGACCGAATAACTTCGAATCACTCTCCAACGGGCACCCCCGCCCGGTGTTCGTTCCGCAACCAATGAATGGTCAGGCGGGTGTGCTGGTTGGGGCTGGTGACGGGAATCGGCACGCCGTTCAGCGTGGGCAGGGCATGGGAATCGTTGGCCGGGGCCAACACCCACAGGCCGCCGGGTCCGCCGGCGCGGCCAATGTCGGCCGCGAGGCTCGCAATCAGGTTCATATGGCCGTAACGCGCCAGCAGGCCGGGATGCAGGGCAAGGCAGGTTTTGCGCACGCTGCGCAGCCGTTGCTCCACCTTGGGCAGGGCACGCTCCACAAGGTATTGCAGATTCTGCCAGTCGGCGGAGGCGCGCGGCGCGGCATCGGCCGCAAGCACCACCTCCCACTGCGCCCCGATGGCCTCGGCCTCGGCATGCAGTGCCTCCAGCACCAGTGCGTCGAGATCGCAGATTTCCACCTCAAACCGCGCCTCCAGTTCCCTGGTCGCCAATTCCAGGTGGGCAACCTCGGCCGTCAGCACCAGGTAGCCGCCTTCGGTGGCGGAGGCGCGCAGACGGCGTTCGACCATGGCGGCCTGGGCGATGTCGGGATCCGAGGCTGCGCCCGGCAGCACCGTGGACTGGGTCGTTTTGCGTGAACCGATGGAATAACTCGCGGACAGGGAATCGATGGCCGGCGAACGGTAGGCCCCCTGCTGGTTGGCCGCCAGCGGCTGCCACTCAAAATCGAAACCGGCCTCCTTGAGCACGCCGTCCAACTCCGGCCGGGGTGGCAGGGGACCACACTGCGGGAAACGCGCCCGCAGGCGCCGTTCAATCTCCTGCACCGTGAGTTCATCGCCAAACAGGCCGTTGCGGGCGAGCGGCAGCGCTTGGGCCGCCGAAAACCCCGGCGGATAGATTTCACCGCGGGAGGAAAGATCGGCGCGGTGCGCGGCGGAAACGGCAAGTTGGCGCAAACGCGCATCCGCCGGCGGAGCCAGCTCGGGCACGTCGTCCGGAAATGCCACCGCCCGCAACTCATCCAGCACCCGCGAAGGCGTGGGCAGCGGATTCATCGCGGCCAGCTCATCGGCCACGCGGCCGAGTTTCACGGCATAGGTGCGCAACTCCGGGTGCAGCGCCACGAAGATTTTGTCGCCGCTGCGGTATTCATCAAACCGCGGCGATTCACAGGCGTGCTCGGCCTCGACGGCGGCGCGAACGGCGGCGTTGGCGAGCCGCGTCCGTTGGGGTTCCTCCTCCAGGGAACCGCGGACCGACAGCACATGGTTCACCAGTTCGATCTGGGTCATAACCCCGCCGCGGCTGCGCAGCACCTCAGCCATGGTGTCGCGCAGGCCCGTCAGCGGGGCGGAATCGGCCCAGCGCCGGCGGGCCGTGGTGATAATCTGGCCGATGCGTTGGCGGGTGACGCCGCTCGATTGCGCCAAATCGCTTTGGCTTGGCCACGCGGAGGGATCGGTGACGGTCGCATCCACCCCGAGAAAGGGGTGCAGCACTGCGACTTCCGTGACGTTGGCCCGGCCTCGCCTGACCAACAACGCGTGGCGGGCGAGCACCTCGATCGTCTCCAGGCCGACCGGCAGCGGTTCCACCACGCTGGCAATCGTCTCCCCCTGCCCCAGCTCGACTTCGGGGAAACGCTGGCGCAGCCGGTGCATCACCTTGAACAGCTCGCGCTGGGTCTTACGGCCGACGCCGCGGAATTTCTCGAAGCGGCCGAATTTGAACCGGAGCAGTTCGCCGATGGAGTGGATGTTCAGCCGCTCCAGCACGTTCATCAGGCGCGTGCTGAGCATCAGAGTGCCGAGCTGGGTAGCCGGGGTGGCGTATTTCAGGACCTCCTCGCTGAGCCCCTCGTCCGGCGGGCGGTCGTGCACCGTGTGCGCCGTGGATCGGTCCACCGTCTCGAAAATCGCCCGCCAGGCGCGGAGCATCTCGCGGGCGTTGTCGTGGCGTTTGCGGTAATCGCGGTTGAGGGCCGTGCGAAAGAACCGGGTAAACTGGTCGCGCAGATCAGCGTCGAACAGCTCGGAGCGAAGGGTGATCTCCTCGGCGGTGAGTTGCGGCTGCCCGCCCTTCCAGCGGGCCCGTTCGCCGGTGGCCAGCTCGTGCAGTGTGATCGCCACCGCGTAAAGCTCGGCGCTGAGATCATATCGCCGGGCCTTGCGGTCGGCCAAAAACGGATCGAGGTAATCCAGCGTGCCCACGCGCAACTCGGTGGGAGCCGCGGCGGCCAACGAGAAATCGAACAGCCGGAGCCGCTTGGCGGAGCGGGTTCCGCCCGACTCACCGATGCCGATGTTCTCGGGCTTGATGTC
>DNXB01000098.1 GCA_003506995.1 Verrucomicrobiales bacterium
CGAGTGTTTCGAGCTTCTGTCATTGGGCATTCATTCCTCATTCCTCATTCTGGTTTCGTCATTGGGCTGCTCTGTTCCTCCTAATCTGTCAGGCAGACGCCCAGGTGCTCGATGCCGGGCCGGAGCGGCAGAGAATCGACATGAGTGACCTCAATCCGAAGGTGCGCGAGGCTGCGGTGACGCTGGATGCGATCCTCGAGGATGAGAAACTCCCCACGCCGGAGAAATGGGCGGTGGTGTGCGAGGCCTGCGGGCTGCATCCCAGCCTGCGCAGCTATGCGGCGGAGGCGAAACCCTTTCCAGCGACCATCACCGCCGGTCTGCTGACGCATGCGCAGTTTGCCGTGCGCATGGGCGCGCTGGAGATTTTGGAGGAGCGCACGGGGAAGGATTCGAGCTTTGACCCATGGGAGCCGGATAGCGATGAGAGCAAGGCCGCGCTGAAACTGTGGCAGGACTGGGCGGTGAAGCAGGAGGGCGGCAAAGCGGCGGAGGAGCCTGCCGCAGTGACCCAAGCTGCCGACGAGGCCAAGATGCGCGGCTACCTCGTTGATCTCGTCGGCAATGACGTGAGCAAGCAGGAGCGCGCGATTCAATCCCTCGCGCAGGCGGGCATGAAGGCTGTCGCGTTCCTCGAACAATACCTGCATGACACGCCGCAGATCGCGGAGGGAACGCGCGGACGCATCAAGCAGGCGCAGTACCGCCTGGTGCTGAACGAGGCGCTGCCGAAGGACGCGGCGCGGCTGGCGCGTGATCTTGTCTATGGCACCCGCGACCAAAAACTGGCCGCCATGCAGCCCCTGCCGCGCTGCCGTGACAAGGCCGTGCCGATCCTGGCGGAGTTTTTGCCGGACAGTGACGCGCTGATCCGCGAGGCGGCGATGGACGCGCTCATCCTGGCCGGCGAGGAGAGCGTGTATGATCTGGTGCAGGAGCGGCTGAAGACGGAGACGGATGAAAACGTGATCCATGCCGTGCTGCGCCGCGTGGAGACGAAATCCAGCCGTGGCGCGAAGCTGATCGCGAGTTTCATGACATCGAAGAACGAGGATCTCGTCGTGGCGGCGCTCAACGCGCTTTCTGACGGCAAATCAGACGCCGGGCAGGACGGTGTGATGACCTGCATCGCCGATCCGCGCTGGCGGGTGCGCGTGGCGGCGCTGGAGTACGCGGGCAAAATGAAGATCACGCAGGCGAAGAGCGCCGTGCTGGCCGCCTTCAGCGACAAGGATGAGTTTGTGCGCTACGCGGGCATGAAGGCGGCGGCAGACATGAGCCTGGACGAGGCGGTGCCGCTCATCACCAAGATGGCGCTGGCGGATGACACGCTGCTCGGTCCCGCGACGGATGCGATCGTACGCATGGGGCGGCTGCTGCCAGATGAGCTGGTGAACGCGCTGCCGAAGAAAAGCGGCGAGGCCCTGTTGGGCGTGCTGCGCGCCTTTGGCAAGCAGGCCGGGCACGATGGCGAGCACATTGAGTGGAATCGGATCACTGAAAGCGAGACGTCCAGCCATGCGCGCAAAGAACAGGCGGCGGCGATGCAGGCGCTGAAAATCGTCCGCTCGCTGGCATCTCATCGCGATCCCGACGTGAGCGCCATGGCGCTGCAATATCTCGCGGGCCTGCTGCTGGAGATCGAGGACAAGCGCCGCGTCCTCGAGGCCCTGCAACGTGCCGATGCCGATGGAAAGATGGCTTTCCTGGAGAGCATGCAGCCGGGCCCCTTCGATTTTCGTGAGTCACTGGTGGAAACGGCAACGCCGGACGAAACCGGACCTGCGACGGACATCTTCGTGCAAATCCTGCGCGAGCCGCCGCCGCGCAATGAGGCGCAGGAGGCGGTGTACGCGGCTTTTGGCGTCCAGATCGAGAAAGCAGCCGTGGTGGCGCAGCAGGCCGTCGCGCCAGGCGAGCGTTTGTGGGCGCCGATGGAGAAGGAGTTCCACGACGCGCTCGTCGAGATGATGACGCAGAAGGAAAGCGCGGAGCTGGCCTTTCACGCGGCCACGCAGCTTGCCTTTGGCGGGCAGCAGCGGGCCATTGAGGAGATCCACCGCCTGCTGCCGCGCCTGGAGCCGCATCAGCGCGCACGGCTGGCGGCGTTTCTGAACATGGACTCCCGTCTCACGGCGCTCCAGGCCGGTCTGGAGCTGGTGCGCAGCCTGTTGCAGGACGAGTCGCCCGAGGTGCGGACGGACGCGGTGTATGCGATGCTGCGCCGTGACTCGCCGGAGCGTCTGCGCATGCTGCTGGAAAATGTGGGCATGCCGGACGGCCATCTGAAGGCTGCGGACGCCTACGGTTACAGCCTGGCAAACGCGACGGAGCAGGGACGCCCGCGCGTGGTGATCGAAACATGGTGCAACGAGACGCTGGCGCGGCCGGATGCGCGTGAGGATGCGAAAACGCTGGCCCTGGTGCTTCTGGGCACGGCGGGAAAAGCGGACGCGGCGGAAGTCGTGAGCAAGGCGCGCACGACATCGAACATCTGGCAGCGCCGCGCGGCGTGGCGCTCGCTGATGCGGCTGGATCGCGCGACGTTTGAGGCGGAGCTGGCAAAACTCGCCAGCGACAGCTCGCCGCGTGTGCGCGAGGTGCTGGCGGCGGCTTATTTGAAAGCGGGCAACGACAGCTACTGGCGCGTGTGGTTCGGCGAGCGTGATTTTGAAGAGGAGAGCGTGCCCTACCGGCAGCGCAGCAAGGTCTTCAGCCTCCCGACGGAAGCCGAGGCGCCGCTGGCGCAACTGGCGCAGGACACGGACCCGCTGGTGCGCTTGCAGGCGATGATGACGCTGCTGGGACACACGCGGGATGTCGATCCGCTGGCGCTGCGCGAGGCAGTGGCCGCCCTCACGGACGAGGACATGCGACGGCAGTTGCTCCAGCCGTTTTTACAGGAGAACTACCGCATGCTGACGCCGCGTTTCGGCTTCTTGATCGACCAGGTGCAGAAGAAGTGGTTCGACGATGATGACTGGCAGCGGATGAACGACCATCTTCTCCCCAGCGGTGGGAAGAAGACGGGCCAGGCGCTGACGAGCTTTGCCTCGCTGGTGGTGACGGAAAACGTGACGGAGGGGCCGGTCGTCGCGGCAGCGAAGGACGCGGCACGGCCCAAGCCCGTCGTGACAAGGACCGCGCCGCTGAGCGTGCTGTTTTTCTACAAGCCGGGCTGCAAGGACTGCGAGCGCATCCGCGACATGCTGCGCATCATCAGCGAGGCGCAGCCGCTCGACATCCAGGAGCACAACATCGAGCGCAGCGAGGGCGCGGAGATCAACCAGACGCTCTGCGCGCGCTTCAAGGTGGAGCCGGAGCTGCATCAGGTCACGCCGGCGGTCTTCACTCAGGCCGGGGCGCTGGTGAAGACGCAGGTGACCTTCAACGCGCTGCAACGCCTCGTCGAAAAAACGAGCGAGCAGCCGGTGGACGCAACATGGAACCGCGTGGACGAGCAAGCGCGTGAGTCGGCGGGCGGGGAGATCGCGCAGCGATTTGACACCTTCAGCATCGGCTGGGTGGCGCTGGCGGGATTGCTCGACGGGATCAACCCCTGCGCCTTTGCGACGATCATTTTCTTCCTCAGCTACCTGCGCGTGGCGCGGCGCAGTCCGCGCGAGATTTTGATGGTGGGTCTGGCCTTCATCGCGGCGGTGTTTCTGGCGTATTTCGCGGTGGGGCTCGGCTTGAGCCACTTGGTGGCAAAGCTGGAGGCATTCGCGTGGGTGCGCACCTGGCTGAACCGTGCGCTGGCGCTCGTGGCGCTCGTTCTGGCCTGGCTGAGCTTCCGCGACGGCATCAAGGCGCTGCGGGGCAAGATCGAGGAGAGCACACTGCAACTGCCGGAGTTTCTGAAGACACGCATCCGCTCAGTGATCCGCGTGCAGGCCAAAAGCACGCACTTCATCGCCGCCGCCTTCGCCAGCGGCATCGTCATCAGCCTGCTGGAACTCGCCTGTACCGGGCAGGTGTATCTGCCGACGATTGTCTATATGATGAAGCAGGGCAGCCTCACCGCCGTGGGCTACCTGCTGCTCTACAACACGGCCTTCGTGCTGCCGCTCATCGTCATTTTCGTTCTCGCCTGGCTGGGCATGACGAGCGCCACGCTCATCACCTGGCAGAAGAAACACACCGCCGCCGTCCGCTTCGCCATGGCGCTGCTGTTCCTGGCGCTGTGGATAGTGCTGCTGGTGGCGTGATTTTGCGCCACCACCATCGCCTTCGGCTTCGTGCTCTACAGCAGCTCCAAGCGTCCCTTCACGGTCACCGACAAAGGCCAGCCGATCACGAGCTTCTTCGCGTGATGGCGGAAGACCTGAGTCCGCCTATGGCTTCGGCGAAGCCAATGGCAGTGGTTTATTTCGTTACCTTCATCTCCGTAAATTCGACCCAGGAGGGCTTCGTCGGAGCCCAGGTCTTGTCACCGCCACCGTGGAAGGTTTCAAAGTAGAGTCCGTCCACACCGAAGGTGTCCACGCTGCGCCATTCCATGTCGGAGCGTTCAACGAGGAGCTTTTCATCGATCCAGACACGCAGCGTGCCATCACTTTTGCCTAGCGTGTTCATGCTCAAGGCGATGCGCACCTTGACTGGTGTGTCGGTGGGAAAGCGGAATTCGGCGGGAAACGCGAAGCTGTCGCCATAATCGTCCTTCTGGTTCTTGTGATAGACGTAGGCCTCGCCACGGCCGTCCCTGCGCCACATCAGGCGGGCGGAGAAACCGTTCTTCCCGTTCGCGGGCCGTCCGCCGCTCACGTTCTCAGGCCCGCCGCAAAGTCCGGGCAGCTTGCCGCCTTTGACGAAGTCGAAGTCCTGGCTGAAGCGCAGCGTGTAGCTCATCTCCGCCGCCTCATGCTTCCCAAACGGCATGCGCCAGCCCGCGCCGCCTTCCTCGGGGCCGATTTTGCCGGTGGCGAAGTTCACGCGGAGCCATTTGTTTTCCGTCACCATCACGCGTCCGTCCTTGATGCCACCTTCAAACTCACAGCCCGGCCAGTCGGCCTTCCAACGCTCCTTCGTGTAAGGCCCTGCCCCGCCGGAAATCGAGATGTTAAGCGGCAGCTCCGCGAAAGCGGCGGCTTGCAGTGAAAAAACAGCGATGAACGCGAAAATGCGCATGCGCGGTGTTAGCACGGCAGTTCTCCCTCATCATCCGAAAATCTGGCTGGACTCACGAATGCCTTCCTGATGTCATGCGTGGCCATGAAGTCGATTTTTACTCTGCTGCCGGTCTTCGCCGCGATTTTTTCATGCAATGCCGCTGACACGGACTGGCGGCAGGCGGCGCAAGATTATCTGAAGGAGCAACAATTCGCGCCCATCGAGATCAAGCCGGGCGCGCGCTCCGCCAGCGATCTGGCGAAGGTGCGCTGGGCGTGGATGCAGCGCATGCTGCTGCCGGTTTTTGAAAAGAATCTCGCGGAATGGCCGCAGCAGGCGGAGGCGGCGCACAGTTTTGTGAAGCAGGCGCTCATGGTGAAGGCCGGTCATCCTGACGTGGACCCCAAGCGGCCGTGGGAAGTGATGGCGACGGAGGGCACGGCGCTGGCCAAGGCGAAGGTGGAGGAGCCGCTGCTGCTCTGGCTGGCCGCATGGGTGGTCTGGGAGTCGCATGAGAGCTACACCGACGCGTGGGATTTTCTGTCGCGTGCGAACCGGCACAAGACGCTGAAGGATTACCCGTCCGTCATCGCCGCGCACATCGAAGCGCAGTTCAATGAAATCCGGCGCTCGTCCAACTCGGAAACGATCGCGAAATCCAACGCCGAACGGGCAAAGCGCATGCTGAAAAGCGCCATGGACCCGGCGGTCTTCACGCCGGAGGAGGACGAGCTGCTGTTTAACGAGGTGGAGTTCGTCTTCAACTCGACGAACGTGAAGGAGCGGCCCGAGGAGCTGCGAAAACTGTGCGCCGCGCCGCACCTCACTCCGTGGCTGCGGGAGATGCTGAACGGGAAGCTGCAAAACAGCACCGGCTGGTCGTATCGCGGCACCGGTTATGCGAACACGGTGAAGGACGATGGCTGGCAAAAATTCGCGGAGCATCAGGTGATCGCACGCGGTCATTTCAAGAAAGCCTGGGAACTCCGACCTGACCGGCCACAAGCGGCGACGGTCATGATCGACATCGTGAAATGCGGCAACGGTGAGCCGGGCGAGAGCACACGGCTGTGGTTCGACCGCGCGGTGGCGGCGCAGTATGATCACTACGGCGCCTACTACGCGCTGCTGTGGGCCTTGCGTCCGCGCTGGGGCGGCAGCATCGGCCAGATGAAGGCGTTTTATTGCGCCTGCGCGCTGACCGGCAAACATGAGCAGGGCGTGGTCGTCGCCATGCGGCGCATCCTCGACTACCTCGAAGACGAAGTGGACGACATCCGGCATGTGCTTTCCCAGGATCCGCTGAAGCAGGTGGTGCTGGGGTCGAATCGCGAACTGGCGGAATCGAAGGAAGTCTATCGCACCTGGCAGCGCGACTGGCGGCTGGCGGACTACGGGGTGCTGGCCTGGGTGGCGGGCGATTACGAAACGGCCTACGACACATTCCAGCAGGTGCCCGTACCGTTTCCACGCCAGACTCGGCGGCGGCTGAACCTGCTGGCGAACGAGGCCGAGGTGCGCGCGCAGTCCGTGCTGCATACCTTCGGTTTCAACACGGAATGGGACGCGGCGGAGGAGTCCTACACACTGGGCCGGGCCAATGACGCGCTGCCCGGCTATCAGGACATCGCCTCGCGCTTTCAAGGCGAGCCGCCGGGGCTGCTGCTGGAGCGCATCGCCGCATGCAAGTTCGAGACAGCCCTCGCCACCGGCAAGTGGGTGAAGATGTGGGCCTTTCCCGACCTCGCCGAGTGGCACCACCTCAGCGGCTTCTGGACCGGGCTGAAAACCGGCACGCTCGTCAACAACGGCCACGGCGCGCGCGCCTTCCTGCTACACAACGGCCGCACCGGCACGAACTTCGAGTTCACGGGCGAATACGAGGAGAAAGACCTGCCGGATGGCAGACAGGGGCTGAGCATCATCCTCGGCTACCACGGCAGCGATCAGACCGAGGACTGGATCTCCTGCGCTCAATGGACCAGTTCAGGCAAAGGCGCGGTGGCCTCAATGCTGCGCAAGATGTACCAGACCGCCGCCCCGCACATCACGCCGCCCGTGAACGGCCGGACGTGGAAGTTCCACATCCTCTGCCGGGAAGGATTCGTGACCTATCGCCTGAACCACCGTGACATCGTGGTGAACCACCGCGTGACCGACAAGGACGGCGAAATATTCGAGATGCCGGAGAACTCGGTCATCGGCTTCTTCCATCACTTCTTCCACGAGAAATCCCACACGCACATCCGTCGCCTCATGATCCGGCGGCTCGATCCACCGGATGAAAAAGACGAGTCCAAGGCCGCCGTGACCAGTTTGGACGATTTGCGCCATGGGTTCGCGGCGCATTGCCGCTGCGTCACCGCCGAGCTGAACGCGGTCGCGCTCGTCGAGGCCGAGCAACTGGCCGAAGACCGCCAGCGCGCCAAAAAAACTGACGAGGCCGCCCAAATCACCGCCTTCGCGACGCTGCTGAAAACTGACGCGCCCGTCAAGGCCGCCGACATGCCGGTCCCCGCCGCAGGCGAGGACGCGCTCGCCACCTTGCTGCGCGGTTATCATGCCAGCCTCGAGTCGCGGCTCGTGATGGCCCGCAGTGAGTGGAAAGAAAAAGCGTTCAAGCTGAACGATCCCGCCACGACCGCCGAAGTCGCGAATTTCATCCGCACCGAGCTCGAAACACATCAGAGCACGGAAATCGAGGAACCGCTGGCCGCCGCCAACACGCTCAAATGGCAGAAGCAATCCGGCGAATGGACCCGCACGACCGAACTGCTCGCCGGCAGCGGTGACAGCACCCTGCTTTACGACTTCAACCGCGCCGCCCCCTTCCAGATCGACTTTGAAATCACCGTGCTCGAAGGCATGCGCGCGCGGCTGGTCATGGGGGACGTGAAATTCGCCAACGAGGGCGGCAAGACCACCTTCGGCCTCTACCCGCAGCCGAAGGGCGCGAAGCTGTTCACTTATGAGCGCAAGAAGCCGTATCAAATCACCATCAAGGCCGCGAAGGACAAGACCGAGCTGCTCGTGGACGGAGTGAAAGTCTGCGACGGCCCGAAGATCGAAGGCGTGCTCGATGTGCTGCAATTCCGCGCCGGTGACAATTATTCCAAGGGAAAAGCCGAGTTTCGCAAAATCCGCCTTTCGCCGCTACCTTGACCTACAAAGCACGTTTCAGATCACTCATCCGCCACCACCATGCAACGCACCCTGATCTTCCTCGTCCTGGCCACCACACTCGCCGCGCAGGTCACTTCTGAAAACAACGAGATGCTGCGCGAAGGCTTGAAGCGCTATCCCGATGCGGACACGAACAAGGACGGCATCCTCACCATGGACGAAGGCCGCGCCTACCTTGCGAAGGTGCGGAAGAAGCCTTCCAGCGAGGCGAAGCCGGCGGCGAACGGCCTGAAGCCCGATTTCGCCAACGTGGCCTACGGACCGCATGAGCGGAACAAGATCGACCTCTATCTGGCGAAGTCCGACCAGCCGACACCGGTGGTGTTCATGATTCACGGCGGCGGGTTTCGTAACGGAGACAAGAGCCGTTGGTCATCCGATAAACAAATGAGCCAGCTCCTCGCCAGCGGTGTGTCCTGCGTGGCGGTGAACTATCCGTTCCTCGATGCCATGCCGATCCAGGACATCCTGCGGCAATGCGCCCGTGCCGTGCAGTTTGTGCGGTCGAAAGCCGGTGAGTGGAAGCTGGACAAAACGCGCTTCGCCTCCATGGGCGGCTCCGCCGGGGCTGGCACGTCGCTCTGGCTGGCCACACACGATGATCTGGCTGATCCCAAGGCCGAAGATCCGGTGCTGCGTGAGTCCACACGCCTCGTCTGCGCGGTTTGCAACAGCACCCAGGCCACCTACAACCTCACGCGCTGGGAATCCTTCCTCGGACCAGCGAAACCGGAGTTCAACACCAGTGAGGCGGAAGGCGCGCTGTTTTACCACCTCTCCTCGGCGGCCGATTTCAGCACCGAGAGAGGGCAAAACATCCTGCGCGAGTGCGACATGCTGCATTGGATCACGCAAGACGATCCACCGCTGTTTTTGAGCAATCCACAGGTCGTGTCGGCGCCCACGAATCGCGGCGAATGGCTGCACTGCATCCACCACGCGCGTGAGATTCAAAAAAAATGCTCGGTGGACGGCGTGCCCTGCATTGTGGCGCAGGACGAGCAGGAACCGAAGCCGGATGCGGTCAGGTTTCTGCTCCAGCACCTGAAAGTTTCACCGTGAGAGGCAAAACGCGCTTGCACGACGGGCTGAGACGGCTATTACTCGCGCCCTTCACCGACCCTGTTTCGCAAGCGACAGGAAACGCCTCCGTAGCTCAGTTGGTAGAGCANNGTCGTAGGTTCGAATCCTACCGGGGGTACCACTTCGCTGAGCGAAGATTGGAGAGGTTCAACGCCCATGGAGCAGCCGATTCACTCCATCACCAAAGCAAAAGGACATTTTGTGATTTAGCACAGGCTCATTCCCGTCTAGCCTGCGGCCCATGAGCGACCGCAAACCCACCGCCCGCCAGATCCTGCGCCACCGGCTCGTGGCGGCGTGGCGTGGCGTGGCGGACGGGCCGCTGATGGACCTGCCCACGCTCAGCGTGGCCGATCTGGCCCCGAAAATCGTCGCGCAGTGTGGTTTGGCCAATCGTGTGAAATTGGAGGACGTGCTTGAGGCTTGGGAGGAGATCGTGGGCACCTTTCTGTTCAAACTTTCGCGCCCGGACTCCATCGAGCGTGGCGTTCTGACCGTGCGCCTCATGCAGCCCACCGCTCATCACGCCCTGATGCTCGAAAAGGGCAAAATCCTCAAGCGTCTGCAAGCCAAACTGCCCGACGCCAAGATCCGCGACATCCGCTTCCGCCATGGGTGAGGGAAAATGACGAAATCCGAATATCGAATGACGAATTGCTTCCAAACATGACACCACGGTCGTAATTCGGACTTCATTCGTCATTCCCGCCTTCTTCCAAGCCTTTGAACTCCCATCAACACGCCGCCCTCATCATCGTCGGTCATGGTTCCACCGTGAACCCGGACTCCAGCGCCCCCACACACCTGCACGCCGATGCCATCCGGCAGCGCGGCCTTTTTCGTGAAGTCGTCTGCTGCTTCTGGAAAGAGGAGCCGAACATGCGCGAGGTTTACGAAATGGTGGACAGCGATGTCATCTACATCGTCCCCAACTTCATCAGCGAAGGCTACTTCTGCCAGCAGGTGCTGCCGCGTGAGCTGCGTCTCGACGGGCCGGTCACCCACCGGGATGGCAAAACGATCTATTATTGCGATCCCGTGGGCATTCACCCGAACATGACGCGTCTCATCTTGCAGCGCGCGGATGAGGTGGCCCCCGGCGTGCCGCGTGAGCGCACCAGCCTCGTCATCGTCGGTCACGGCACCAGCCTGAACGAAAACTCCACCAAGGCCATCCAGGACCAGGTCGCCCTCATTCGTGGCGGCCACTATGGATTTGCCGAGGTCGTTGACACTTACATGGAGGAGGCTCCCTTCGTCGCCGACTGGGCCAAGCTGACCAATTCGCCCGACGTGGTCATCGTCCCGTTCTTCATCGCCGACGGCCTGCACAGCTTCCAGGACATCCCTGTTCTCCTTGGCATGCGCGAGGAAATCGGCGCCGCCTTGAGTGAAAGCGGCGTCTTCCATCACAATCCGCACCAGCTTCAAGGCCGCCTGCTCTACTACAGCGGCGCCATCGGCACCGAGCCGCACATGGCGGACGTGATTCTCGACCAGGTGAATGATTTTGATGCGAAACACAAGATTGGTTCGCAGTTCGCGGTTCGCGGTTCGCTGTTGAGTGAAGCGCTGGCCGCGTGGCTTGCCTCGGGTCGTGATTCCATCGGCGAGATCGCCATCACCACGAATGGCGATGGCACATTTTCGCTCTGCCACATCGCGGATCGCGGCAACGATGGCCTGCAAGTCCATCATGCGGCTCATGATGCCTTGTTCATCGCGCGAAATGACGCCAGCGGTGCGTTTCGCCCGCTGCACTCCGCGCCCACGCTGAATCGCGGCTGGCGGCTTGATCTCGCCACGCTCGACGAACTGCGTTTGGCCCTCGACTTCTTCTATCCTGCCGCGCTCGGCATGGCGCACGCGTTGGAGCAGGAAAAACTCGCCGCCGTGCCGCTGCGTGACCTGCTGGGCCGCCAGACCGGCATGTATCGCTTCGCCAACAACATCACCGACGAGCAGGCGCATGCGATGATCGGCAAATGCTGCGCGAACACGAAATGCCTCCGCCGCATCCTCTGGCCGCTCACGGCCTCCCAACCGATGGCCAACGAAGCCGCGTCCAAAACGCAGCCCACTCACGCTCCGAACGCGATCCCTCTGCTGTGCATCGAGGCCTGCACCCATGTCGTCTCCGCCGCGCGGAAAGTGGCGCGGGAGAGCTTTGAGGCGGCTCAGCCCAAGAGTGCGGATTGACAAGCCATCCCCGCGTTTTATCTCGAACGATGCGCATCCGCACATTCAAAGGTCTCGTTCCCGCCCCCAAATTCGCTCCCGAAGTCGCCGCCGTTCCGTACGATGTCGTCAACCGTGAGGAGGCCTCCGCTCTTGCCAAAGGCAAGCCGAACAGCCTGTTGCATGTGGACCGTGCCGAGATCGACCTCGATCTCGAAATCGACCCGTATTCGGCGCCGGTGTATGCGAAGGCCAAAGAAAACTTCCAGCGCATGCAGGCGGAGGGTGTGCTGACACGCGAGGCGAAGCCCACGATGTATCTGTACCGCCAGACCATCGCCGGTCACAGCCAGACCGGCCTCGTCACCGTCTGCCACACCGAGGATTACGAGAAGGACGTCATCAAGAAGCACGAGAAGACCCGGCAGGACAAGGAAGACGACCGCACCAATCTCGTGGACGCGCTCAACGCGAATACGGGCCCCATTTTCCTCACCTACCGCCAGCGGCCGGGCATCAGCGCCCTGATTGATGGTTTCTTGAAGTCGGAGAAGCCCATCTACGACATCAACGCGCCCGATGGCGTGCGGCATCAGGTCTGGCGTGTTTCGCTGGGACTCTGCGTGTCTTTGACGAGCCTGTTCGAGAGCCAGGTGCCCTGCGCCTACGTGGCAGACGGCCACCACCGCGCCGCCAGCGCCTTCCGTGTCAGCAAGCTGCGCCGCGAAGCCAATCCGAATCATACCGGTGAGGAAAACTACAACTGGTTCCTCAGCGTGCTGTTCCCTGGCAACGAGCTGAAAATTCTGCCCTACAACCGGGCGGTGAAGGATCTGAACTGCAATGACCGCGAGGAGTTCATCCAGAAGATCGGCGAAATCTTCACCCTGAAGCCCACCACGCTCAAAACTCCGACGAAGCCCGGCCAATGCTGCATGTATTTGAAGGAACAGTGGTATGAGTTGAACTGGCAGGCCGCCAAAGACGCGAGCCCCATCGACCAGCTCGACGTCAGCATCCTGCAGGACCGCCTGCTCAAGCCCGTGCTCGGCATCGACGACCCGCGCACCAGCAAGCGCATCGACTTCATCGGCGGCATTCGCGGCACAGCGGAGCTGGAAAAGCTCGTGAACAGCCGCGACTTCAGCGTCGCCTTCTCGATGTTCCCCACCACCGTCGATCAGCTCATGGCCATCTCCGACGTCGGCCAGATCATGCCGCCGAAGAGCACCTGGTTCGAGCCAAAGCTTCGCTCAGGCTTGTTCATCCACACGCTGGAAGGCTGAAAGTAGTTAAGAGCTTTAGCTCGCTCTGGGTGAACTGTTAGCCTTCCAGAACGAGCTGAAGCTCTGGACTACTTTCCACATCATTCCACCCACTGCCTCTTTGCCTTGCGGCGGAGGTGACGGTCATTCGGTAAATTGATCTTCGCGGCTCCGTCCGGACCTAGCATCGCCATGGCGGCTTCCAGGTCGTCATGTTCGATTCCAGGCAGCTCCAGCACCTCGCGCAGCCACAGCGCAAACACGCGTGAGAGCACCGCCGGATGCAGCGCCAGCAATTCGGGCGTGATCGGCAACGAGCGATCCTCATTCAGATGCCCCTCAGCCGTCAGAAAAGCAAAAGCCTGACGCTGCAAGCCATCATCATCCTGTTCCGCCAGCGCTCCGAGCCGTACAATCTGCGGCACCACGTCACGGGCAAAGATGTCGTTCAAGAGCGGCAGCGCTTCATGTCGCAGGCGATTGCGACGGTGTTTCGGCGACGCGTTGCTCGAATCCTCGCGAAACTTGAAGCGCTTCGATTTGAGATACGCGTCGATCTCACTGCGGCGGACGTGCAGCAGCGGACGCACGAGATGCAGGCCTGAATCAAGCCGCTGCACCGCGTGCATGCCTGCCAATCCGGCCAGACCGCTGCCACGGCAAAGATTCGCCAGAATCGTCTCCGCCTGATCTTCGGCGTGATGCGCCAGCAAGACGACCCAGGTGTCGTGTTTTTCGGCCATGCGCAGCAAAAAAGCATGCCGCGCCTCGCGGGCGGCGGTTTCGACCGAAATCTTGCGTTCCTGCGCCAGCGCCGCCACATGAGCGGCCTCGATCTCGCATTTGAGATCGTGCTTCTTCGCCAACCGCTGCACAAACAGCGTGTCGCCGTCCGATTCGTCGCCCCGCAGGCCATGATTGAGGTGGCAGAGAATCAGATTCGTGAATCCCGCCTCCCGCAGCAGATGCAGCAGCGCCACCGAG
>DNXB01000403.1 GCA_003506995.1 Verrucomicrobiales bacterium
GGCTCTGCATGATGTATCCGCGGCTGCGGCTGCTACGGGACTTCCTCACTGAGGACGGCTTAATCTTCATCAGTATCGATGAAAACGAACAGCGATATGCGGAGCTGATTGCAGATGAAATCTTTGGTCCCGCAAATCGGCTGCAAACTTTGATCTGGAAAAAGAGCTACGGTGGCGGAGCGAAGTCCAAACACATAGTCAACCTCCACGAATATGTGCTTTGCTTCGCGCGGAACAAAGACCGCGTGCCGGTTCTATCGTTACCACCAGATGAAACGGTGATGCGCTACTATAAGTATAAAGACGAAAAATTTCAGAAACGCGGACCGTATCGATTACAGCCGCTTGCTACCAACAGTATGGATCCACGCCCGAACCTGCGTTACGCGATCCCGTGGAAGAACGAGGAAATCTGGCCAGAGAAACAATGGCAGTGGGCAAAAGAACGAGCATTGACCGCCCTCGCAAACGACGAACTCTCCATAACTGAATCTAAGGGGAAATGGACTGTTAACTACAAACAATACCTTCGGGATGAAGATGGGGAAGAGCGCCGCAGTAAGCTATACTCAGTTATCGACAAAATCTACACCCAGCAAGGGACCGCTGAAATCGAAGCAATCTTTGGAGACGGGAAGAAATTTTCGTTCCCGAAACCGCCTGACTTGGTAAAGCAACTTATCAGTCTCTTCAACGATTCAACCACGCTAATTCTGGATTCGTTTGGCGGCTCAGGTACCACGGCGCATGCCGCACTAAAACTCAATGCTGAGGACGGTGGAACGCGGCGCTTTATTTTGACGGAAATGGATCCGGTCGTTGCCCGAGAAATTACTGCAGAACGCGTCCGCCGCGTATCTACAGGCTATACCACTCCCACAGGTAGAAAAATTGAAGCTCTCGGCGGCGGATTTCGCTACGTGCAACTCGGTGAATCCCTCTTCGATGCCGCTGGAATAATTCGCAACACGGTACGTTTCCGCGATCTCGCCCGCCATGTGTTTTTCACCGAAACCGGCACACCGCTGCCGCACGACGCTCNNTACCTGCTCTACAACGGCATCCTCAAGGACCGGTCGGTCGACGGCGGCAACGTGCTCACCCAGCCGATCCTCGACTCGCTCCCGCCGCACGACGGACCCAAGGTCATCTACGCCGCCTCCAACCGCGTGAGCCCCGCCCGGCTCAGGGCGCGCGGCATCACCTTCAAACAGACGCCCTACGCCATCAAGGTGCGCTGAGCCCTCACCATGAAATACAAAATCATCACCGCGGCCAACGTCGGCACCCTCGAGCAACTGGTCAACCAGGCGATCGCCGAAGGTTGGAAACCCCAGGGCGGCGTGAGTGCCGACGGCAGCTTCCGCATGGTCTGCCAGGCGATGGTGAGCTGAGCAGAGATCCCCCGACCCGCCATGCTCGCCCCCAAAAACTACCAGTTGGAGACCGTCGGTACGCTAACAGAATTTCTGCGGCGCAGCCGCGACCTTGGCGGACCGGCAGCGGCGTTCACCCAGATCACCAGCGAACGCACCGGGGTGGGCCTGCCGTATTTCAGCGCCCCGGGTTTCGCCGCCGAGGAATTCAAGGGCATGCCCTACGTCTGCCTGCGCCTGCCTACCGGCGGCGGCAAAACGCTGCTCGCCTGCCTCTGTGTGCCTGTCATGCAGCGCGAGCTGCTGCAAAGCGGCCACGCGGTGGTGCTCTGGCTCGTGCCCTCGCGCGCCATCCAGGAGCAGACGTTGCGGGCCCTGCGCAACCGGTCGCATCCCTACCGGCAGGCGTTGGAAAACGAACTGGGCGCGGTAGAAGTGCTGGACCCGACCGAAGCGCTCTACGTGACCAAGGCCACGCTCGACGCCAGCACCGTCGTGATCGTCAGCACGCTCCAATCCTTTCGCATCACCGAGAAGGAAGGCCGCAAGGTTTATGAAAGCTCCGGAGCGCTCCATCATCATTTCACAGGGCTCGATCCCGCGGCGTCCGCTGTGCTGGAAAAGGGCGAAACCGGCGTCGTGGCATATTCTCTGGCCAATGTGCTCCGGCTCCGGCGGCCGATCGTCATTGTGGACGAGGCGCACAACGCCCGCACCCCGCTCTCGTTCGACACCTTGGCGCGTTTCCGGCCCTCGTGCATTTTGGAACTGACGGCCACGCCCGCCCGCGAGGAATCGCCCAGCAACGTGCTGCACCATGTCTCGGCCAAGCAACTCTCCGCGGAGGACATGATCAAACTCCCAATCCGGCTGGAGACACGAACCGACTGGCTGCGGTTGCTGGCCGATGCGGTGGCACTGCGGGAAGCTTTGGAAAAGCAGGCCCGGGACGACGAAAAAGTCACGGGCGAGCACCTGCGGCCCATCGTCCTGTTCAAGGCCGAGCGGCGCGACAAGAACCGCGAGACCCGCACCGTCGAGGTGGTGGAAAAGGCGCTGATCGAGCACTGCAAGGTGCCGGCCGAGTGGATCGTGCGCGCCACCGGCGATGACCGGGGGCTGGATGACATCGACCTCTTCAAGCGCGACTGCCCGGTGCGTTTCGTGATCACCGTGGATGCGCTCAAGGAAGGCTGGGATTGCTCCTGGGCTTACGTGCTCTGTTCGGTCGCCGAGATGAAATCCGACACGGCGGTGGAACAGCTCATCGGCCGGGTGCTGCGTCTGCCGGAGGCCCGCCGCAAGCCGGCGCCGGAATTGAACCGCGCCTACGCCTTGGCCACCTCGCACAATTTCGCCGCCACCGCCCGGGCGTTGCAGGACGCGCTGGTGCAAGGCAACGGCTTCAATCCGATGGAGGCGAAGGACCTCATCGTGACCCCCGCGGGCGAACAGGGAAAACTTGAGCTGCCCGCCAGCCGCAAAGTGCCGCAGGTGACCCTGCCCGTGGCGGAGCTGCCGGACGTCAGCCAGTGGGCCCCCGCGCTCAGCGAGAAGGTCAGGGTCGACGTCAAGGCCGGCACGGTGATTTTGGTGGCGCCCCTGTCCGAGGAGGAAATCGAGCAGGCGGGCGCCGGCTTCCTGATGGAGGCCAACCGCGAGCAGTTCGCCGCCGCCGCCCGCGCCCACGCCAAGGGCGCAGAAGAGATTTTCACCAGCCCGGCCGAACGCGGCGTCCATTTGGTGGTGCCGGTCTTCGCCATCGAACGGCAGGGCGTGCTGGAGCTGCTGGATGAAACCCACTTTCTGGAACGCCCGTGGAAGTTGTCGGCCGTTCAAAATGAAGAAGATCCCGCCGAATTCGAGCCGGTGGGAGCCGCCGGAGATTTCGGCAGCATCGGGTTGGATGCCGAGGGCAAGGTGAAGTGGAAGTTCGGCGCTGAGCTCGCCGATGAGATGAGACTGATCGAGGTCACCGAAAACTGGTCGGAGGCCCGATTGATCGACTGGCTGGATCGCAACATTCCGCATCCCGACATTTCGGCGGACGAAACCGGGCCGTTCATCAGCGCAATCATCACCGCCATGCAGCAGAAACCGGATGTCACGCTCGGACGGCTCGTGCGGGAACGCTTCGCCCTGCGGGATGAAGTGGAACGGCAGATCGACGCCTGCCGGAAACGGGCCAAGGCGGAGGCTTTCCAGGCGGTGCTTTTCAGCGAAGATTCCGGCCCCATCAGGGTGACGGCCGAGCAGGTGTTCGCGTTTGATCCGGACCGCTACCCGGCACGTTGGGTTTGCGAACGCTCCGACGATTTCCGGAAACATTATCACCGGCAGGTAGGCGAGTTGGCCGACAAAGGGGAGGAATTCGAGTGCGCCCTGTTCCTCGACCAACTGCCCCAAGTCGAAACCTGGATGCGTAATCTTGAGCGGCAACCGGAGCGATCGTTCTGGCTGCCGACGGCCACCGACCGGTTTTACCCGGACTTCGTCTGCCAGCTGAAGGACGGCCGCATCTTGGTGGTCGAATACAAGGGCGAGGACCGCTGGAGCAACGACGACTCCAAGGAGAAACGACAACTGGGCGAACTGTGGGCCGAACGCAGCGAAGGCCGCTGCCTGTTCGTGATGCCCAAGGGCAAGGACTTGGACGCAATTCGCAAAGCGGTGGCTGATAGGTAAGCCACCACATGGCATTCAATTTCCATAGATGGCTGAACAGCCCGGCCAAGCATCACGCCAAGATCTGCGCAGTTGTATGACCCGCGCGCGACTTGCACCGGCGGCGCAGGTGCGGTTCACTCGTCAAAATGATTGATGTGCAAGAGACCGCCGGCAGCCGCGGCCCCGCCGCCGCCGGCAGCGTGGGCATCGTCACCCCGCGCGATTTTGTCTGCGACCAACCGTTCACCTTCAAGAGCGGCCAGGTGCTGCCCGGCTTCACCCTGCGCTACGAGACCTACGGCACGCTCAATGCGACCGGCGACAACGCCATCCTCATCTGCCACGCCCTGA
>DNXB01000117.1 GCA_003506995.1 Verrucomicrobiales bacterium
TTATTTCTGGCCGTGTGCCTAAATCGACACCGGCTTGCCCGTCTTCGCGGATGCATAGACCGCGTCGATGACCTGCATCAGGCGCAGGGCTTGCTCCGGCGTGTTCAGCGGAGCCGCTTTGCCATCGAGGAATTCGATGAAATTCGCGGCGGAGCCGATGCGGCCCATGTCCTCGCACGCTGGCGTGGTGATGCTGCGGTTCACACTGTGGCCGTTTTCCTGCACGTAGAGTTCGCAGGTGTCGATGGCGGTGTTGTCGAGGCCGTCGATGCCGAAGAGGCGTTCCACCCGGCCGCCAGCCTTGGTGCCCTGGAAGACCACGGAGACTTCCTCTCGCTTCACCATTTCGGCCCAGGAGACCTGGAGACTCAGCACCTGGCCGGTCTTGAAGGACACAAAACCATGCGCTGAGTTTTCCACATCGGTCGTGCCGCCCACGCGGTCGGGAATGCCCCACGGCCCTTTGAACTGCTTGTCCTGGATGAAATCCGAGAACGTCTGGCCGATGACATGGGCAGGCTCAGGATAACCCATGAAATACATCGCGAGGTCCACCATGTGCAGCAGGTCGATGAGCGAACCGCCGCCGGCGAGTTCCTTGGTGGTGAACCAACCGCCGAAGCCCGGGATGCCCGTGCGGCGAATCCACTTGGCCTGCGCCGAATTGATGGTGCCCGCCACGCCCTGGTTGATGTAAGTCATCATGGCCTGCGATTCAGGCCGGGCGCGGTTGTTGAAATTGAAGAGCACCTGCTTGTCGGCCTTCTTGGCGGCGGCGATGATTTCCTGCACTTCTGCGGCATTGAGCGCCGGTGGTTTTTCACAGAAGACGTGCTTGCCGGCTTCAAGACACTGGATCGTCAGCGACTTGTGAAATTTGTTGGGGACGATGACGCTTACCGCATCGATTTCCGGCGCGGCCAGCATGGCATCCACGGTTTCATAGGGTGTGGCGATATCCCACTTCGCCGCCGCCTTGGCCGCCGCGCCAGGGGCCGCGTCGGCCACGGCCACGATCTCCGCTCCCGCCTGACGGAACCCCGCCGCGTGATATTGCAACATGCCGCCGACTCCGATGACTCCTACTTTGATGGACATAAAGGTGATGAGTTAAGTGTTATGGGATGAAAATCCGCCGCGAGAATGCCGGGAGCCTACCACCGAGTCAAGAATGGAAAGCAAAGCGGGCAAGGTCGCCTCCGTTTCGTCATTGATGCGCTACGCTTCCCTTCGGGCTGCCTTCGGCAGTCTGTCTCGCTTCGCTCGGCTCGGAATTCGACATTCGTCATTTGAGCGCTTCCATAACCTGCCCCAGCCTCGTTCCATGCCTCCCATGCCCGTCACCACCCGCCCCGCCACCGCAGCCGACCTCGACGCCATCAACGCGATCTACAATCACTACGTCGAGCACAGCACCTGCACCTATCAAACCGTGCCCAGCACCACGCAGGAACGGCGCGACTGGTTTGACACGCACGGCCCGGAGCATCCGGTGATCGTCGCCGAGGAAAACGGTCAGATCGTCGGCTGGGGATCGCTGAGTCGCTTCCATCCACGCCAAGCTTACTGCCACAGTGTTGAGGATTCCATTTACCTCGATCATCAGAATCGGGGGAAAGGCCTCGGCAGCCTTCTGCTCGGCGAACTGCTGCGTCTCGCAAAAGAGATCGGCCACCACACCGTTCTCGGCGGCGCTGATTCCGAACAAACCGCCAGCATCGCCCTCCACGCCAAATTTGGTTTCGAGCAAGTCTCCCGCCTCAAAGAAGTCGGCCACAAGCATGGTCGCTGGCTCGATGTGATCTGGATGCAGAAGATGCTGTAAACGTAGCCATGCTCGCCAGAGCATGGACTACGGGATGGCTTGCGAAAGCGTCTCCACATTCTGGCGAATGCGGCTACGGCCCGCCGCCACGTTCGCCAGAACGTGGTCGTCAGGAGGATTGACGAACGAAGCCCAACCCGCTAGAACCGGCCTCCAGCCAACGTCTTCACGCCATGCACCGCGACCCCGCCACGCTCTCCCGCCGCCGCCTTCTCGGCTCGACGGCGATGGGCCTGTCCAGCGTGGCGCTTTCGTCTCTGCTGGCGGAATCGCGCTCGCACTTCCCGGCGAAGGCAAAGCGCGTGATCTGGCTCTTCATGCACGGCGGACCGAGCCATGTCGATTTGTTCGACCCGAAGCCCGAATTGATCCGCCACGCGGGCAAACCGCTGCCAGAAAGCTACGGTGCGGTCGAAACACGGCGCAAAGTCGCGCAGAACCCGCTCCTGGCCCCGGTGAAACCATTTCAGAAGCATGGGCAAAGCGGCATCGAGATCAGTGACTTCCTGCCGCACATGGCGGGCATCGCCGATGAGATGTGCGTCATCAGGAGTTGCCACGGCGACAGCGTGAATCATCCACAGTCGGTCTATCAGATGAACACCGGCTCCATCCAGATGGGCAAGCCGAGCCTGGGAAGCTGGGTGTCGTATGGCCTTGGCTCCGAGAACGCGGACATGCCCGCCTTCGTCGTGCTGCCCGATCCCGGCGGTGGTTTGAAAGGTGGCCCGCCCGCCTGGGGCAGCGGCTTCCTGCCCGCGACCTATCAAGGCACCACAATGCGAGCCGGTGAGAGTCCGATCCTGCATCTGCAAAGCCCGCAGAGCAGCGCACGCCAGCGTGCCACGCTCGATCTCATCCAGCAGATGAACGCGCAGCATCAGGCCAAGCGCGAGGCCGACAGCGAACTCGACGCCCGCATCCGCGCCTACGAACTGGCCTTCCGCATGCAAAGCGCCGCGCCGGAAGCGGTGGACATTTCACGCGAAACGGAAGCCACGAAGCATCTCTACGGTATCGACGATCCGACGACGAAGGAGTTCGGCACGCGCTGCCTGCTGGCGCGACGCATGATCGAGCGCGGCGTGCGTTTTGTGCAGCTCTACTCCGGCGACACGAATGGTTGGGACGCGCACGAGAACGTGCTGAAGAACCATACCGAGTATTGTGCGCGCACCGACAAGCCCGTGGCCGGTCTGATCCGCGATTTGAAGCAGCGTGGCCTGCTGGAGGACACGCTCGTCATCTGGGGCGGCGAATTCGGCCGCATGCCGATGAGTGAGAAAGGCGTGGGCCGCGATCACAACCCCTGGGGCTACACCACCGTGCTGTTCGGTGCTGGCGTGAAGCATGGCCATGTGCATGGAGCCACCGATGACTTCGGCCTGCGTGCCGCCGAAGACAAAGTCCACATCCACGACCTCCACGCCACGATCCTGCATACCCTCGGCCTGGATCACGAGCGCCTCACCTTCCGCCTCAACGGCCTCGACCAGAAGCTCACCGGTGTGGAAGAATGCCGAGTGGTGAAGAACATCCTCGCATGAACCGGACGAACCATCTGATCAAAGCCGAGTCTCTGACCGCTCGGGTTTGCCGCAGAGAGGCAGAGGAGNNTCTTTGCCCCTCTGCGGCCATTCTATTCAAGCAAAACGTGCCTTCATCAGCGCCAGCTTGTTCCTTCTGCTCGCGTGGAGTAATGCACTCGCCGTCGCCATCCACGCCTCCGCCGACCCCGTGAAGGACGAACCGAAGATCACGGAAAAAGATCGCGAGCACTGGGCTTTCAAGCCGCTGCAAAGCACGCCCGGCAAGACTGGCATCGACGATTTCATCGCTCCACTGCCCCAAGCCNNAAACTTTAAACCTGAAACTTGAAACCAGCCGACTCGACAGTTTCATCGACACGAAACTCGCTGAGCAAGGCTTGCAACGCTCTCCGCCAGCCGAGCCCATCTCCTGGCTCCGCCGGGTCACCTTCGATCTCACCGGCCTGCCACCCTCTCCAGAAGCGGTGCGCACCTTTGTTCATCACTCCCATTCCTCCCATCAGTCCTATGAAGCCTTGGTGGACCAACTCCTCGTGTCCCCACGCTACGGCGAGCACTGGGCGCAGTGGTGGCTCGACCTCGCCCGCTTCGCCGAAACCGACGGCTTTGAATACGACGCTGAACGCAACCGTGCGTGGCAGTATCGCGACTGGGTCATCGACGCGCTGAACCATGACATGCCCTTCGATGAATTCGTGCAGAAACAAATCGCAGGCGACCTGATGGGCGATGAGACGGCCACGGGCTTTCTCTTCGCCGCGCCCGACATGCCGGACCTCAACAATCAAAACGAGCGCCGCCATGTGCTGCTCAACGACATCACCACCACCGTCGGCTCCGTTTACCTCGGCCTCACCGTCGGCTGTGCGCAGTGCCACGATCATGCGTATGATCCGATCAGCCAGGCCGATTTCTACCGACTGCGCGCCTTCTTTGACAACACGGTGCTGCCCAAGGAGCGCAAACCGCTCGGCCCGTTTGTGCGCGTCTTCACCGAAGGCGTGCCTGCCAGCACTGTCTTCGTGCGTGGCGACTTCAAACGGCCCGGCGCGACGATTCATCCCGCATTCCCGCGCCTTTTCGGTGAAACACCGCCGAATGCGGATCGTGCCGTGCTCGCAAAGTGGCTCGCAAGCAAGAACAACGCGATCTTCCTGCGCACGATGGCGAATCGAATCTGGCAGCAGCACTTCGGCAAGCCACTCGCAGCGATTCCAGGCGATCTCGGTCATCAAGGCGAAGCTCCGACTGATCCCGCGCTGCTCGACTGGCTTGCCGCCGAGTTACCGCTTCAAAGTTGGAGTCTCAAAAAGCTGCACAAGGTCATCGTGATGTCGAAACACTACCAGCAGGCCGCTGCGCCGCGCAAACGCCTCACTGGCGAGATGCTGCGCGATGCCATGCTGAGTGTCAGCGACCGGCTCAATCTCAAAACCGGCGGCCCAGGCGTGAAACTGCCTCTGCCGAAGGAAATCAGCGACACCCTGCTCAAAAAGCAGCACGAGGTGAACCCCGATGCCACCGAGCACAATCGACGCAGCATCTACACCTTCGCCCGCCGCAATCTGCGCAACCCGCTCTTCGAACTCTTCGACCGCCCCGACGCCCAGATGAGCTGCGCCCGCCGCAACGAGTCCACCACCGCGCCGCAGGCTCTCATGCTGCTCAATTCCGAGTTCGCCCATGGCATCGCCGCCAAACTCGCCACCGATTTGAATGCAGCCCACGGCTCCGATGCCACCGCGCTCATCACTGATGCCACGCAGCGTTGTCTCGCACGTCAACCAACCAAGGCCGAGATCGAAGCCGGGCGAAAATTCCTCCACAAGCAAACCTCGCTGACACCCAACTTCCAAGCCGCGCTAGCCGACTACTGTCTGGCCTTGCTAAACTCGAATGAGTTCGTGTATCTCGACTGAACCATGGAAACAACCATCCCCCCGCAACGTGGAGCCTTCATCGCCAAACTCGGCGCGTGGCTACAGGTGGCGGCAGCTCTTGGCATCGTCGGAGCCATCTTCGCAGTTTCAAACGCCTCCAAAGTTCTGTCAGCTCCAGGCGTGGATGATCCGTCGAGATTCAGCGAAGCAATCGGAGATGTGCTCGTCTGCGCATTGATTGCGGTTCGACTGTCCCTGGTTGGACTGGTTCTGGTCACCATCGCCCTCACAGTCTTTCGTTATCGTTCCAAATGGATGTACCAGATGCTCTGTTACTTTGGTCTTTTCTCCATTGGCCTGAGTCTCTGCCAACTGGTGTTCGGCTACCATCTGATCACTTGGCATCTTATGTTTGGCGTGTTCTTTCTGATTTTCGCATTAGTGAAGAAAGAGGAGTTCATACGCTCCGTGCCGCCCAAACGCCCGCTGCCGTCCTGCTACAACCTGGATCCTTGACCGTCATCCCCCTAGCGTTAGAAGCATGGAAAAGCCCTTCCCCCACAACACGGCTCTTTCATCGCCATACTGGGCGTGTGGCTGCAACTCGCGCAACTCGTCGGCCTTGCAGGCACAGTGACCGGCATGATGAAAGCTTTTGGTGAGCTGAAGACGAGTGGAACGGGTGATCCGTCAAAGCTTAACGGCGCGATCGGAGAGGTACTGATCTCCACTTTCATCGGCATCGCTGTGGCATTCGTCGGCATCGTCCTCGTGACTATCGCCATCACTGCCTGCCGCTATCGCTCGGTTTGGATGTTCTGGTTCCTCTGCATCTACGGCGGCCTGATGATTTTCAGCTACTTTGTTCCCTTCGGTCTGTTCTTCCTGATCTTCGCCTTGGTGAAGAAGGAGGAGTTTCTGCGGCCCCAAGGACCTGCCCTACCAGCCTGAGAATCAGGAACCATGGGCGAAACTTCACCATCACAACGCGGAGCCTTAATCGCCAAACTTGGAGCCGGGATGCAAGTGACCCCGTTGCTTGGCATCGTCGCTACGATGTTCGGAATAGCAGAAATATTTGCCGCACTCGAAACCAGCGACGCAAGTTATTCCGCCAGACTCAGCGAGGCCAGGGGGTATATGCGCAATTACACATGCATCGCCGTCTCGATGGCCTTGATCGGCCTCGTACTGGTGACCGTCGCCATCACCGCCTTTCGTTATCGTTCGAAATGGATGTTCAAATTTCTTCGCTTCTACGGTGTTCTGACCATTGCTCTGAGCCTGGTACTGGTGTTCGGGCAATTCAAAATTAATCTGTACCTGCCTTTCGGTTTCTACTTCCTGATCTTCGCCCAGGTGAAAAAGGGTGAGTTCATGCAGGCCGCTGCGGCAAAACGTAAGCTGCCAGCCTGCTACAAGCTGGATGATTGAGCGTAGATGCGACTGCCAGTCGAATGGGTTGGAAAATCTCGGCTTGTAGAGTAGAGAGGGGACGGCAGTGATGCCGTCGCCCTCCCCCTCGTCAAACCGGACGTGCGGATTTCCCG
>DNXB01000578.1 GCA_003506995.1 Verrucomicrobiales bacterium
TGGACTGGATCGTGATGAAGGCGCTCGAAAAAGAGCGTGTGCGCCGCTACGAGACCGCCAATGCGTTCGCCGAAGACATTCGACGCCATCTGGCGGACGAGGTGGTAGGCGCAGGCCCGCCGTCGCGCTTGTACCGGCTCAGAAAAGTGGTTCGACGCCATAAAGGCCTGATCGCCGCAGCCGGCGCGGTGACCTTGGCGCTGCTTGCAGGAGTGATACTGAGTCTCTGGCAGGCTGTGGAAGCAAAAAAGGCACGGGACCTGGCACGTCGGGAAACAGCAGCCGCAGTCTCCGCACGCAAAGACCAGACCGAGCAGCTTTGGCATTCCCTGCTGGCGGAGGCCAAAGCAAGACGCTGGAGCCACCAGACCGGCCAGCGCTTTGCCGCGCTCGAAGCGGTACGGAAGGCGGCTGAAATCCGCCCTTCCAAGGAATTGCAGAACGAGGCGGTCGCAGCTCTGGCACTCTCGGATCTGCGGCCCGCCGAAGTTTACGAGGGCAATCCCGAGAAACAGCCCATGATCGCGCTGTCGGCCGATTTCAAACTCCATGCTTACACCAAGAAGGACGGAACCATTATTGTCTGCGAGCGTGCCACCATGAAACCTCTGGTCGAGCTGCCCGGACGAGGAGTGCCGGTAAACTGGACTTTGCGCTTCAGCAACGATTCCCGATGGCTTGCCGCAGGCACCTGTGGTGTTGGTGGCTTGAAGGTGACGGTGACCATCTGGGAATGGCGTCTCCGCCGCAATGTCCTGCAGATCGACGAAGTGTCCCGTGCCGCATGTGATTTTCTCGCGAACAACGCCGGATTGGTCGTTGGCGTTGATCAGAAGCTGCGCTTCCTCACCTTGCCGGAGGGGCTTGAGTCACGCCCGCCGGTGGAGCTTCCAGCAGCCGCACATGCCGTGCGTGTTTCCACCGGCGGCGGATTCGTTGCCGCCAGCCTGATCAATTCAGCGCGTGGTGAAGGCCTTGTGGCCTTGGTGGATATAAAAGCCGACCACGCCGCGCCCGTCTTTTTGGAGAATGGCAGCTTTGTGCGAATTCTAGCCTGGCATCCGCATCGCGAGTGGCTGGCTGCACCATGCGCCGACGGGCTGATTCGCTCCTGGAACGCCACTGAGCAGACCCTTCTGCAAACCTATGCCGGACACTTGGACAAAGCGGTCGAGGTAGAATGGAGCCCAGATGGTGATTTGCTCGCATCAAGCTCATGGGACGGAACTCTGAAGCTTTGGGACGCCAGCACGGGTGAGCTTTTTGTATCCTTGGACCAACCACCTGGAATTCTCCAGTTTTCGGCCGATGGATCGCGGCTCACTGGACAAGACGGCACCTCTGTACGTCTGTTTGAGCCCGCCCCACTGAACGGATGCCGGCGAATGCACGGACCGTCATTCGGACAAATCCGTAGCGCTGCCTGGAGTCCTGGAGATGCCTTGCTGGCGACTGCTGGAGGTGGAAAGGTGCGTCTTTGGAACGCCTCTGGATATGAGGTGCGGCGGTTTAATTTTTCAGAGCCCCGAAGCGTGCTGTTTGACAAAGACGGCCTCATCGTAAGTGGCAAGGATGGCATCAGGAAATGGCCGTTGCGGGTGGAAGACAACGGCAATATGCACCGGCTCGTCTTGGGCGAGGCGATTATGCTTTCTCCGGAAAAGAACTGGGAGTTCGCCGCCCTTTCCCAAGATGGAGCATTACTTGCCGCAGCCAGTCCGCAGAAAATCGGTTTGTTTGACCTGTCTCATTCAGGTCGGCCTCCCAAGTTTCTTCAAGGGCATAAAAAAGCAGCCAACATTGCCATGAACAAGGACGGCACGCTCATCGCAACAGGCACATGGCAGGGCGATGAAGTGTGGGTCTGGAGAACTGACGACGGTGAGGTCATCAAGAAACTGCCGGTACAGGGCAGCGCGCATGTGGCTTTCACTACCGACGAGCGCTGGCTCATTACTGGCAGTCCTGATGAGTTCCGTTGCTGGGATACGATCTCATGGGAGCCAGGCACGCACCTGCCTCGCCGTGACGATTTGGGAGGGCTCATCGTGATCAGTCCACGCGGTACCGCAGCCGCCATAGATTGCACGCGGCACCAGATGCGTCTGGTGCTTCCTGACACACTCGCAACACTCATTGACCCCGACTGCGGGCCGCAGTCGCCTTTGTGTTTCAGCAACGACGGCTGCAAACTCGTCTCTACCAACAACCAAGGGCACCTGTTCGTGTGGGACATCGCGTTCATCCGACGTGAAATGGCACGCTTGAATCTCGACTGGGATTTCCCCCAGCTCATTCCTTCCAAGACCATCTTGGTGGAATAGCAAGAATGAAACTCCCGAGGATCTGTGATCTGCGGCCATCGTTGCCAGCATGCATGGCGTGCTTGGTGAGGATGGTTCGATTTCCTGGGCAATCTTCAAGGTGCTGACACGCGAACAAGCCATCCGTCAGGAGGATGCTTTTGGCAGTCGTGTGGAAATCAAGGATGGCCTGTAACCTTTGGCGGCCATTCCG
>DNXB01000116.1 GCA_003506995.1 Verrucomicrobiales bacterium
GCTCTACCAACTGAGCTACCGAGCCTCTGACTTCGAGGGCCGGTATTGGAGCATGCTTCAATACCGGCGCAACGGGTTTTTCACCTTCCCCCGAGATTGATTTCCGCCGCTCATTTTCCCTTCGCTGACAGCGCGATGAGCGTCCACCCGGCCATCAGGCTCAGGCCGCCCAGCGGGGTGATGGCTCCGAGCCATTTGGTGCCGGTGTAGGCGAGCAGATAGAGCGATCCGCTGAAGAGCAGCACGCCGACCAGGATCATGCGCCAAGCCCAGGCCATCGTGCGTTTGCTGCTGGCAAAGAGGGTGAGCAACAAGAGCACGACGGCATGCGGCAGATGGTATTGCACGGCGGTCTCCCAATGCTCCAGCTCTCCGGCGGCCTTCAGTTTCTCATGCACCGGGCCGTGTGCGCCGGAGGCGCCGAGTGAGATGGCGAGGAAGCCCAGCAGGGCGGAGACACGGAGGCGCAGGGGATCGGGGGACATGGCTGAAAGTGGATGGATGCTGGATGAGAGGCGGAGGAATGACGAATGACTAAACCCGAATGACGAATGCTGTTACGCTCATTTTGATGCCGTCCTTCGGGTCTTAAACTTCCAACTGGATGCCCAGTTCGATGACCTGGCGCGGCGGAAGCTCAAAGTAGCCGGTGGCGGGGCGGGAGAGGCGGGAGAGCATGACGAAGAGTTTCTTGCGCCAGGCGGCCATCTTGCCGGGGCCGTTGGTCAGCAGCACCTCGCGGCTCTGGTAGAAGGTGATGCCGTTGCGCTTCACCTTCGTCTTCTCACTCATGGCCTGGCAGAGGTCGTCAAACACCTCGGGGGACTCGGAGAAGCCGTAGCGCAGGACCACGCGGTAAAATTCATCGTGGTACTCGCTGATCTCATGGCGCGTCTCTTCCTGGATGTAGGGCACCTGTTCAAAGCGCACGGTGAGCAGCACGACCTGCTGGTGCAGCGCCTTGTTGTGCTTCAGATGATGCAGCAGCGCCAGCGGCAGGCCGTCCGCGCTGGCGGACATGAAGACGGCGGTGCCCGGCACGCGGATGACGCGGTCTTTCTTGATCTCATCCACGAGGAACTGCACCGGCAGGCGGCCGCGCTGCATGGCCTGGAAGAGGATGGCGCGTCCGTCCGTCCACGTCTTCATGATGATCCAGATGCTGAGGCCGATGACGAGCGGGAACCAGGCCCCGGCCATGAACTTGAGCAGGCTGCCGGAGACATAGCCGATTTCAGGGATGAGGAAGATGACGACCGGGATGCCCGCTTTCCAGAGCGGCCACTGCCAGACCTCGCGGGCGACGAGGAAGAACAGCAGGCTGGTGAAGGTCATGTCCAGCGACACGGAGAGGCCGTAGGCGGCGGCGAGATTGGTGGAGGACTTGAAATGGAAGACCAGCGCGAGGCAGGAGACCATGAGGAGGTAGTTCACCTGCGGCATGTAGATCTGGCCGCGCACGTTGGGATTGGTGTGGATGATCTTCAGGCGCGGCAGGTAGCCGAGCTGCACGGCCTGCTGCGTGAGCGAGTACACGCCCGTGATCATGGCCTGGGAGGCGATGATGGTGGCCGCCGTGGCCAGGAGAATGACCGGGATCAGCGCGGCCTTCGGCACGAGGCTGAAAAAGTGGTGGTACCCCGGCTGGAGCGAGGCGTTCACGTCAGAAAGGACGAGCGCTCCCTGCCCGAGGTAGTTCAGCATGAGCGCGGGCAGCACGATGAAGTACCAGCTCCGCACCAGCGGCGGCCGGCCGAAATGACCGATGTCCGCATACATGGCCTCACACCCGGTCACGGCCAGCAGGACGAGCCCCATGAGCACAACGCTATCATGGCCGTGGTGCAGCAGGAAGTTGATCCCATGATGCGGTGACAGGGCCGAAAACACGCCTGGGTAGCTGCTGATGTTGATGATGCCGAGCACGGCCAGGGTGAGGAACCAGAGCACCATGATCGGCCCGAATGCCTGGCCGATGCGGGCGGTGCCATGCCGCTGCACCAGAAACAGGCTCAGGATGATCCCGGCGGAGATGGGGACGACGTAATGCGCCAGATCGGTGCCCAGCTTGGCGTCCAGCAGGGCCAGGCCCTCCACGGCGGAGAGCACCGAGATGGCCGGGGTGATCATGCCGTCGCCATACAGCAGGCAGGCGCCGAAAATGCCGATCAGCACGATGGCGCCGCTGGTGTGCGGCTTGAAGCGGTCATGGGCTGAGCGGAAGAGGGTGAGCAGGGCAAACATCCCGCCCTCGCCCTGGTTGGTGGCGCGGGTGATGAAGCCGAGGTACTTGAAGCAGACCATCAAGATCAGCGACCAGAACATCAGGGAGAGCGGGCCGAGCACGCCGAGAGGATCATCCGGCGTGGGTTTGGCGTGATGCAGGCACTCCTTGAGCGCGTAGAGCGGACTGGTGCCGATGTCCCCGAAGACCACGCCCAGCGCCACCAGCGCCAGGGACCAACTGTTTGAGTTTTTGTGTTCTGACATGAGGAGTCTTCGGAGAAGCTTCCAAAGCCCGTTTGTTGAAGGGACTGCTGCTGTTACCCAGCCGCCCGCCTCATGCAAGAGGCAGTTCGGCACAGCCAGGGAGGCGGGTGAACAGCGCCCGCCGGGTGGAAAGCGCCTGCAAACGGCCTTGTAAATGAGTCGGAAAACGGTACTGGCGGCTTTCCTTCCCCCGATGATCCCCTTTCTCAAAGCCTTGGTCGATTTCATGGAGCCCGTGGGCCTTGTCTGGATCGTGCTCACCCTCTTGACGATCCTGCCGCTGCGCCAGCGGCGCTGGCGCGCGGCCCTGCTGCCCGGCGCGGCCTGGCTGCTGCTCACCCTCACCTCGGCCGTGCCTTTGCCGCACCTCCTCCTCGCCTCCCTGGAGGACGACTGGCCGCCGGTTGATCTCGCCACGTTCCCGGAGTGTGATGCCATCGTGGTCCTTGGCGGCGGTCTGGAGCCATCGGCCAGGGAACCCTCCGGCATGCATCTCAAAGGCGGCGCGGACCGCCTGTTCACCGCGCTCACCCTCGCCCGGCAGGGGAAGGGAAAACGGCTCATCATCGGCGGCGGCCTGTTCCAGACCACCGATGGCCTCACGGTCTCCGAGGCCGACGGCGTCCAGGAGTGGCTCCAGGCCTGGCAGTTGACCACCGTTCCCGTGGAAAGCCTCGGTGGTTGCACCGACACCCACGACGAGGCCGTCAAGGTGGCCGCCCTCGCCAAAGCAAACGGCTGGCAGCGCGTCGCCCTCGTCACCTCCGCCTATCACATGACCCGCACGCACGCGGTCTTCGCCAAGGCGGGCGTGCCCGTGCTCCCCGTCCCCTGCAATTACGCCAGCGCCCCCATGCGCGGCCGCCCCCTGAGCTGGATCGGCGTCCCCAACGCCACGCTGCTGCTGCACTTTGAGGCCTGGCTGCATGAGATCATCGGCGGCTGGGCCTACCGCCTGCGGGGGTGGATTTGAAGGGCGCAGAGCGCTCCTCTCTCTGCTCTTGCCAGTTCTCGTCAGCACCGCTTTCATCCGCCACACATGTCCGCCTCCCCGCTCACCCCCGCCGCCTTCATCGACCACTGGTCCAGGGCGGAGGCCAATGAGCGGGCGAACTCGCAGTCCTTCCTCCTCGGCCTGACGCAGCTTCTCGGCGTGCCGCCGCCTTCGCACAATCACGCGGACGGCTACAGCTTTGAGTATCCGGTGAAGGTGCCGGGCGGGCAGAGCACGAATTTCCTCGACCTCTACCGCCGTGCGCACTTCGTGCTCGAATCGAAGCAGTTCACCGCGCAGAAGCTGGAGCAGTCCGCGCTCGAAGCCGCCGCGCTTCAGGCCGGGGCCATCGCGGGTGTGAAAAAGTCCGGCCCCGTGCGCGGCACCGGCTCCTGGGACGACGCCATGATCCGCGCCAAAGGCCAGGCCGAGCGCTACGTCCGCTCCCTGCCCGCCGAGGAGCCGAATCCGCCCTTCATCCTCGTCTGCGACGTGGGCCACAGCTTCGAGGTCTATGCCGACTTCACCCAGGCGGGGAAGGCTTACCTGCCGTTCCCCGATCCGCGCACCTTCCGCATCCAGCTCAAGGACTTGGAGCGCGAGGACATCCGTGAGCGCCTGCGCCTCATCTGGACGAACCCCTCCGCGCTCGATCCCGCGAAGGTCAGCGCCGAGGTCACGCGCGAGATCGCCGGTTATCTGGCCGAGCTGGCGAAATCCCTCGAACAGGAACAGCACGACCCCGAGGTCGTCGCGCAGTTCCTCACCCGCTGCCTGTTCTGCATGTTCGCCGAGGATGTGGGCCTGCTGCCCGACCGCGCCTTCACCGAGCTGCTGCACTCCATCCCCGCCAGCGGCGAGGGCTTCGCCGAGCTGCTGGGCACGCTCTTCCGCGAGATGAACACCGGCACCGGCGGCGGCATCTCCGTCGTCCTGCGCAAAAAGTTGCTCAAGTTCAACGGCGGACTCTTCAAGGATGACACCGTGCTGCCCGTGAACGGCTTGCAGCTTGGTTTGCTCAAGCAAGCTGCCAGCAAGCAGTGGAAAAACGTCGAACCGGCCATCTTCGGCACGCTGCTGGAGCGGGCGCTGGTGCCGGAGGAGCGCCACGCCCTCGGCGCGCACTTCACCCCGCGTGCGTATGTGGAGCGCCTCGTGCTGCCCACCGTCATCGAG
>DNXB01000248.1 GCA_003506995.1 Verrucomicrobiales bacterium
CGTCTTCGACGATGGATTCGTTGAGCGTGGACATAAACTATGCTGGGTGGGCAAAAGCCGGAACGAGGACTTGACCCAATGCGAGCAAGCACGCATCATGGTTGCACCTCATCTGCCAGGTTGCAGAAAGAGTTGGGCCTCCGCATTGCGGGGGCCTCTTTTTTTCAGGTTCCGATTCCAATTCGCCTTTCATACTTCTTTTGGAGTTTGGCGCGCATGTCTGGGTAGTCGAGGTGATGCGCAGTGAGCAGTCGGCGGCTTCCGTTGTTCATCCGCTTCAGGATGACGACGAAATCGTGGTTCTTGAGCCAGACGTAAGTCTTGATTGCCCCGTCCTCGTCCACATCCCAATCGAGAATCTCCGCGTCGGGGCAGTGCTCCAGCATCGGACGAATCCAACTCAAGCGCGCGCTTCGGTTCGTGTCGGGCAGTCGGTTCGGCTTCTTCCCTTTGTCCGTCAGGTGCCAGAAGATCGCCTCCTTCCCGTCGTCCATGTCATTGAAAAACCAGACGTGATGGCCTCGGTAGCGCGGCTGCGATGCCACGAAGTCCCGCCGGAAGACAGCATACAGCTCCTCATACGTGTTCTCGCTCCATGGGTTCACGGGCAGCATGTCCGGCAACCAGTCGATCCCGTTCATTGCGGTGTGCTTTGCGGGGTGAATGTGTAAAAGTTGAACTTGGTTTCCCAAGGCGGCGTGTTCCCGACCAAGTCCCGGCCATAGCGCTTGGCCACATGCTGTATCAGCTCGTGTTTCGCCCCGCCGACCTTCATCACCAGCGGACGATGCCGGTAGGCCAGCGCACCAATCAACAGGTCGGCCAGTTGCAGCAGCGGAATGTCGTGAGACTCCACCGTCTGGAGGCGTGAGACAAGCAGCCCGTCCCAGTCGAGATTCGCACCCTTCAAGACCTCTCCCAGCTCCTTCACCTTCGTCGCGCTCCTCGTGTCCTTCTTGTCGAGATAGATGTGGTAGCGGTTCGGACGCTGAAGCAGCGGCTTCAGCATGTAGAAATACATCTTGTAATAGAACGAGTCGTGGCTGCCCTGATTGAAATACTCGTGATTCAGCGCCGCCTTGTTCTCCACCACCCACGCGCGGAACTTCAGCTTCGGATTGTCGAAGAAGTAGTCCACCAGTTCCTTGTAGAAGGCGATGCGTGGGCGGTTCACCTTCACCCACTTCAGCTCCCATGCCGCGCGGTGCTTCCGCATAATGTCCAGAATCTCCCGGTGCGTCTGCTTCACCGCATCGTCGGGACAGGAAATCGCGCCGAGCAGCATGACCGGCTCACCATCGCGCTCCAGATGGCAGCTTTCATCGCAGTAGATGTTGATGAGTTCGCGGTGGATGTTCATAGGCTCTTGGAAAGGGTGTCAGCCACGCTCAATTCCCCGCTCAGCAGCTTCGGCAGCAGCGAGTCGCGCAGGGTGGCGAGGGTGCGGGATTGCTCGATATTGAAATCCATTTGTTCTCCGAGCGGTGAAACCAGCTCTTCAAAACGGTGAAACAGACGATCATCACCGCGTGCGGGCCGGACAAAGTCGTAGTCTTTGATTTGGCCACCGCTAATGTGAGGGATTGAAGTCCCCGTCTTCACGCCATCGACGTGTAAGCGAAACCGTCTGTCACTGACTAAAAGCCAGATGAAATGTTCGCCAATTGACTGCTTGGCGCGGAGGCGAGCAACTCGTTGAACTAGCAGGCAGGGCAGATCGCAGTTGCGAACACGGACCCAGTTCTTGCCGACCTTTGAACCATCCATACCAATGAGCACATCCCCATGATTAAGCCGGTAGCGCTCAAGCTCCGGGGTGATCGAAGGCCAAAAGCGGCTCTTGGAATCCCAGTGGAAAAATCCTTCCTTCACATTGTCACCACGGGCCAAACGAACGCTGTTTGACGACGACGAGAAAGCCTCACTCTGAAATGCAAAGCCGGTGAAGAAATCCACTTCTTCACCCACGGTTGTCTTCCTCCACCCGGTGGGAATTTGCCCCGCGTCAGATGTTTGGAATCCAGCGGGGAAGAGCGCGGAGGTGGCAGCATCGAGTCCGGTGGGCTTGAGGCCATCAAGTTTGGCGCGGACGGGGTCGAAATCCACGAACCAGCTCTGGAACAGCGCCCGCGCCATCGCCTCCAGCGTCGCGTTCATCCGCCGGTTCAANNTGGCTTTTTGCTCGGCGAGGGGTGGCAGGGGAAATGTGAAGTTCTCAACCGAATCCTTCGTGAGCATCACGATGGTCGTTCCCTTTGCCGAAGCGACAATCTGGTTCCGGTATGCTGGCGTCTTCATTAGCCAGTAAAGGAACTCGGTCGGCGACTCCGAGTGATTGGCGACCATGTAAAGGTTCGTGGCCGCGATCACTGCTTCACCCGGCAAGCCTTCAGGAACTAGCGCGGGGCTGCCAAGAAGTTCGCGGTTCTGCGTAACGTCCCGCGTGGCAATGACCATATCCCCGACTCGCAATCGATGGCGCTCCGTGAAGTCGCCACTGTATCTTTTCAGACCAGACTTCTTGAACCTCTCAGACGCGGAAACACACCCCATCGTGACGAGTGAATTTCCCGAATCAGACAGGAACTCGCCTTTGTAGGAGAGGCCGCCACGAAGGGAAATCATGTCGCCGAGCCGCACGACCTTCCATCCTTCGGGCAACTCA
>DNXB01000334.1 GCA_003506995.1 Verrucomicrobiales bacterium
GAAAACCTTTAACGAAGTAAAGTTACTTTCCTATGCAGAAGGTGGAGAAGATGACGTCGAGGATGCGCTCGACATCGACCTGGCCGATGACGTCGCCGATGGCCTGGAGGGCTTCGCGGATTTCTAGAGCGATGAATTCGGGAGCTTCATTGCGTTCGAGCGCGGCCCTGGCGGCGAGGAGGCGCTCGACGGCACGCTCGAAGGCGGCCTTGTGACGGGCGTTGATGGCGATGGGGTGGTCGGCGGCGAGCGGTCCGGCGTGAGCGATGACTTCGCGGATGGCATCGCGCAGCGGCTCGATGCCGGAACCGGTGATGCATGACACTGGGATGGCCTTCGGTTCAACGGACCAACCCGGATGAATGCCGAGGTCGGCTTTGTTGAGGATGAGAATGCGGCGGTTGGCGATGGAGTCGGGCAGTGTGAGGCGCTGGACGGTGGCCGCTGGCTGGCTGGCATCGACGACTTCGATGACGAGGTCGGCGCGGTCGAGTTCGCGTTCGGTGCGCTGGATGCCGACGCGTTCGATGTCGTCGGTGGATTCACGGAGGCCGGCGGTATCGACGAGACGCAGCGGAATGCCATGCACCTGGATGATTTCCTCGATGGTGTCGCGCGTGGTGCCTGCGGTGGGGCTGACGATGGCACGCTCGAAGCCGAGCAGGACATTGAGCAGGCTGCTTTTGCCGACGTTCGGCGCACCCGAGATGACGGTGCGGGCCCCGTGGCGCAGGATGCGGCCCTGCTCGGAGGTGGCGATGAGTTTTTGCGCACGTTCGAGCACAGCGTCGATGCGCTGCATCAAAGCGGTGCCGGTTTCGGGTGAGATGTCCTCATCCGGGAAGTCGATGAATGCCTCAATGTGGGCGAGCACGGGAATGATCTCCTGCTGCATGGCGGTGGCTTCGCGGCCGATGGCTCCGCCGAGCTGTTCGTTCGCGGCACGGAGCGCGAGGGTGCTTTGCGCGTGGATCAGATCCATCACGGCCTCGGCCTGGGTGAGATCCATTTTACCGTTCAAGAAGGCACGCTGGGTAAATTCGCCGGGCTCGGCCGCACGCGCACCGCAGGCGAGGAGACGATCCAGCACACGCTGGGTGACGAGAACGCCGCCATGGCCGTGGAATTCGATGACATCCTCGCCGGTGTAGCTGGCGGGGCCTTTGAAATAGAGCAGCAGGCCGTGGTCGAGCGGATTTCCGCTGTCATCCACGACTTGAACGAGATGGGCGAGGCGAGGCGTGAGGTTCGCAGGGAGTTTGAAGGCCAAAGCGGCGATTTGAAGCGCTTGCGGGCCTGAAACGCGCACGACACTGATGGCGGCCTCGCCAAGGGCGGTGGAGATGGCGGCGATGGTGTCTGCAAGCATCGGCGATGGTGTGAGCAGCGGGCTGAAAGTTCAAGAAGCGATCTGGAAAGATGCAACCCACGAGTTCTTTGAAGCTGAAGTCTTGAACGTTCATGGCGCAACGCCTATGCTTTCGACTTTCCAACCCGACCCACCACCGCGTATGATTGCCCCCAATCCAGCCGACATTCCCTTTGGGCCGTGGGCGCCCCGACCTGTGTCATGGCTGGAGATGAGCATCTACTTTGGCGGAGCCCTCGTGGTGGCCGCTCTCGGCACCTGGTGGATTTTGAAAAACAGCGGCCAGGTCGGCCTGGACACGCCGGACCACCGGCGCAAGCTGCATGAGAAGGCGATTCCACGGCTGGGCGGCGGGCCGATCTTCCTGGCGGTGGGGCTGGCATGCCTGGTGGCGGGCTACATCGGCGGACTAGGCTGGAGTCGCTGGCTGCCGGTGGCCGTCTGCAATGCGTTGATCTTCAGCGTGGGTTTTGCCGATGATTTGAAGCCGCTGGGCGCCAAAGTGAAGCTCATCGGCCAGGTCGGAACCGCCCTGGTCCTCTACTCCCTCGGGGTCTCCATCGACATGCTGAGCAATCCGTTTGGCGAGGGCTCCATCATGCTGGGATGGTGGAGCCTGCCGCTGACTGTGTTCTGGCTGGTGAGCATTCCGAACATCATCAATCTGATCGATGGCATGGACGGCCTGGCCGGCGGCTTCGGATTGTTTCTATGCCTGACGCTGGCGTTCATCGGTTATCACGGGAACCAACCGGACGTGCTGGTCGTGTCCCTGGCGATGGCTGGCGCACTGGCGGGGTTTTTGATTTTCAACCTGCCTCCGGCCAAGATTTTTCTGGGCGATGGTGGCGCTTACCTGATCGGCTTTTTCATCGCCTCGGTGTCCTTGTTCACCTCAAACAAAGGGTCCGTGATCGGCGCGCTGCTGGTGATCATCATGGCGCTGGGCGTGCCCATCCTGGACACGCTGTTCGCGATCATCCGCCGGGCCATGCGCGGCGTGCCGATCTTCAACGCGGACGCGGAGCATATTCACCATCGGTTGATCCTGCTGGGTTTCAGCAAAGGCAGGGCGCTGGCGGCCCTGTATTCCGTCTGTCTGGCACTGAGCTTGGTAGGACTGAGTGTTCTGTTTACCAAAGGGGTGGCGCTGCCGGTGGCGGGGGCCTTTCTGCTGCTGCTGGCACTGGGGACAGCCCGCTACCTCGGTTATGTGAGGAGCTGGTCGAATTTTCGTGTGCAGATTGATGAAGTGCTGGAACGCCGCCGAAAACGCGAGTTTTTTCGGGCCTACGGTCGCGTGCTCGACTTCGAGGTGGAGCACTGCGAAAACCTGGAGGGCTTTGCCAAGCAGTTCAATCATGGCCTCAAGCGCATGGGGCTGGATGTCAGCGCCCAGACTGGAAGCATCCCTGAAACCTTGCTTCTGACTGACGGCAGGCGGTGCCTCGTTCACCGTCCCAAAGATGGCATTGAAACCTCCGAATGGCACCTCCGCCTTGATGTGCTGCTACCCGTGCTGGAACGCTGCCTTGAAAAATGGGGGGCCTTGCCTCCAGGAGTCGAACAAACGGAATCCATTCCCACCTCTGATCCCAGCAGCCAGCCAACGGCATGAAGCCAGACATCCAGCCAGCCCCCGAAAAGCCCATGCCCGTCCTGATCGGAGACGATCCTGCGGATGAACCGCCCCCCTTGATGACGGAAGCTGCCGCTGACGACGAGGGAGAAGAGGGGGACATGGACAAACGTGACCGTGAGCTGCCCGGACCGGCCTGGCAGGGGCTGGTGTTTGCTTTGGTGCCGCTGTTGGTGATTTTCTTCGGCACAGGGCGCGAAACTTGGTCCAAAGGAACCGCCGCCGTCCTGGTGGCGCTGGTCATGCTGATTTTCCCTGTGCAGCGCAGGCTCCCACCCCTTGCGATGCTTGGCCTTGTGGGTGCGCTGCTGGCACCTTTGCTGGTCTTTTTGCCCGTGGACTGGCAGATGAGCCTGCCGGCCTGGAGAACACGGCTCACCCAGGACTGGGAAGTGCCGCTTTCAAGCACGATCACCCCACAGGCGTGGGTGACCTGGGAGGCGTGGCTGTTGCACGGCACCTGCCTCGTTTGGCTGGCATGGTGCCTGACGCGTGGATTTTCCAGCCCACNNCGCCGGATGATGCTCCAAACCCTGTCACTGGGCGGTGTCATTCTCTCCGGACTTGTCATCCTGGAGCACCTCAAGTGGATCGAAATGCCATGGTGGCCGCGCAATCCGGTCGTGTGGGGAGACGGCTTCGGCCTGTTTGCCAACCGCAACCACACCAGCTCCATCGCCGCCATCACCATTCTCCTTTGCGCGGCCAACAGCTTTGATGCTCACCGGCGCAAATCACGCCGATGGATGCTTTTCCTGGCAGGCTCCCTCCTGCCGCTTGCCTGCATTTTCATCAACACCTCGAAGGCTGGCGTCATGCTCCTTTTCATCGGACTGACCGTATGGCTCGGCACCTCGGCGATGCGAAAGGGGTTCTTCCAAAAAATGGCGGTGACCACCTCCCTGGTCATGGTCATTGCCACGCTGCTCGTCATCTCAGGAGGAGGCGTCAGCGCTCGCCTGGAATCGGGTGAGTTCACCAATGTCGGAGCTCGGCTAGTTCTGGCGGTGGAAACTCTGAAAATGGCGGTTCAAGCCCCCTGGCTGGGAGTCGGCCTCGGAAATTTCGAAGCCGTGTTTCCGCAGGTCACCGAGTTTCACGAGCCGCGCTCGCGGTTTCTCCACCCTGAAAACGATCTTCTCTGGCTTCTCGCAGAAGGCGGGCTGCTCACCATCTTCCCCGTTTTGCTTTTGCTCTTCTGGATCTTCCACTCTTCCGGCCCCTGGTTTGGTAAAAAACGCAAAAGTTCCCAGAGCAGGCTGGACCGCAGGCTGCGGAATGCGGCGGCCATCGCCTTTGGCATGGGAGCGGTGCATGGTTTGGTCGATGTCCCGAATCACGGTCTGGGCTATGCGATTTTCATGGGGCTGCTGGCTGGCATTCTGGTGCGTCCACGGCGTTTCAAAGAAGATGCCGGAATGGCTGACCGGCTGGTGGTTCGCACCGCTGGCGCGGGTGTGCTGCTCATCGGAGCGGGCTGGCTCGCCGTCACCTTGGGACATACTTCCCTGTTTCCAGGCAGCAGCGCGGCCGAATCCCTGCGCACTCGCGCCAACTGGCTCACCTCGACCGGCTCGTTGGCTGACGGCCTGCCCCTGATGAACGAGGCGGCACGCTTGAACCCCATGAACCTGCACCTCTACTTTGAGCGCGCCCGCATGCTGCGTTACCTCGGCAGGCCCAATGATGACGTGCTGATGGATTTTTCGCGCTCCAGGGTGTTGGATCCTCATTATGCCGCGCTTTGTTTCCAAGAAGGCGTTTTCTGGCTGGATTTCGCGCCGCAGTACGCCGTGATCGGCTGGCGTGAGTATTTGCGCCGGTATCCTGCCTCAGCGCCAGGCATCCACGGCTACTACCGCATCATGTTGAATCATGCCGAGCGACACCCCGAGCTGCGCGAGCCTCTCTGGTCCCTGGCCACCACCGTGGAACTCAAGCTCGATTACCTCACCGGCACGCGCACGCGTGAGGAGTTTGACCACTGCCTGCGCAGCATGCTGGCCATCCAGCCACAGCTCGAAAATCTCGAGTCCTCCCAGCGCCGGACCATCTTTGAAATTTGGAACCGCCTCGGCGACCAGAACGCCCTCATGTCCCTGCTGGAAAGTAACAGGAAATGGCTGGATGACGGCTGGCCGCTCCTCGCAGAGCACCAAGCGCGCAATTCCGAGTTTGAACGCGCCTGCCAGACCGCCGCCCCTTACCTGCCGTCCCTGAACCGCCCGACGCTGGAGGTTTCAGCGGACATCGCCACACTGGAA
>DNXB01000397.1:0-4627 GCA_003506995.1 Verrucomicrobiales bacterium
GGCGGACAAGGCTCTTTCCTCCGTTTCTCCAACACTCCAACACTCCAACACTCCAGGCCTTTTCCAGGACGCTTGGGACACCCTGCTCAAAGACCTCAACGTCCCCGGCGCGCTCGGCTCCATCTTCGGCACGCTGAACAAGCTCAAGCCTGCCGCGCTCAGCGCCGAAGAGGCCACCGCCACCCGGAACGGCCTGCATTTCATGCTCCAGGCGCTCGGCCTCGTCCTTCCGCCTGTCGCCGAAGATTCCACCGCCGAAGTCCCTGCCGACATCCAAGCGCTCGCGCAACAGCGTTGGGACGCCAAACAGGCCAAAGACTGGGCCACGGCGGACACCTTGAGAAAACAGCTCGAAGCCGCTGGCTGGCTGATCAAAGACAGCAAAGAAGGATTCACCGTCGTTTTGAAGTAATCGACTCGGAGCAATCATCATGGCGCTCCAGCCCCCACTTTTACATCCACCTCGAGCCCCACAGGCAGCGGCTGGCTGCTGTCGAGATCGATCAGCACCTCACGAATGTCGAGGTCCTTCCGTTCTTTCGAGCTGTGGGAAAAGACCGTCTTCTTCCCCATCACGGACTTCACAAAGACCACCCGGCCCTTGAGGCTCCGGTGTGACTCGTCATGGGTGATGATGGTGGCGGCCTGTCCTTCCTTCAGGCGCAGGGCATAGGTCTCGTCAAACTCCGCCCGCACACGCAGCTTGGACACATCCGCAAAGATCAGCACCGGTCCTGCGGACGGGGAGGCCATGTCGCCCTCTCTTTGCAGGATTTCCAGCACCTCTCCATCACACGGAGCCAGCAGAGTTGCGTTTGAAAGCCGGGCTTTCGCTGCCGTGATGAGCGTCTCTGCATGCTTCCCGCGTGCCATTGCCACCGCGATGTCCTCCGCCCTCACAAACGAGCGCAAGTGCGCCAGCTCCGCCTCGGCCTGCCGCGACATCGCACGCTTGCTCAGCATCTGCATCTCAGCCTTTTCTCGGTCCCCTTGGGAAATCGCGCCTGGTGTGTCGAGCATCGTGTTCTGACGTTTGAACTCCTTTTCGGCGAAGTCGGCTTCAGCTTTGGCGGCACAGACCAGAGCTGCCTGGGCTTTGAGCCGCTCAGGGTTAATCCAGGCCTTCAATTGCGAAAGCTCCGCCTGCGCCAGATGCAGCGCACTTTCCGCGCTTACGAGCGCCGCTTGTTCCTCCTGATCGTCCAGTCGCATCAGCACCGTGCCCCGCTTCACCTTCTCACCGACCTTCACCGCACATTGAGTGCTGGTGCCTTCTGTTTGAAAGGCCAGCCGCCGCACCTCGCCCACCGGCTCGATGTAGCCAATGCCATGCACCACGCCTTCATCCACTGGTGAGGAGGGAAAAGTTTCCTTCCGGCCTCCACAGGAGACAAGCAGCAGTGCGATCAGAAGCATGTATCCGGTTGTTTTCATGAGCTGTGTGTTGTTACCTCCCTCAGGCTGCCGTTCTCCATGTGAAACACGCGGTCAAACTTCGGCACCAGCCGTGTGTCGTGAGTGACCACGAGCAGCGCGGCCCCAGAGTTCCGGCTCTGCTCCACCAGCATGTCCGCCACCACCTGCCCGGTGTGCCAGTCAAGTGCAGCCGTGGGCTCGTCCGCCAGCAAGACCGCCGGGCGGTGCAACAACGCGCGGGCAATCGCCACCCGCTGCCGCTGCCCACCGCTGAGCGCGCCCGGCTTCTTGTGCTTCATGGCTGCCAGCCCCAGTTGCTCCAACAGCGCGTCCACCCGCTTCGTCAGCGTCTCCTCATCCAGCCCCGCGTTCCTCCCCACGAGATGCAGATTTCCCAGGACCGGCACAAAGGGAAGCAACTGCGCGTGCTGGAACACAAACCCCAGCGTCGTGCGCCGCCATTCCGGCAGGCTGCTTGCCCGGCTGAAATCCACCGGCTGCCCCAGCAGCCGCAGTTCCCCGCCGCTGGGTGTCAGCAGGCAGCCCAGAATGCTGAGCAGCGTCGTCTTGCCCGAGCCCGAGGGGCCCAGCAGCACACAGGCTTCTCCTTCGGATAATCGCAGCGACACCTTCTCCAGCACCCGTTCCTCCGCCTCACCGGAGCCGTAGTGCTTGGAAAGATCGCAGGCTTCGACAACAGGCTTCATGAGTGGAACACCTTCACAGGATCGATGTGGAAGATCGTGCGCACGGACATCAGCGCCGCCACACCGCAGGAGGCCAGGGAGACGATGATGAGCACGGCATACACCAGCGGCGTGGTCTCCAGCGGGATCGGCGTCCGGGCGGAAAGCATCGCAGCCGGGAAGAACAACGCGCTGCCACCCAGGACCCCCGCCAACCCCAGCAGCAGGCTTTGCACCAGAACCATGCGCACCAGCGTTCCCCGCCGGAAGCCCAGCGCCAGCAGCGTCGCGTAGTTCGACAGATGCTCCTGCGTGATGGCATACAGCGTCTGGCTCGTGATGCCGATGCTCACCGCCAGCCCCAGACACGCCGTCACCACCACGGTGATGCCCACCCCCGTTTCCAACATCCAATACAAGGCGGTTCGCGTGGCAAACTCCGCTGTGGTCAGCACCTCCATCCTCGGCATTCGCCTCTGCATCTCATGCTGGACCGCCACCGGGTCCGCATCCGCTGCACAGCGGGCCATCACATACGTGATCTCATCATCACGATAGCGCTGGTCGTATTGGATTGCCTGCTTGAGGGAGGTGAAGACAAAGGGACACGCACTCAGCGTCCGCACGCCCGACGAAACGCCGCCAATGCGCGCATGCCTGCCGATCATCTCAAACTCCTGTCCTACTCGCTCAAAGCCCAGCGCGGACCGGTAGAGATCATCCACGATCACCGTGTTCGGCTGGAGCACACAGGAGACCTCCCCCTCCTGCATTTGCCAGGGGCCGCCAAGGCAGCGTTTGTCCAGCCCCACGAGCTGCACATTCACCCGCTTCCCATCCTGACGGTGCCAGATGTTCCAGCCGATGAACAACCCCTCCGACCACACCACCCCTGGCACGCTGCGGGCCTGGGAGAGGCATTGCCGGGGAATCGCTGTTCCATAGTCGAATGCCGGTGCTTTCTCGGCCATCACCCAGAGATCAGCCTCTGCATGCCGCACGATCGCGGTGCAAGTGTTGATCCATCCGATCAACAGACCGGATTGCGCAGCCACTAGAAAGAAGGCAATGGCGACTCCGAGCATGGTCAGCAAAAGCCGCACCCGGTTGTGCAGCATCATTTGGATGCCAGTTGTCAGATAAAACATTCGCGAAACGCTAAGGTGTTCCTTGCAAGGCTCGCAAATCCGCCTCGGCAGCCGCCTTGCAGACGGCCATGATCTCAGCGGCGGAATTGATCAAGCCCGCCTCATGGCTCGCCATGACTTGGAATCGGAACCGTGCCCTGCCTCGGGCCACCGCTGGGAATTCGACCAGGTTTGCCAGCAAGCCGTGGCTGGTGAGGTGTTTGGAGGTGAGTCTGGCCAGCTTCTCATCGCCTACAAAAACTGGTACAATTGGAGAAGGCGTGCCAGCAACTTCGAGACCGTGCGAAACCATCGCCGATCTCAGCGCGACGATATTGTTCATCAGTCCGGCACGAAGGGCATCACCTTCCTGACTAAACACAAGATCGAAGGCGCGGTTGACCACCGCCGTTTGCAAGGGAGAGATCGCGTTGGAGAAAACGTGAGGGGACGCATGCGACGCGAGGTATTCACGCACAGGCGTGGAGCAGGCGATGAAGCCGCCGTTCGCGGCAAAGGTCTTGCTGAAGGAACCCATGATGACATCTGGTTCATCGTCACGCCCGACTTGTTCCAGCAGCCCCAAGCCTCGTTCTCCCATGGCACCAAAATCATGAGCAACATCCAGGATCACGATGGCCTCATACTCGCGGGCGATGCGGACTGCATTACGCAGACAGGGGCTGTCAGAATCCATGGAATAAAGGCTTTCCAAGACCACGAACAATCCACCCGCAGGATTTCGGTCTCGTTCGACACTCAGCAAGGACCGCATCATCTCCAGATCATTATGGGCAAAGTGCCGCACATGATGGGTGGCATGCCGCGCACCCTCCTGAAGGCAGTTGTGGGACAAGGCATCCATCACCACCGAATCTTCGCCACGCACCAATCCAGAGATAACACCGAATCCAGCGGCCCATCCGGTGGGGAAAACGATGCACTCGGAACGTCCCAGAAGTTTGCGAATCTTGTCTTCCAGCTCCAGGAGCAGCCGCGTGCGGCCACAAAGGATGGCCGATCCGGCACTATGCACCCCCCACTCTTCCACGGCTTCAACCACAGCATCGCGCAGTTCCTTTCTCTGGGCGAGCCCCAGATAATCCTGAGAGCCAAAGTTGATGCATTGGCTGGTGTTTTCAGCGAACTGGTTGCCCACTTGCGCGGCATGGCCGACACGACTCATCAAGACCTTGGAATACGGCCACACGCCAATCGAACGCCTCTCGCTCGTCCACTGGTGATACGGCAGGCATCGCTGATCAAGGTGAGTCCCCCGCACCTTGATGAAGTGCAGGAGACTCTTGGCTAATGCTGGTGATGTTGAGGTCATCGTGTCTGATGGCTACGGCCAAGGCATTGCGTCAATTATTCGACTCTTCGCTGTTCTGAGTGGGT
>DNXB01000397.1:4673-6666 GCA_003506995.1 Verrucomicrobiales bacterium
CCACTCAAGACAGCGAAGCGCCAATTATTCCACCCTGGTCATGCGGAGATCATCAGAATGGCCACCAAAGGAAGCTGGGGTTATCCACTGATAAATCGGACAGTGTCCCGTCTTTGCCCCAAATCGGCCGCATAATCTCATATGCAACGATTTGCCCGTCTCCAACTCCAAACGTGGACGTGTGGCCATTCGACCCTGTCAATTTGAGGATTGGTGTTTTGTCATCCGTCTTACCTTCCATGCCGACAACTGATCCTGTGACGCTTGCAGACCCTTTTAGGGTCTTCAATTCCTTATTATTGTACACCACAATAACGCCGGTGACGATGCGGTCTCTTTTCTTATCTTTAGCGAGCCATTCCAATGCCTTTGGCTGACTTTTGAGTTTGTCGATCAGAGCGTCTGTTGAGGCAAGGCGATGGAGTATGTAGTTTCCAGAGCGTGCCTCTTCCAGAATCAAATCAATGTTGCCTGCAACTTTTGCCACATGAAGGGCGGCAGCATCAAGCTGGGCCGCGAATTTTGAGTTCTGGGTTTCGTCCTTCTTGAAGCGATAAGCATCCAGGTGAAGACCTGCAACATCCGCAGGAAGCTTGTTTTCAAATCCGCTGAATCCGTTGAGCGCGAACGGCATTATACCAATTCGTCCAAGTTTGGCATCCTGCGCGCCTTTGACACGATACTTCTTGTGGTGGAGGTCAATATAATGCTGTGATGGAGCGCAGGAGCTCAGCATGAGCAGGGCGGCAAGCCCCAGTGTGATCAAGGAAGAGAAGTTCATGAGCGCGGTTGTGTTTATTGGTGTTGATGTGGGGATTTAAAAGAATGGCAGCCTGTCAAAGCCGATCACGGCAACTCCTTGTGCAGGACGACGTCGATCTTGGCGGCGAGTTTGCGAAATCCATCCTGCTTGGGGTGCAGCTCGTTGGCCCAGTCGGCATGGGATGGCAGCGTGTCGCGCAGGTTCATGTAATGCACACGGCCCGTGAACTGGGGTTCCGTTACCAGCTTGGCCAGCATGATGTTGAAGCTGTCGATGAAGGCTGCCACGATGTCGCGGCGCGCCTTGAGCTGTGCGGCAGCGTCGGGGCCGCTGGGGTCGTAGGGATAGTTTTTCTTGTTGAAGCTGTCGTGGAACCACGGGCCAACGAAGTTGAAGGCAGTGAAGCCGCGCCCGTCCGGGAAAGGGTGGTCGTAGCCATGCACGAACACCTTCATCTTCAGCATGCCCATCTGGTGTGCCTTCTCCAGGATCAGACCGAGCAGGTCGGTGTAGGCTTTGGTGAAGGTCTCTGCCACCACGCCGTCGAGCACCTCCTTGTTCGGGTTGCCCAATCCTGACAAGGCGTTGTTCACGAAGGTAAAGAACTCGGGGCCGGCGATGTCATTGCCCCCGCCCGAAAGGAGCACTCCGTCCGGTCGTTTCTTGGCGATCAAGTTGATGAGTTCCGCGCTGCGGCTAGTGTCGTGGGACTGGGGAATGCCGAGCCAATTCTTCGGCACCTTGCCATACACGATGTCATTGAGGGTCGAGCCAGCGACGGCGATGTTATCGATTTGATGGCCATGACGATCTCGCAGCCAGTTGATCAAGTCCTGGCCGGGATAATCGAACCAGGAATCACCCTGAGCGACAAGGCAGAAAGACCGCGGCTTGATGCTCTCGGCGGCGAGCAATGGATGGGCCGTTGTCAGCGGTTCCGGTCGAGACTGCGCGACGGTGCGTTCGTCATGCAGAGTTTTGAGGCGCTGCGCGCTGCCTTTGATTTCAGCTTCGATCTCGGCGAGTCGTTCGTTGGCGTTCATGATGATGGAGTGATTGTGTCTGTGAATGAAATCGGGGAGGCACAAGAAGTGTTCAGCGTTCCGTCCTAGGTTTGGACAGCATGCCCTTTTTGGGCACACAAGATGCAATGGCTGCTGTTACAGTCGCAAGAATGAGGATCGATTTATAGGACTCTTCGCTGTTCTGAGTGGGTGCCTTGGGGGAGTA
>DNXB01000646.1:0-2642 GCA_003506995.1 Verrucomicrobiales bacterium
CGTAATACGTTCCGTTGCTATGCCTGTAGAGATGGGGAACCGAAGTGTGAGTCCAAGTTTTGTCAGCGCTCATGGGAATGGCCGCTGTAACCCGAAGCGGGGCGGCACTGACAGTATAAACCAGATGTATAAAATGCAAATAAATAGTGTTCAAAAAGCCAATTTACCAGGTAAAACAGGATGTAAAACCAACATACAGTAGTGGACCGCACAGTCCTCTGTGAGGCGTACCGCATTCCTGAAAGTCATCAAAAGCTCATGAGTTTCGCAGAACGACAGGTCGCCGTTTCAAAGCGCCTTTTCCTGGCATGGAGCTGGGGATAAAATTCGGCACGCCGCACAGAGGACTGTGCGGACCACTTTGGTGTCACGCACCGCCACCCATCGCCTTGTGAATCCTCACCCAGGCAGCGATGGCTTTTGTGCGACTGAGGACGGGATTGCAAAAATCCGGTCCGTGTTTAACCTCGACCTCATGAATCTGGAACGCATCACTCTTGATCCTGCCGTCATGTCGGGAAAACCCTGCATCCGTGGAATGCGTGTCACGGTGGCGAACGTGCTGCGACAGCTCGCCAACCAGCGCACGGTGCCGCAGATCCTGGAGGCTTACCCTTATCTGGAGTCGGCGGACATTGATGCCTGCCTGGGCTATGCGGCCCTGCGAGTGGATGATGAAGAGCTGGCGCTTTCAGCGGCATGAAGCTGCTGGTGGATATGAATCTGAGCCCGGACTGGGTTCCCCTGCTGTCATCTCATGGCTGGGAAGCCCAGCACTGGTCCAACGTCGGGGAGTGTAACGCGCCTGACACAGAACTGATGCGCTGGGCAAGGGAGCACGGGCATGTGGTGCTGACTCAGGACTTGGATTTCCCGCAGTTGCTCTACACGACCAAAGACAGTGGTCCCAGCGTGGTGCTGCTGCGGATGGACAATGAATTCGACGCGACAGCCCGCGATCATGTTTGTGCGGCCTTGGCCCTCGCCGAGGCCGATTTGACCGCTGGCACCCTGCTTACCATCTCGGGACATCGCGTGAGACTGCGACGGCTGCCTTTTGCGGATTGAGCCTCTCATGGGGCCAGGAATGGCCCCGATACTTCAATTCCCACCGCCCATCGCCTTGTAGATGCGGACCCAGGCTGCGGTTGCTCTGGTGCGGCTGAGGACGATGTCGTTTTGGGCGGCGAGGGCGACGCGTTCGGCGTCGAGGACGGTGAGGAAGTCGGCGACACCGTCTTGGTAGCGCTGGCGGGCTAAAGTGGCGGCTTCGCGGGCGCTGGCGGCGCTGGCTTCGAGATGACGCAGGCGGACGCGCTCGCGGTCGTAGCTGGTGAGAGCGTTTTCGACCTCTTCTAGGGCGAGGAGGACGGTTTGCTCATAGGTCGAGAGAGCGGCATCGGCGCGATGTCCGGCGGCTTTGATCTGCTGGCGCACGCGACCGAGGTTCAGGAAGGCCCAACTGATGCGTGGACCGAAGCTGTAGGCGTTCGAGCCATATTGATTGAGGCTGGCGAGGGTCTGGCCTTCGAGGCTGAGGCGTCCGCCGAAGGTGACGCGTGGGAAGAGATCGGCGGTGGCGATGCCGACTCGCGCGGTCTCGGCGGCGAGAGCGTTTTCGGCGATGCGGATGTCGGGGCGGAGGCGCAGCAATTCGGCGGGTTTGGCAATCGCGACGCTGGCGGGCACGGCGGGCTGTTTGAGGGCTTTTTGGAGCTGGGGACGCAGTTCGGAAGGATTGCGACCGCAGAGCACGGCGATGCGGTGGATGGCTTTGGCGACGCTTTCCTCGTAAGTGGGGATTTGCGCCTGCGTGGCATTTAAGAGGGCGTTGGCGCGTGCGACATCGAGTTGAGTGCCGCGTCCGCCTTTGAGGGAGGCTTCGGCGATGCGCAGGGCTTCGGATTGATTGCCCGCGTTTTCACGGGCGACGTTGAGTTGCGCCTGGGCACCGCGAAGTTCGAGGTAGTTGATGGTGACCTCGGCCTGTAGCGTGTTAAGGAGATCCTGCACGTTAGCCTCGGCAGCGGCGCTGGTGGCTTTGGCGGCCTTCACGGAACTGCGCACGCGTCCGAAGAAGTCGAGCTCATAATCGGCGTCGAAGCCGGTGCGCCAAGTATCGACGGTGCGACCTCGGAAAGCGGCATTCATGGAGTTACCGAGCAAGGTCGTGTCATAAGTGCCGCTGGCAGTGACGGTGGGCGCGAAGTCGAACTGCGCCTCGCGCCACAAGGCACGAGCTTCGAGCAAACGCGATTTGGCGACGGCGAGGTCTTTGTTTTGCTCGGTGGATTGCGCGATGAGGTTGTTCAGCATGCTGTCGTTGAGCCTGCGCCACCAGGTCGAGGAAACGGCGGTGGCGTTGGAGGATTTGGAAGCGTAGTCCGCAGGCATCTTCGGCTGCGGCTTGAGGAACTTCGGACCGACGGTGCAGCTCGAAAGCACGCAAAGAAGCAGCGGGAGTGATTTAGTGGGCCGCATGGAGTGCTGGAGTGGTGGAGTCTTGATGAGCTGGAGGCTGCTTGCGCTCGCGGCGTTCGACAATGGCGCGGAGGATGACATAAAACACGGGCGTGAACAGCAAACCAAAAACGGTGACGCCGATCATGCCGTAGAACACGGCGGTGCCGAGCGCCTGACGC
>DNXB01000646.1:2673-4304 GCA_003506995.1 Verrucomicrobiales bacterium
TTGGCGAATTCGACGATGAGGATGGCATTTTTGGCCGCGAGGCCGACGAGCACCACCAATCCGATCTGCGTGAAGATGTTGTTGTCCTGTGCGCGCAGCCACACGCCGAGGAGCGCGGAGAGCAGGCACATCGGCACGATCAGGATGATGGCAATGGGCATGCTCCAGCTCTCATACTGCGCGGCGAGCACGAGGAAGACGAAGATGACACACAGCGGGAAAATGTACATGAGCGTGTCGCCCGATAGGATCTGCTGGTAGGTCAGATCGGTCCACTCGATGGCGAAACCGGTGGGGAGATGCTTCTTGGCGAGTCGCTCGATTTTTTCGATCATCTGGCCGGAGCTGACGCCGGGGAGGGTGTTGCCATTGATGTCGGCGGAGTAGTAGAGGTTGTAGCGCTGCACGCGGTCGGCGCCGCCGGTCTTGATGACTTTCACAAGGGCACCGAGCGGCACCATGTCGCCGGTTTGATTGCGGATCTTGATGCGGGAGACGTCGGCGGGGTCTTTGCGGAACATGGGATCAGCCTGCGCGGTGACCTGGTAGGTGCGGCCAAAGAGGTTGAAGTCGTTCACATAGACGGAGCCGAGATAGACTTGCAGCGCCTCGTTCAAATCAGCGAGCGAGACACCCATCGTCTTCGCCTGGGCGCGGTTGATCTCGAGCTTGAACTGCGGCGTGCGGGCGCGGAAGCCGGTGACGAGAGAGATGAGGCCCGGCTCGTTTTGCGCAGCGGCGAGAAGCTTCTGCGTGGCAGCTTCGAGAGCGTCGAGACCGGCGTTGTTGAGGTCCTGCACCTGAATTTTGAAGCCGCCGGCATTGCCGAGACCGCGCAGCGCGGGCGGTGGTAACACGAGCACGCGGCCTTCCTGGATGGTGGCAAATTTTTGGCGGATTGTGGCCAGCAGACGGTCGCCTTTGAGCGAGGGATCGCCACGCTTCGTGAAGTCGTCGAAGACGAGGAAGGCTGCGCCGACGTTGGGCTGGTTCGCCTGCAAAATGGAGGAATAACCCGAGATGGCGAAGGTGTGAGCGATGCCGGGAATCTCCCGCGCCATGGCGTCCATGCGGCGCACGACGGCGTCAGTGCGCTCGAAGGCGGCGGCATCCGGAAGCTGCACAAGCACGATGGCGTAGCCCATGTCCTGCGATGGGATGTAGCCGGAAGGCACGGCCTCAAACACCTTGCCCGTGAGGAAGACGAGGCCGCCGTAGCCGATCAGCACGAACAACGCGAAGCGGATGAGTTTGCGCACAAGTCCGGCATACACATCGGAGCCAAACTGGAAGACCTTGTTAAAGAGGCGGAAGAACCAGCCGAACAAGAAATTGATGAGCTTGGTGAGCCAGTCGGTCTTGGCACCATGCGGCTGCAGCAGCAGGGCGCAAAGCGCGGGGCTGAGTGTGAGCGAATTGAAGGCCGAGATGACTGTGGAGACGGCGATGGTGAGCGCGAACTGCTTATAAAACTGACCCGTGATACCGCTGACGAAGGCGGTGGGAATGAACACAGCGCACAGCACGAGCGCGACGGCGATGACGGCCCCGCTGACCTCTTTCATGGCCTGGATGGAGGCTTCACGCGGCGCGAGACCTTTGGCAATGTTGCGCTCGACGTTTTCGACCAC
>DNXB01000187.1 GCA_003506995.1 Verrucomicrobiales bacterium
CATCCGTCCCGCGCCCGGCTATCCGTCACAGCCCGATCACACCGAGAAGCCCATCCTCTTCGATCTCCTTGATGCCACTGCGAAAACCGGCGTCGAGCTCACCGAAAGCATGGCCATGCATCCCGGCAGCGCCGTCAGCGGTCTCTACTTCAGCCATCCTGATGTGCATTACTTCGGCATCAGCGTCCTGGCCAAAGACCAGGTCGAGGATTACGCGAAGCGCAAAGGCCAGACGATTGAGGAAGCCGAGAAGTGGCTTGGGCCCTGGCTCGGGTATTGATCACTCAGTTGCCGAACAGCGCCCGGCGCTTCGGCGGCGGCGCAGCGGCAGGCTGCGTCGGATTGCCACCGATTCTTTGCGCTTCTCGCAGCTCCATTTCCGTGGGAGGTCTGCGCTCGTCCTTGTTGCCCCCGCCGAAGATGCGCGGGGACCATTTCGTGTTGCTGATGGTGCCGGATCCCTTGTAACCCAGCAGCTTGGTGACCGGAAAGAACACGAGGCCGGTGATCCCGCGCACGCTTACCTCGGCATTGAAGTCGAGGTCGTCGCGGATGAAGTCGATGTTGCCTGACGCCATGATGCGATAGGAACTCGACTCAGCCTCCAGATTTTTGGTGATGATGAAACCGTCTGAAACATCGAAAGTGCAACTGGCCCGCTTGGCGATGTTGTAGCCCTTGATTGGTGAGGGCAGGATGGCGCCGATGACCGGTGTCAACGGACCGAGCACAGGCAGCGCGAGCAGGTTGCCATTCACGATGATGAGCACGCCGCCGCCCTTGAGCGCCCGCCAGTCGTCCATGCGCCCGGTGAATTTGAAATGGCCGCTGATGTCACCGATGCTTTCATCGCCAGGGGAGTACACCTGGGCAAAACGCTGGAAACTCAGGGCATTCATGCGCATCTCGCCGTCATAGGTGTCTGGATCGTGGTTCTCATTGAGCCCGCCTTTGAGGGTCACGCCACCGCCGAGCACGCTGGCGGCAACGTCAAAATCCACGTTGCCACCACGGTTGCGGACGACGGCGTTGACGTTTTCAAAAGGGAGCTTTTTACCAAACACCTCATAGGGAAAGCGGCCAGCCTTTGCCCGCACATCGTAGCTCTGCACGCCCTGTGTCAGGTCCACCGCCCCGGTCACACTGAGCGTGTCGCCAAAGAGGCGGCCTTTGACATCGAAGTTCAAAACATTGCCAACGATGCGAACCTCGCCGTCTGGGGCGTTGATCGGATAGTCCTCGTTCCACAGCACATAATGGGCGCCACCCACCGGATTGTTGAAGGTGACACGATAGTCGTTGAACTGGGGGTTGTTCTTGAAGCCGAGTGTGCCGTTCACCCGTACCTCCGTGCCGGGAGAAAAACGGTAACGCTCGATGTGATCGGCGGTCTTCGGCGCGAAGGCGCGCAGGATGCCGTTCGCGTCCGCCTCAGAATGCACGTTCACGAGACGCAGCCACTTGGCGTCGTCCGCATCATTCACAAAGACAAACTCCGCCTGCGCCGGCCCATCCGGACGCCTGGCGCGGATGTTGGTGTAGTTTTGGATGTCTCCCAGCAAGGCCAGGTCCATCTCCACCGACTCAAAGAACACGCCTTTGTAGCGAAAATTGCGCACGATGCCGTGGCCGGAGCTGGGGCACTCACGCAGGTTTGCCTTGGCACCGGCACAGGACAACCGCACGTCGATGAACGAGGTTTCATCAAAACTGAACCGCTGGATCACCTCGCGCGTCTTCGGCAGCATCACAAAGGGCAGAAACACCGTCGGATCCATGCCCAGCCTCACCTCGTATTTAAAGCCCTGCGCGCGGTGATTCATGACGTTCAGCGCGAGGGTGCCCGTCTTGTGCTTCAGCATCACATCGCGCGCGAAAAAGCCTTCGGGCGTCGCGCCGAGGCTCAGGCTGAGCGAGTCAAAGATTTCACCACGACTGCCGAAGCGCCCACAATCCAGACGTCCGGTTACCTCCGCAGGCACCATGCCCTCAGGCTTGGTTTTGCCGACGAATAAACTGCCTTCCAAGGCCAGATGCGGTGCCTCATAAAAGACCACCTCGTGGAGCTGGTCATTGTCGAAAAACGCCCGCGCCAGTCCGGGCAGATCTCCGCTCGAAGTCAGCCGGAAACGCACACGATCGGCCCCCATGTGCCAGGTGGCCGTGGCATCCAGCACACCCAGATGATCCCGCAGATGCAGCCGCTTCAGGTCGATGAAGCCTCCCTCATACTCCGCCTCCGCCACCACTTCCTTCCAGACGTAGTCCCCATATTCCAAGCCTTGCGCCTGAAGCGAAAGCTCCGCCCTGAGTTCCTGAGGCAGATCCAGATCGCCGGAGACTTTCACATTCAGGACTGGTGGCGCAGCGGAGTGAAAGCGCGCCAGCCAGTCCAGCCCTTGCTGAATCTTGACACGGTGGTCACGCATCAGGCTGAGCCGCTGCATGGCGCTGAGCCTGGGCTTGTCGGGGTTTTCATCCCCGGTCTCCGGGAGTTTCAGCATTCCGCTGATCGAGATGCGCAGCCCCGCCAGCACCCCCTCCGCATGCCGGATGTCCAGGCGGTCCTCATCCAGGAAGATCCGAGCGTTGAGACCTCGCAACTCCACCACGGTGAGATCAGGGCGAGCCGGATCCACCGGCAGCGCCAGGCCGGCCTGCTCCAGCTCCACCGAGTCGATCTTCACCCGGCCTTCCACCAGCAGGCCATAATTCAGGCCCAGATTCATCCGGTCAACCGCCGCCACGAGGTGCTGGTGGGTGGTGTCATTGTAAATCTTCACCTCACGCGCCACCAGACCACCAAAGGGGTTGATCGTTAGGGAGGCAAAGTCCAGATGCACCCCCAGACGCAGCAGTTCTCCTGTCACAAATCCATGCCAGCGCTCGCGAAAGGCGTCTGTGCTCACATACACCGCCCCGGCCAGCAGAAAGCTGGTCGTCACAAAGAGCAGAAGACGGCGCAGAAAGCGAAACATGGACAAGGCTCAATTTAAACACCGCATCCGATCCCCACAAGCGGCAAGCCTCAACGATACTGCTCAGGAGCGCCCAGCGGCAGCAAGCCCAGCGGCGCGATCTGACTGGCCCGCAGCTTTTCTGGACCGACACTCGGCGCATCAGCCGCCAGATAAACCGCGATCTGGATCAAACCAGCGCGTCCCTGCGGACTTGTGTCAAACAGCACCCCGTGGCCGCTCACCGCCTTGAACAGCAGCGGGCCTTGCGCCGATTTTTCCAGCGACAGCGTGCCACGCGGCTTGATCTGCAGTCCACCACGCCGCCATGAGGCAGCCCTGCCCGTTTCCAAATCTTTGCCGTCCACCCCAACGCCAATCTCCAGCGGCATGGGCGTGCGGTTCTTCAGAACGAGGCGGTAGGACTGG
>DNXB01000082.1 GCA_003506995.1 Verrucomicrobiales bacterium
GCCAGGAACACGCCGAGATTGAGGACATGCGAGCCGAGAATCCAGAGGTCTTCCATGCCGCCGCGACGGTCTTCTTTCCCGCGACCGCGAAGTTCGAGCAGGCGGCCGATCACACCTTCCGCCACCAGCTTTTTGACGACCGGCAGTGTCGGATGCCAGCGATTGCGATGGGCGAGCGCGAGCTTCACGCCATGCTTCTCGCAGGCAGCGATGATTTCATCCGCCTCGGCAAGCGTGCGGCAGAAGGGCTTTTCCAGGTAGATGCCTTTGGCACCGGAGGCTGCTGCGGCGACGGCCATGTCGCGGTGCAGGCCCATCGCTGGCCCTATGGCCACGATGTCGGGCTTCGCCTTGGCGATGTCGTGATAATCAGCAAAGCCCTGCGTGATGTTCAGCTCCTTCAAGGCGGCTTCCAGCTTCTTCGGATCAGGATCAGAAGCGGCGACGACTTCTGTTCCAGGAACCTTCAGCCACATGGTGTCGAGGCTGTGGCCGTAGCTGCCCTTGTTGCCGAGCACGACCACGCGCCATTGACGCGCAGATTCTGCGGCGTGTGAAGCGAGGGCGAGGCTGGAAGCGGCGGTGGTGAGAAAATGGCGGCGGTTCATGGCGGGTGATCAGTGTAGGACTAACTTGCGAGGTAGCTGTTCAGGAGGGGGCATTTATTCGTGCTCATTCGCGGATATTCGCGACCATTCGCGTTGAGAATTGAAGGCATGAGCGGTTTTTCCAACGCGAATGGCCGCAAATGAGCGCGAATACCCGCGAATCTTCCGAGTTCGTTCTCTGGATGTGTTGCTCAAATTGAATACGAACTTGGAAGTTCGTTCTACTTTTTGGCAGGCACTTCGGGCTTCTTGGCTTTTTCCAACATGCCGCGCACACGGGCCTGCTCTTTTTCCAGCGCCTCGCCGGTGACTGGCAGCGGTTTGAAGTCGGGATCAGGCGTGAGTTTTTCATCCGCCGGGATGGTGCGCATGCGCAGGTTGCGAAAGGCCACATCGTGGCCGTGATCCTGGAGCGAGAGCTTGCCGCCGCGCCCGGTGAGGTCGCCGCCGCGAATTGTCAGCAGTTCCACTTCCGCCGCCCATTTCGGATCGGTGTAGTCAAAGGAGATGACGCGCTGCTCATTGAGCCAATGCTCGATGACGCTGCCTTTGCAGATGATGCGGGCGGTGTTCCACTCGCCGACGGGTTTGGTGGCACGCTTGCTCGGCCCCATGCAAAAGAAGATGGAGGCGGCGGACTGGCGTGGGTTGTCGCCGTGACCGGGATGGGCGTCATCCAGGATCTGATACTCGACCTGACCTGGGCGGTAATAGACGCCACTGTTGCAGAGTGCGGAGACCTTCCATTCAAAGCGCAGCTCGAAGTCATCGGGCACCAGTTGCTTCTCATAGGTCAGCGATCCCTTGGGCCGCACACGCGCAAAAGCACCGTCCTGGATCTCCCAGTTGCCGTCCTGTTTCCAGCCGTCGAAGGTCTTGCCGTCCGAGAGTGCGACAAAGCCGAGGCGTGTCTCCTCAGGGTCCAGCGCGAAGGTGAGCTGGGGAATGAGGAGGGTGATGAGGGCGAGTTTGATGGGGAGCTTCATAGTTCTGATCACTTCTTTTGGGTCTTGGAGGCTTTCACGATGTAGTCCACGAGCGCGTCGATCTGCGCCGGGGTGAGGATCGCGCCGATGGGCGGCATGAGGTTCTCAGGGTAGCCTTCCACGAGCAGCGCGTTGGGTTCGAGGATGGACTGGCGCAGGTAGTCGGCGGTGGCTTTCACCTCGCTCGTCTTGCCCGTGGCTGGATCGCGCACTTTCTTTTTCGAGCCAGCGAGACCGCTGAAGGTTGGGCCGACGAGCTTCGTGTCATTGAGGCTATGGCAGGCGGCGCAGAAGTTTTGGTAGAGCACACGTCCGGCGTCGTCTTTGGAGAATTTGAAATGCGGCTTGGTGACTGCGAGCGCTTCTGGCGGGGCCGGGCGCACCTCGCCTGGACGATCTTTAGGGATGCGATTGACCGTGAACCACACATCGCCCGCCCACAGCGGCAGGCCGGACTCTGACGTGAGAGATTGCGGCAGACGCACATGAACGACCTCCCCGGTGATGATGCCGGGCAGCTCCAAAAAGACACGGCGACGATCTGCCGACACCGTGGCGGAGCGCACTTCAGCGAGACGATGCCTGACTTTTTGTCCGCCATAGGTCTGGGTGCCTTGATAGCCCCACTGCGTGACGTGATAGCCCGCCGGACTCCAACCACTGCCATCTTTGAGCGGCTGAGTGAACTCCACCTCCAATCCATTCGACTTCAATCGTGCGGCCAGCGGCTCAAACACCGCTTTCCCGGTGTAACGAATGAGAGTGAGGCCGCTCACACGATGGATGAACTCCTTGTCACTGCCGCGTGCGATGCCGCCCGCGAAAAGCTCGCCCTCGGGTGTAAACTCGAAGCGGTGGAAGAGATGACGAAAGCCCTGCGAGAAAGGAAACACCGCGCCCTGCATGACACCGTCCACTTCTTCCAAAAAAGCGCGCTGCAGGCCGCCGAAGGTTGCATCTCCAAACAACACATGGCCCGCATACGGCCCCCAGCTCGACGGCAGCAGAAACGGCGCGGTGGGCGAGTTCGCGATCTCGCCATGCGGCAGCCAGACAGCGGGCGGTGTCGGCTCCATGTGATCCAGAGGATGCCACGGCGCACGGCTGCGAAATTGGTAATGAGCGCCCGGCTGCAAATGAATGAGCTTGTCGGCGGGGAGCCATTCACCCTGGTTGTCCGTGATGAGGATGGAGCCGCGTGGCCCGAGGCCGATGCCATCCGGCGTGCGCAAACCACCGGCCACAATCTCCGTTTTGCCCGTATCCACATGCACCTTGACCGCGCTGCCACGCAGAGGTGCCTGACGGTTGTCGCCGCCGCGTGTGCCCATCGCCACACTGGAGGAGAAATAGAGATGCGAGTCCTGCATCACCGCGCCGAACAAGTATTCGTGAGAATCCATCGTGCAGGGCCAGTCATGCGACACACAGCGATAGGTCTCGAAGGCGCCGTCGCCATCCGCGTCGATCAGCTCGGTGGCCTCGTTTTTCTCGGTGACGAAGATGCGCCCATCGGCAATGACCAGTCCCATCGGCTCCGAGAGTCCCTGCGCGATGCGGCGGAACGGTTGCGGCCCTTTGGCAGGAATCGCATCCAGATCCAATGAAAACAAATCGCCGTCCCAGGTGGTGAAAAGCAGCTCGCGCTTCCCACGCATCGCCATGCCGCTGATGCGCATCGTGAGAGATTCATCACGCAGATCACTCATTTCCAGCGCCGGGTGCAGTGCGTCGAGCTTTTGCCCAAATCCAGGTGTGGCAACGGGTGCGGCTGGCTCTGCCGGGATGCTGATGAGCGCGAGATTGCCCGCCGTCCTGCCGCGCAGCACCAGCTTCCGAAAGCGCAGCGGGTGATCGTATTTGCGGTTCGATGGCGGCACGAGCATGACCAACACCGGCAGTCCGGCGCGCATTTGAAACGTGCCCAGCTTCGCGCGTGCCCACTCGCCCTTTTGGGTCACAGGCACTTCCCAGAAGCTGTCCTTCCCGTCGAAGGAAAGCTGGTAGGCCTGATCCAGCGGCTTCTCGCAGGCATACTCGATGAAGACCTCGACCTCCTCCTGCTTTCCCGCCTGCACATACCATCCGATGTTCGATCCACGCCCCTTCGTGATCTCCAGCGCATCTCCCGCATACTCATTCGGCCCTTTGGAGAAAATCATCGTCGCAGGCAGATCGAGACCTGGAGAAAGCTCGGCGGCGAGCGAGGTCGTTGCGGAAATCCACAACGTGAGAGCGAGGAATCGATGAAAAGCGTGATTCATGGAAGGGTGAAGCGATGAGGTGCCGTGCCTGTGAGCGAAGTTGCGGTGGCTTTTGATTCGTGGGTGATCTTCCACGCCTTTCGCATCGCGGCGGGCGGCAGGAGTTCTTCTCCATCTGCGAGTGATTCTACCCGCAGTTCACGCGCCACGCGGTCTGCCGCAGGCGCGGCAGCCAGCGGGATGCGCTCATGCAGTTTCAATGCGCCAGTCTCATGCAGCAGTTCCCATGTCAGCTCGATGTGCTTCTCACGATGACTGCAGCCGAGGTAACGAACCTTCACCGGCAGCGTCTGCCCGCCACGACGCAATTGCCAGCTATCATCCGTCTGGTCCGTAAACCAAGCCTCGCCCGCCGAGCGTGTCGCAAAGCCCGCCTTGATCAAGCCAGGTTTGCCCACCGGAGCCTGCCAGGTCTTGAACACTGTGGCCCTTTCCAAATCATAACCCAGCCACACCTCCGCGCCCTGCCGGATCGCAAGCGACCTTGGCTTGCCATCCAAGCTCAGTCTGCTGATGACATTCGGATCAAAGGGCAAGGCTCGCGCCGCCAACGGCACGGCAGCGGCAAGAATGAGGATGTGACGGCGGTTCATGGGCGAGTGGGAATCTTGTTCAAAGTGAAATGGACGGCTTGAGGCGCGGGCCTTTCATTTTCGGTGGAACGTGCGCAGGTGACGGTGAGTTCATGCACAAAACCTTCACGCAGCACATCGACCTCCAGCTCCTCGGCCAGCCCATCGGCAGAGAGATCAACGATGCGGACAGCGGGTTCCTTCATCTCAAAGCCCGGTCCGCCGCAGTCGGCGTGGCCTATTCATTTGCGAGGGCGAAAAATCCGCCTGGCCGCTATTTCGCGAGCCCGACAAAGTTCCGAATGACCGTGCGGACATTGTCGCCGCTGCATTTGTGGTCGGCGGTGGCGCGTTCCTGCCAGTAGGCGGCGGAGGCGAGGACTTTGTGTGCGGCGAGAACCCGCAGCGCATCGGCGAATGTGCTCACGGGTTCAAAGTGGGCCGCCATCTTCATGAGCAGGGCCTGGACGTGCATGCCATCGCAGTTCCGGCCTTTTTGGGCGTTTTGGAGCCAGTAGTCGGCGGATTCGGCGATTCGCAGCTCGACGAGCTTTTTCACGTCGGCGGCTGTTTGCTCTTTTGTGTCCGCCGCAGATGCCACGACGGCTTTGGGCTTTTCGAGGATTTGTTTCTCCTTCAGCAAAACCTCGCGCAGGGCCGCATACGGAACGTTTTGCACGCTGACGCCCTTTTCGATGGCGATGTTTGCCGCCGCGCCCGCCGCGTGGCCTACCATCATGAAGACCGGCTCCATGCGCACGCTGCCATACGCTGCATGCGATGAACTGAGGCAGCTCACGACGAGCAGGTTTTCGCACTCGCCCGCCTTGGGCCTCAGCGAGCGGTAGCTGATCGGAAACGGGGTGACACCGCCGACGATAAAGCCGCGCTCGCGATGCAGCAGGCCGGTTTCATCGACGTAGAGCGTCACGCCGTGTGAATCGAGCGGATACGAGGCCAACGCGACACCATCCTCGGCGCGCGGTCCGCCTTTGGCGTCGTGCTCGGTGACGACGTAGTCGCTGATCATGCGGCGGGCCTCGCGGACGTAGATTTGGTGCGGGAAATGGCCGGTGTCGGCAAACTCATCCTTCGCGAGTCCCCAGCGCTGCATCTCGGTGCGCACCTCGATGGGCAGGCGCTCATCGTGACCGAGAAACCAGAGCAGGCCGAGCGTGTAATCTTTGTGGAACTTGAAAAGCTGCTCGCGCTTCGCGTGGTCGCCTTCCGGCCACTCGTAGCAGGGGCCATAGACGTCACTGCCGAACTCGCTGCCGTTGTTGGAGTCGGTTTTGCGGTTCGGCACCAGATGAAAGCTGATGCCCAGGTTTCCACCCTTGCCGCGCAGGCCCACGGCTGCGTGCTTGGCCGGACCTGGCCTCACGTCCTTCATCGTGGCGATGTACCGGGCGAGCAGTTCGTAGTCGAGCGGATTGTAGCTGGCGGGCTTTTCAATGGGCACGCGGTTCTCGGGAACATCGGTGAGGCAGACGCGGAAGTTGTAGCCTTGCACACGATGATCGCCGCTGCCCTTAGGCGCGGGTGGCTGGGCTGCCACACGCGGCAGCAGCCCGCTTTTGGGATCACCCGCGATGACATAGGGGCTGATCTTCGGAAAGGGTGCTGGCGTGAAGGGGAAGGTGCCGTTCAAGGTCTCGCCATACTTCGAGTTCGGCTCACGCCCGACGATGTAGCTCACCCCCGCCTTCGCCATGAGATCGCCTTCATAGCTGGCATCAATGAAGACCTTCGCCGCGAACTCGCGCCCGCTCTCCATGACGATCTTGACGATTCTTTGGCCTTCCTTGACCACGCCCTTCTTCAAATCCAGCCGCTCGCCAAACACGACCTGCACACCGGCCTCGCGCGCCATGTCATCGAAGACCGCCTTCGCCGCGCGTGGCTCAAAGAGGAACTGCGCCCTGATCTCCTCCATGCGTGGACCATCCACACCCCAAATCTTCGGCAGCCACGCGAGGTAGTTCGCGCGCTTCTGAAACTTCCAGTTCTCCGGCTTGAGGTAGAACTGATACACGCGCTGATAAAACTCCAGCGACAGCCCGCCGATGGTGTCGGTGGAGCCATTGTCCGTCATGCCGAGGCCGCCGCTGCTCATGCCGCCGAGACGGTGGGTGGATTCGATCAGCACGGTCTTCTTGCCGAGGCGTGCTGCTTCGACGGCAGCGATGACGCCGCCAGAAGTGCCGCCATAGACGCAAACGTCCGACTCGATTGCATGAGCCATGCCGAGCAGGAAAGTGAGGAACAGGAAAACGGGTTTCATAAGGGGTGAAGACGTGATTGATGGTCCATCTGAAGCTGCTATCCAACCTTCCAAGGTTCAGGCGGGCCAAAGCCAGCCTGCACGTCGTCTAGTGTAGTCCGTCAATCGG
>DNXB01000460.1 GCA_003506995.1 Verrucomicrobiales bacterium
TGGCCACGGTGTAGGTGCCGCCGAGGGACTGGGTGATGATGACCTTCATGCCGATGGGCAGAGTGATCATGTCGCCGCTGGGGATTTGAACGGCTTCGACTTCGCGTTTGAGTTCGAGGGAGGAGTGCATGGGGGAAAGCTAAGGGCTAAGAGCTGAGGGCGAAGAGATAAACAAAAAGGACGCGTTTTATGAGGTGAGGATGACTTTGATTTTGCCCTGGGTTTTGCCAGCGAGGTTCAAGGCATCGGCGAGAGTGCGACTTTGATCGGTTTGCGGTTTGGATTCTGGACTCTCCGCCCTTGGCTCTTTGCCCTCTGCCTCAAGAGCCGCACGCAGCGCGCCTTCGACCATCTGACCGCAGTGAATCTTCATCGGCGGCAGCGGGCCGAGCGGCTGGCTGAGTTCTTCGGCTGACATGGAGAGAGCCTCGGTCTTCGTCTTGCCGCGAATCAGCTCGGTGGCGATGCTGGCGACGGCGATGGCCGTCTGGCAGCCGAAACTCTGGAAGCTGGCCTTGTCGATGACCTTCTGGCCGTCCTTGTCCTTGTATTTGATCCACAGGCGCACCATGTCGCCGCAGTCCGGGCTGCCGACTGTGCCGACGGCGTCGGCATCGGGCATTTCGCCGAGGTTTTGCGTGTTGGTGAGCGCTTGCTGGAGGGTGGCTTCGTCCATGAGAGGGAATCAGGCTTCGATTTCGATACGATAGCGGGGCAGGGAAGGATCAATCTCCTGGCTGTAGGCGTCGATGCCGCCGCTGAGGCATTTGGTTTCCGCAAAACCGTGGCCGATGAAATAGGCCGCCGCGTCGAGCGAACGGGAGCCGGTGTGGTCGTAGAGCACGAGTGTTTTCGTCTTGTCGCCGCTGGTGAAGATCTCCTGCACCAGTTCCTGGGTGAGCAGACGGGCACCGGGAAGTTTCACGGCCTCATGCTCCTCGCGGGTGCGGACATCCAGCACGACGATGTCAGGAACGGCACGGCGGAGCTGTTCGAAATCGTGCGGGGAGATTTGCAGCGAGGCATCGCCCTGGTGGCTCTCCTGGATGTGTGCGATGGCTTCGGCCACGGGGATGTTCTCATTCCGCTCGCACACTTGCGCGAGCGTTTCACCGGGCTGGAAGCCACAACTGCGGCAGCCGCCGATGTGATAACGCGCAAACAACGCCCGCTGCGCCCCAGGATAAGCCTGGAGCACCTGGCTCATGGTCATGTCGCCGTTCAACGGCGGAAGTTCGGAGGGCATGGGGGAAAAATGACGAATGTCGAATGCGGAATGACGAATGGCGGGAAGCGTGACGGGGCTTTTTGAATGATTCTAAACGCTCGATTTCTGCCATAACGGCAAAACCAGTCAATGCAAGCCGTGAGGCCGCTGCTGTTGCTGCGTCATCCCTCCAGGTTTTCGACTTGTGTCGTGTTTGTTCACACGCTCCACTCCAGCTAACCGAATTTGTGATGAGAATCTGCCTTTTGCTCCTCGTTTGTTTGATGAGTGCCTGTAGGCCAGCACGCTCTCCCCAGCAGCCCGTTTTTGAACTGACTGGAGCCAAGGAAGAGCGTGTCAGGATCATGACGGCGATGATCACCAAGCACATGCCGCTGCCCGGCCCTCTGTTGGATGCCAGCTTCCTCGAAGAGCAGATCGGGGACGGAGTCCTGGGGCCGTCAGATTTCCGTGCATTCTATGTTTTAACCGTCGCGCCGGATGAGATACCGGCCTGGACCAAGCTGATGGCGCTGATGAAGACGCCTGACTTGATGCCCGAGTATGCGAAGCCGAAACAAAAGCCCGATTGGTGGCTCGATCCCGGCTCGTTCCCCACGCTCAAGCTCTTCAGCCCGCAGAAAATCACTGGGCGGATTCATGGCTGGGCGGGCATCGCTCCTGCTGAGGGGAAGATCTACATTTACACCTTCACCATGTAGCCGGAGAAGGAGTTATGTCTCATTTCGGCATTCGACATTCGTCATTCTGCATTCGTCATTNNCCTTTCCCGCCATGTCTTCCGCCCACGAACCCCGCATCCCGGTGCTGCCAACTTTGATGACGGCGGGCAACATTCTCTGTGGATTCGTCGCCATCCTGCAAATCTTCGACGGCAGGCACCTCGACGAACACCAGCATTACTATTATGCGATCGTGTTCATCCTGCTGGCCTGCCTGTTTGACGCCCTGGACGGCCGTGTGGCGCGCATGGGCGGCACGGAAAGTCCATTTGGCCGCGAGCTCGATTCGCTGGCGGACATCGTGAGCTTCGGCGTGGCGCCGGCGCTGCTGGTGCATGACATTGTTTTGAAGGAAATCGACACGCCGAAGGGCCTCGGCTGGCTGATCTCGTGCGTTTATCTCGTCTGCGGGGCGATGCGGCTGGCGCGTTTCAACTGCCTGGCGGCGGCGGATGTTAAAAGCAGCAGCAAGAGCTTCCGCGGCTGTCCGATTCCGGCGGCGGCGGGTGTGATCTCCTCGCTGACGCTTTTGGTCATCTGGCTGGACAGTAACGCGAAGGAAATCGGCAACTGGAAGTACGCGCTGGCGGGGCTGATGGCGCTGCTGTCCTACCTGATGGTGAGCGATCTCGAGTATCCGAGCTTCAAGGCGGTGAACTGGCATACGAAGGCCTCCTTCCACTGGGTGCTCATCACCATTGTGGTCATCGCCTTCACTGTGATTAACTGGCACTGGATGCCCTCGGTGATCTTCGTGACCTACCTGCTCTACGGACTGGCACGGCCGTGGGTCTCGCGCAAATGGCGGCAGGAGATCGAGATCGAGGCGGAGTCCGCCGAAATCGACCCCGACGTGGAGACGCTGGCGCTCAACGGTGAGGAAGATCGTCCGCAGGAGCCGCGCAACGCCGATCCAGCCGCGCAGATTTGAACAAAATCGTTTCACAATCACGCGGGATGCGTATTTGAGCGTCTCCACCGACCTTCATGGCAGATTTTTATCAGCACGCCCGCGTGCCCACCCTCCACCACCTCGCCCACGCGGACAGCGCCGAGCGTGAGCAGGAAATGCTGGCATGGGCGGAGCAAAAGCCGGTGGCGCTGCTGCTGCCTGCGCTCTACGCCGAGTGCGAGCGCCCGGCCTTGCCGCGCATCCTGGAGGAAGTCTCGCAGGCCTGCCACATCAGTGAGGTGGTTCTGAGCATGAACGGCATGAATGCCGCCGAGCATGATCGTGCGCTGCTGTTTTGCCGCCAAAACCTGAAGGGCAAGCGGGCGCATATCTTGTGGAATGACGGACCGCGTCTGAGCCAGGTCTATCAGCGCATGGCGGACGCGGGGCTGCCCGGCGCACATGCGGGGAAGGGGTCCAACATCTGGTTGGGCATCGCCTGGCTGAAGGCGCGTGGTTTCAAGGGCGTGGTGGTCAGTCATGACACAGACATCCTGAACTACAGCCGGGATTTGCTGTGGCGGCTGTGCTACCCGCTGCTGCATCCGCGCATGGGCTACCGCTTTGCCAAAGGTTATTACAGTCGCGTGTCCGACCGCCTGTTCGGCCGCGTCACCCGCCTGCTGATCTTTCCTTTGATCCAGGCCTGCCGTGATGTGCTGGGGGCGAAGCCGCTCATCGAACATCTCGATAGCTACCGCTACCCGCTTTCCGGCGAGTTTGCGGCGGACATGGACGCGCTCCAGGATTTCAGCCTGCCCGGTGGCTGGGGCTTGGAGATTGCCTTGCTGTGCGAGGCATTCCGTCATCTGCCCGGAGAACACCAGTGTCAGGTGGATCTCGGTTTTCACTTCGAGCACCGGCACCGCAGCCTTTCGCACGAGGAGGTGGGCGTGAATGAGCCGGGCCTGATCACCGCCGCCGCCGACGTGGCGCGTTGCCTGGCCTTCCAGGTGCTGCGGGAGTCTGAGCCGCGTTCTGCGGAGAGCTTCATGAGCCTGATCATCGAGCGTTACCGCTCTCGGGCGCAGGAATGGCTGTCGCGCTACGAGCATGTGGCCCTGCTCAACGGCCTGCGTCATGATGCCGAGGAAGAAGGCGCTGCTGTGACCGCGTTCGGCCAGGCTTTGGATCGGCTGCTGAAAAATCTCCCCACCGACGGTCTTCGCGTGCCCGCCCTGCGCGAGACTCCGGCCAAAACCTTCGCGCAAATCCCCGGCCTCGCCGAGGAGATCGCAGGTGGTGCCACAGAGGTGTGTTGATGGCTTGCATGCGGGGTGTGCGCCGCTTATCGGCAGCGCATGAAACTGCCGCCGCATCTGCTGGATGAAATCATTGTCGCCCTGGGGGATGTCTTTGTCGGGCGGCGGTATGCGGACAAGGTGATCGAGTTCACCTTCAAGCGGCATCGTAAATGGGGCAGCCGCGACCGGCGCATCTTTGCAGAGTCAATTTACGAGTGCGTGCGCTGGTGGCGCTGGTACTGGTATCTGGCCGGACTGCCCGACGCTGAGCACACGCAGCCGGAGGAAATCACCCCGGAGCGCCTGTGGCGGGTCTGGGCTGCCTACTGGATCATCAACGGTCGCGATCTGCCGAAAGACGAGACCGCGCCACAGATACAGCCAGGCGATATTTTGAAACGGGCGAAGGACGGTGCCGCGCCTGCGATCCGTGCCGCGATTCCCGACTGGCTGGAGGAGCGCGGCAGTCGCGAACTCGGCGCCGCATGGCCGTCGTTGCGTGAATCGCTGAATCTACCGGCGGATGTCTTCATGCGGGTGAACACGCTCAAAAATGACCGCCGTGCCTTGCGGGAACGACTGGGGCAGGAGGGATTCGAGACGGAGGCGGTGGAGAACGTGCCGAGCGCGCTGCGTTTGAAGCAGCGGGCGAACCTCTTTGGCACCGCATCTTACAAAGATGGTCTGTTTGAGGTGCAGGACGCGGCTTCGCAGCTCATCGCGCCGTTTTTGCAGCCGGAACCGGGCATGC
>DNXB01000025.1 GCA_003506995.1 Verrucomicrobiales bacterium
GTCTTTGTCTCCGGCAGGTAGAGGTCGAGCATCTGGCGTGGGTTGCCAGCGCCGACGTAATCGAGATTGCGCACGAGTTGATAGCCAACCGGAGTCTGACACTGGGCCAGGACTGGAAAGACTAGGGCAATGAGGCAGGAGAGGCGCATGATGGGCCTCATAAACCGGAAGAAGGGGCAAAACAAGGGCCGCGCGAACCTTGCAAACCCGGGTGGTTGTCACCTTGACGCAAGGTTAACCAGAACATACTATCAGAACGATGAAATCCCCCATCCCCGCCCGCCTGCCGCTCGTCCTGGCATGTGCTGTCTCGTGTCTGTCCCTCCCCACACCTTCTTTCGCGCTGTTCGACTTCATTTTCGGCAAGAAAGTTGACAAGGTGGCTCCGATGGCCAGCGAACGCCAAACCCAGGAAGCCGCCGCCTCCGTCATGCTCGCCGAGGCGCGCATGGCCCACAACGCTGGAAGAACCGGCAAGGCGCAGAGTCTTTACCAGGCCGTGGTGAAGCAATATCCCTTCACCCCGAGCGCGGCCGAGGCGTCATTCCAAAACGCGCTCATCATTCGCCACACCGGGCGGATGGACGATGCCTTCGAAGCGCTTCAGAGCTTCCTCAACGACTATCGTGACAGCCCGCGCTTCAACGAGGCCATCGAAAAGCAGTTTGAGATCGCCGAGGAGGCCAAGGGGGGGCGGAAGCAACGCGGAATGCTGCTGGTGGCCATGAAGATGAATACTTCTGACATCATCGAATTTTACGACCGGATCATCAAGAACGCGCCCTTTGGAAAATACGCCCCGCTGTCGCAGTTCAGCATCGCGGAAATCCAGCAGGACATGAATGAGAAGGACAAGGCCGTGGCCGCCTACCAGCGAGTGGTGGAGAATTACCCCGGCACCTCCCAGGCGGCCGAGGCGCAGTTCCGCATCGGCTCCATCAGCAACATCGCCGCCCAGCGCAGCGAGGATGCCTCGAACCTCCTGGCGGCCCGTGACGCGCTCCGCACCTACATCGCCTCGAACCCGGGCGGCGAACGCAAGCAGGAGACGGAGATGATCCTCAGCCAGGTGAACACAGCGGAGGCCAACCAATCATTGACCGTGGCGAAATTTTACAAACGCATGGGCAAGACCCGGGCGGCGGCGATTTACCTCAACGAAGCGCTGAAATACGGCTCGCCGGAGGTTTCCAACGAAGCGCGCACCCTGCTGGCCGAACTCGCCGCCGAAGATCCCGAAGGCGTGGCGGAAGCCCGGAAGCCAGGCCAGGATTACACATCTCTCACCGCGCAAAACTTGAAATCGCGTGATGATTATGTCGGCCCGCTGGCCCCAGAGCTGGCTCGCCTGAGCCAGAAACCCAAGATGCGCACAGGCGACGATGGTTTCATGCCGATCCCGTTGCAGGAGCCAACACTGCCACTGCGTCCTGGCGTGACAGCTCCAGGGGCGGGATCCTTGCTGCCACCCATTCCAGAAACCGAGAAACCGGCGCTGCTGCCTGTGCCACCCGCGCCGCTGGTGCCGCCAGCCCCCCCAGGAAGCAACGCAACACCACCCGTCCCGCCACCGCCAGCCGCGGTAAAGCCCGCGTCATAACTCTTGCGCATTCTGGCGGCGCAGGCCATAGGCTGCGTTCTTCATTTTTACTTTTTCCTGGATGAAACAGATTCTTCTTCTCCTGGCCTCACTTTGCCTGATCCCTGGATGCGCTGGCTACAAGCTGGGAGCGCAAAAGCCCGCCCAGTTGCGCCACATCACCAAGCTCGCGGTGCCCACCTTTGATAACCTGACCCTGGAGCCGCGTCTGGCCGTGCTGGTGACGAATGCGGTCATCAAGCAACTGCAAAATCACGGCTCGTATCAGATCGTCTCCAGACGTGACGCCGAGGCGGTGCTGGAGGCCAAGATTCAGAACATTCAGCGCGCCCAGTTTCGCTCAGACCGTAACAACATCCTGCGCACCTCCCAAATCCAGGCCACCATCAACTGCTTTTACACGGTCAAAGACCTGGGTTCAGGGGCGGTGCTTCGCAATGGCGCGAGTTCCGCCGTCTCCTACATGATTCTCGACGCCAACATGCAGCTCTCAGAGACTCAATTGCTCGAAGATTTGGCGCAGCAGCTTGCCAATCCCATTGCAGTTGAGCTTTCTGAAGGATGGTGACCCCTAACCTCATGCAGCCGGGTCTGGAGCCATCAACGGACTGCATCTCGTCGAACGACGAAGATTTCACGTCCGCCCCGCCCACCGGCAGGCTCAAACCAGGGCTGCATCTCGTCGCAACGCCGATCGGCAACCTCCGTGACATCACACTGCGGGCGCTCGACACGCTGCGAACGGCCGACCTCGTCGCCTGCGAGGACACACGGCATTCCGGCATGCTGCTCAAGCATCACGACATCCGCGCCCGTCTCATCAGCCTCAATGAACACAACGAGGCGCTGCGCATTCCGCAGTTGCTGGAGCACATGCGCCAAGGCGGAAGCGTGGCGCTGATTTCGGACGCGGGCATGCCCACGGTGTCCGATCCAGGGCAGCGGCTTGTCGGAGCCACGGTGGCCGCCGGTCTGCATGTGGAAGGGATTCCCGGCCCCAGCGCCGTGCTGACCGCGCTGGCCGCCTCAGGGCTGCCGACCACGCCGTTTTACTTCGGCGGCTTCCTGCCGCATAAAAAAGGCGCTCGCACGACCGAGCTGACCGCCGCCCTGCAGCGTGACTGCACCAGCGTGTTTTTTGAGAGTCCTTATCGCCTGGCGGACACGCTGGCGATCCTCTCCGAGGCTGCGCCGGAGCGCAGGATCGTGGTGGCGCGCGAGCTGACGAAAAAGTTTGAGGAATTCCGGCGTGGTCCGGCAGGCATCCTGCTATCTCACTACCAATCCAAGCCACCCAAAGGTGAAATCACGCTTCTCATCGCCCCTGTCGAGCCGCCCAAGTGGCTCACCTGGTGAATCACTGTTTTAACCGCAACACCCATGGAAACACCCGCCAACTGCGCCGTCCTCAACACCCCTGACAGCCTCAAACTCTCGATCACCAACCACCTGCGTTTCACGCTGGGAGCTTACGTCGAGTCTGCCAGTGAGAACGACTGGTTTGTGGCCACCTCCCTGGCCGTTCGTGATCGCGTGATGGAGCGCGCCACGCAGTCGCGCGCCAAGCACCGCTCACAAGGTGTGCGCCGGGTTCATTACCTCTCCCTGGAGTACCTCATGGGCCGTCTGCTGGAGAACAACCTGCGCAATGCCGGCCTCTACGACGTCACCAAGCAGGCGCTCACAGACATGGGCAAGGATCTCGACACGCTGCTGCAAAAGGAGCCTGACATGGGCCTCGGTAACGGCGGCCTGGGCCGTCTCGCCGCCTGCTTCATGGATTCACTCAGCACGCTGGACCTGCCCGCCATCGGCTACGGCATCCACTATGAGTTCGGCCTGTTCCGCCAGGAGTTCGTGAACGGCAAACAAGTCGAGCATCCCGACGCCTGGATGCGCGACGGCAGCCCCTGGAAGATCGCCCGCCCGTCCTACCGGCAGACGGTGCATCTCTACGGCAAGGTCGTCCAAAAGTTCGACGAGATCGGTCATCCGCATCATGAGTGGATCGAGACGAAGTGCCTGCTCGGCCTGCCGTGGGACATTCCCATCGTCGGCTACGACAGCAGCACCGTGAACGTGCTGCGCCTCTGGCAGGCACAGGCGGACGAAGACTTCAACTTCAAGGTCTTCAATGAGGGCAGCTATGTCGATGCCCTCCGTGAAAAAGCCATCGCCGAAACCGTCTCCAAGGTGCTCTATCCCAACGACTCCACCGAGTCCGGCAAGGAACTGCGCCTCGTGCAGCAGTATTTCTTCGTCGCCTGCTCGCTGGCCGACATCGTGCGCCGCTTCAAAAACGGCTACAGCCTGCCCTGGAGCGAGTTCCCCTCCAAGGCCGCCGTCCAGCTCAACGACACGCATCCCGCCGTCGCCATTCCCGAGCTGATGCGCATCCTCGTGGACGAAGAGAAGCTCGAGTGGAGCCTCGCCTGGAGCATCTGCCAGAAAACCTTCTCCTACACCAACCACACGCTGCTCCCCGAGGCGCTGGAAACGTGGAGCACCGTCCTCTTCGAGCGCGTCCTGCCACGCCACCTCCAGATCATCTATGAGATCAACCACCGCTTCCTCAGCGGCGACGTGGAAGCCCGCTGGCCCGGCGATACGGAGAAAAAGCGCGTCCTTTCCCTCATCGAAGAACGCGGCGGCGGCAAACACGTCCGCATGGCCCACCTCTCCGTCCTCGGTGGCCACGCCACCAACGGCGTCGCCGCCCTCCACACACGTCTGCTGTGCGAACGCCTGTTCCCCGAGTTCTTCGAGCTGTATCCCGGCCGTTTCCTCAATCTCACCAACGGCGTCACCTTCCGCCGCTGGCTGGATGTGTGCAATCCGCAGCTCTCCGCCCTCATCACCGAGTCCATCGGCGCGGGCTGGCTGAAGGACTCCACCAAGCTGCGTGAGCTTGACCGCTTCGCCGATGACGCCTCGTTCCGTGAGCGCTTCCAGCAGATCAAGCGCGGGCACAAGGTCCACCTCGCCAAGATCATCCAGGACACCTGCGGCGTCAGCGTCAGCCCCGACGCGCTCTTTGACGTGCAGATCAAGCGCCTGCACGAGTACAAGCGCCAGCACCTCAACCTGCTCCACATCGTCAGCCTCTACCGCCGGATTCTTGAAAACCCGCAGCTCGACATCGCGCCGCGCGTCTTCATTTTCGGGGCCAAGGCCGCTCCTGGCTACTACCTGGCCAAAAACATCATCCACGCCATCAATTCGCTCGCCGCCAAGGTGAACCATGATTCGCGTGTCGGCGGCAAGCTGAAGGTCATCTTCATGCCCAACTACGGCGTCTCCATCGCCGAGCGCATCATCCCCGCCGCCGATCTCTCCGAACAGATCTCCACCGCCGGCAAGGAAGCCTCCGGCACCGGCAACATGAAGCTCGCCCTCAACGGCGCGCTGACGATCGGCANNGCACGCTCGACGGCGCCAACGTCGAAATTCTGGAAGAAGTCGGACCGGACAACATCTTCATCTTCGGACTCACTGTCGAAGGCGTCACCGACCTTTACAAACGCGGCTACAATCCCTGGGACTTCTACTGGGGCAGCGAGGATCTGCGCCTCAGCCTCGACTGGCTCGCCTCTGATTACTTCACCGGCAACCAGGACGAGTTCAANNCCCCTGCGCGACGGCCTGCTCACGCACGGCGACCCCTTCCTCGTCATGGCCGACTACGACGCCTACGCCGCCAGCCAGGTTGAAGTGGACAAAGCCTACCGTGACCAGCCCCGCTGGCAGAAGATGGCCATCCACAACACCGCCCGCGTCGGCAAGTTCAGCAGCGACCGCACCATCCTCGAATACGCCGATAAAGTCTGGAAACTGCCGCAGGTCAGAATGTGAAATGTCGTGGCCGCCCGTGATTGTTCCTTGATTGGAGGAATCCATCATGCGGCATGCCGCTGCGGATGATCTCAGG
>DNXB01000503.1 GCA_003506995.1 Verrucomicrobiales bacterium
GGCCGCCTTGTGGTTGAGGATCATCCGCGCCTCCTTGTGGCGCATGGGATCGTCGCTGCGCCCTTGCTGGAGCAGGAAGTCTGTCTCCAGCAGGGAGTAGGTGCTGCCTTCGAGTCGGCTGGAGTTCCAGGTCAGGTCGATGATGAGCCGGTCGAGCACCTGCCGCGCGTAAGTGCCCGGCGGCAGCTCTGCCATCTGCGCAGACTGCCCTTTGGCGCGCAAGTGCTCGCAAAGGCTGGCTGGCAAATAGGCCGTCTGGTTCGGGACATACGCGTCGAGAAACTCGCGGCGATAGCCCACGGGCTTGCGCAGCGAGTAGTGCTCACGGAACACGTCCCGCAATTCGCGCAGCGTGGCATCCCCGCCTGTCGGTTCGGCATCCGGGGTGTCTTCGCGCACGATCATCGTTTCGCGCTCCGGCATTTCGTACCGAGTCTCGCGACGCGGCAGATGGGTCGGCGTCTTCGCGATGGCACGGTACTTGGTCGCCCGTGCCTTGCCGATGCGTTCGACCTCGCCGCAGTTCACCATGGCTTCGAGCCGACGCAGCAAAGTGCGGCGGGAGGTTCCCTCGCCGAACTGTTGCAGCAAAGCGTCAATGCCGACGCCGTTGGGGGCATCGGCGATGGCACGATTCAGTTTCTTGTTCATGATTGGCGCGATTATGGCGCGACATTGGCACGATTCAACGGCTTTTTGGCATGATTGTTGATTATCGTGCCAAATAATGGCGTGATTCAGACGAGCCTGGAGCGCTCGGGTTGCGTTCATCGCCCCAGCTCCAGCCGTTGCGCAAAGTAAGCCGACAGTCCGGCCTGTATAATCGCCTGCTGCGCACCGGCAATGTCATAGGGCACGCGTCGCCACAGGGTGTCCTGGGTGTCGCGACGATAGATGGCGTAGCAGGCGCGTTCGTCGCGATCACGCGGTTGGCCGACGGCCCCCACATTCGCGAGGCACTTGCGGTTCGGCTTCAAGGCTTCAATCGAAGTGATGTCCACGCCGAGTGAGTCACCCTCCACCCAAAACGCCGGGCGGCGCGTGTGACCGATGAAACACACCGGCCGCGTTTGATGCGCGAAATGCAGCGCCGCCATTTCCGCGATCAACACATACGGCCAGAAAGCGGGGAAGTGCAGCGAGGCATGCACAGCCTCATAGTCCTCGGCTTGCATCGTCAGCGGCAGGGCGGCCTGCCACCCCGTCTGCTCCGGCGACAGGACACTTCTCGTCCATTCGATGGAGGAACGCGTGGCGTCCTTCACGCCCTCCAGCCCAACACCGGGGTCACCATCGCATCGTGATTGCCCTGCACACAGAGAATGCCGTGCTCCATCAGAAGATCGATGCAGTCACCAACCTGGCATTGATCTCGAAGGCCGCACAGGCGCAGCAGCCGAGCAAAGGCAAACCCATGGCGGTGCTGCCGAATCTCACGGACCCGGCCATCCAGCAGTTCAACGGCCCGCATTCATGCATCGAGCCGACGGCCACGCCGCGCGGCAAGTTGCTGCTGTTTCTGCCTGGCACAAACGCGGAGAGCGGCAGTGGCGCGCTGGCTTTTCGACAAACGGCGGCGGCCTGCGGCTACCATGTCGTCTCGCTGATGTATCCGTGCGACATCGCCGCGCAGCAGGCATGTCGCAATGATGAAGACCCGACGTCGTATGGGAGGTTTCGCCTGGAAATCCTCAGCGGCAGGGATTTGTCCCCGCATGTGCAGGTGTCGGTGACGGATTCCGTCTTCAACCGTCTGACGAAAGTGATCCAGCATCTCGCGAATAAGCGCCCCCGGCAGGGCTGGGGCCAGTTTCTGGATGGAGAGACAATTTTGTGGTCGAAGATCGCCGTTTCCGGTCAGTCACAGGGCGGCGGGCATGCGGCGATGATCGCGAAGCAGCATCTCGTGGCATGGGTGACCATGTTTGGATCGCCGAAGGACTACAGCGTGAGGCTGGAAGGTCCGGCGAAGTTTTACGGCCCGCCGCAGAAGACGCCGTTGATGCGCTTTTTCGCCTTCAATCATGCGCAGGACAAACAAGGGGTCTGCACGCCGGAACAGCAGTGGGAAATCCTGCGGCTGCTGGGCTTCGATGACTCGAAAAAAGCGCTGGTGGATGGCGCTCAGCCGCCGTTCGGCGGGGCGCATGTGCTGCTGACGAACAAGCAGTTGCCGGACATGGACGAGCTGCATCTGGAAGAGTTGCTGGCGGACTGGCGGCTTCTGCACGATGGTCGCAGACCGCGACCGATCCTGCCGCTGCAATAATTCGAGCCATGAACCATCCCATTCACCGCATCACATCGTTCGAACGCGCTGGTGGCTATTCCTTGCTGCTGAGGTTTGCTGACGGATTGTCGCGTGTTATTGACTTCGAGCCGTTGCTGGAAGGCGAGCTCTACGGGCCGTTGCGAGATCCGCTGGTGTTTTCACAAGTGATGATCGATCCGGAGGTTCACACGATTGTCTGGCCGAACGGCGCTGATTTTGATCCGGCGACGCTCCATGACTGGCCGCAGCATGAAGCGGCGTTTCGCGCTGCCGCGCAGCGATGGAAACTGGCGGAGTTACGGCAGGCAGAACTGGTTTGAGGCATCGCGTTACCCGCCCAGCTCCTTGAGCAGGGATTCAGCGGCGGGAAGGGCGTGCTGATTCTTGAAGACGTCATCTTTGAGCAGATCGCCCAGGATTCGGCGGGCGGTGTCGGTTTCTCCGGCGCGGCGGAGCATTTCAGCGCGATACAGACGCAGGCGCAAAATCTCGGCGACATCCCGGGTGATGGATGCGGCGTGCTCGAGCAGCCCGCCTGCCTCCGCATGCTTCTGCTGGAGGGCGGAGAGCAGCGCGGTGAGCTCGATCAGGTGCGCGCTCTTGCGCTTCGCGGCCAGTTCGACGAGGGCGGTTTTGACTGGCGCGCCGCTGTCACCCGCCATGCGCTGCACCATGCCTTGATAGAGCGCGTATTCACGGTCGGCTCCCTCGCCGAGCCTGGCGCCGAGGCCCTGGCCGAAGGGGCGGTAGAGCGGGTCGCCGAGCACGACATTCATCCAGGACAACGCGGGGGTGGCGTTCCACGCGGCCTCGCCCACGGTGAATCCTTCGAGCAGGCGCTTGTTGAACACATCAAAGTGAACCGTGAGCGAGAGGTACGGCTCATGCACATTGCCAAACGCCACGGCGGCGCCGTGGGCCAGCAGCGGCCCCACCCATGCCTGGCCTGACGAGCGGATGACGCTGGCGCTGAAGGAATGCAGGTGGCAGGCGATGGCCCCGCGCTTGAAACGAAACCCCGGTGTGGCCAGCGCACCAGAGACACGGTCCGTGTACCAGCCGAAATAGAGGATGGTGTCCGGCAGCGGCCATGCCTCCCGCAGCAGCGGCTCGGAACGGTCGATGAACACGGGAATGCCGGCGCGCTGGTAGGTTTCCGCGCTGCGCTTCAGCCAGTCCTCGCCCTCCTGATACGCGCCGTTTTTCAGCGCCAGATCGATCACCGCGCGGCCGCGCAGCCCGTGCTGCTCGGCATGCAGGGCGTCGTCGATCATGCGTCGCACGGTTTCATCATCCGGGCCGTCGAGCCTGCCGACCAGGAGCATGCCGCTGGACTGCCGGGACTGGGGGAAGCGTGTCGGCTGGTCGAAGTACGGATTGCGCAGGCCGCCTTTGTGCGGCGGCTGGTTCAGGCCCAGCACGGTCAGCTCGGAATCCACGCTGGCCTCGTCCTCCTCGGAGGGTTTCGGCTTCTCCGCCACACGACGGATCTGAAACGGCAGGCCACGCATCAGGACGAGCACCCGCACCCGCGCCGGCTGGTTCACCGGGGTCAATGCGCCCGCCTTGGCAGGCGGGAGCTCGGGCAGGGGCGGCTCCGCGATCCACCAGCCCTTGGTCTTGAACATTTGCAGCAGCGGCTGCCGCAGCAGCATGTCAAACTCGGCCCGCGACATCGAGTCCTCCTGCGGACAGCGCAGGCCGATCAGGCGGTCTTTGGGGATGCCGCGTTTCTCCGCGTAATACTCCGCCAGCTCGGCGGAACCGGGGAAGTCAGGATTAAAAACCACGGCGGTCTCGGCGGCGGCATTCCATTCTTCAGCGGGCAACTGGGCGCGCAAGGCGACGCTGAGGACGAGCAGCGCGATGAAAAAATGACGAATGACGAATGGCGAATGACGAATGAATGACGAAGCCCGAAGGACACCCCGTGCGTGGGAGTGGTCACGGGGTGTTTCGGGCTTCGTCATTCGGATTTCCTTCCTCATTCGTCATTCTGGTTTCGTCATTGGCCTTCATCATGTCCATTCAAGCATGAGTCCGTCGTAGGCGATGTTCACTCCAGGCGGCAGTTTTGCATCCTCCACCGCGTGCATGATCTCGCACTGGATGTGCGTGAACCAGGTCTGGCGCGGCTGGATTTCACGCCGCACGGCCAGCGTTTCCTCGAAATTCATGTGCGTGGGGTGGGGTGTGTGGCGCAGCGCGTCGATGATGAGCGTGTCCACCCCGCGCAGCAGTTCCAACGACTGCGGCGCCAGCGTCTTGCAGTCCGGGATGTAGGCGCAGAGTTTTTGGCCGCCGCGTTCAAACAAAAAACCAATCGTCTCCACCTTCCCATGCCGCACCGGCAGCGGCGTGATCTTGGTCTCGCCCAGATGGAAAGGGCCGTGGATGGGCTTGGGAAAGGGCTTCAGGTAGCCCCGGTAACGGTTCTCGCCATTGAAGGCATAAATGAACATGCGCTCCAGGACGGCGAGGCATTCCGGCGTGGCGTAGATCGGCATGAAATGATCGGCATCGACCGTGAATCGTCGCAGATCGTCGAATCCGGTCAGGTGGTCCATGTGCGAGTGGGTGAAGATCGCCGCGTCAATCTGGCGGATGTTTTCACGCAGGCATTGCGTGCGGAAATCCGGCCCGGTATCGACCACCCAGGCCATCTCCGGCGTGCGGATGTAAACAGAGCTGCGCAGGCGCTTGTCCTTCGGGTCCGTGCTGTGGCACACCGCGCAGTCACAGCCGATCACCGGAATCCCGACAGAAGTGCCGGTGCCGAGGAAGGTGAGCTGCATGGACATGGAAGGAGTCGGATGAATCCAGGAAAGTTAGCCGCGAATGAACCAATTCACAGTGCTTCTGCAAGCAAAGGCCGTTTCCTGGGTTCCACGCGGCGAAGGCCGCGCTCGTGTCACAGACAAGCCTTGAAAAACCGCAGCGTGTCCGCGAGGTGCTCGCTCAAGTAGGGCCAGCATTGATCCAGGGGGAGTTCCTCATACACATGCGGGATGCCCGCCGCCTCCAGATCACGATGCAGCCTGCGGTTGTGTTCAAGCAAAGGATCCGCAATACAGCAATCAAAGCGAAACGGCGGCAGACGAGCCGCGTTCAGCCTCATGCACTCAAACACTGCAAGCGGCTCGGTCTCCACCAGGTCAAACTCAGCGGCGGTTTCCTCCACAAGCCCCTGCATCTGCGCCACATCCGTGATGCTGCTGTGCGCGCTGATGCCCGCGAACTTTCTCGGATTCAGGGCGCCAAGACGCAAGGCTCCATAACCGCCCATCGACAGACCGCAGATGAACCTGGGATTGTCTGCGCATCGCAGATCGACCTGAACCGCCGCCTCCGGCACTTCCTCGACAATCCAGCTCGAGTAATCCGCATCGCGATGCCGCAGATAACCCGAGCCATCGCCCCACAGGCCGTCGCTCGGCATCGCCAGCATCATCGGTGGCAAATTCTCCTCCACGATGAGACGGTCCACCACCTTGTGAGCACCGGCTTTGTAAAGCCAGGACCAATGGCTGCCGTGAACGCCGTGCAGCAGGATCACCAGCGGCAGCTCACCGGATTCCACTCCCGGCGGCACATAAAAGCTGATGTCCGCACGCCGGCGTAACGCCGCTGATTTCACCGTGGCATGAGTGATGCCATCACCAGGAGCGGCGGGAGGTGAGAACTCAATGGTGCGGAAACTCATGCGAGGATGTCCTTGATCACCTTCGCGCCTTCCACGCCGCTTAGGCGCGCGTCGAGGCCCTGGAATTTGAAGCTGAAGGCGTCGTGCTTGATGCCGAGCTGGTGCAGCATCGTCGCGTGCAAATCGTGAACGGTGGTGATTTTCTCCACAGCGGCATAGCCGAGATCGTCCGTGGCTCCGTGGACGATGCCCCCTTGGATTCCCGCGCCCGCCAGCCACACAGACATTGCCTTGTTGTGATGATCGCGCCCGCTGCCGCCTTGTGACATCGGTGTGCGGCCGAATTCGCCCGCCCAGACGATGAGCGTTTCGTCCAGCATGCCGCGTTGTTTGAGATCGGTGATCAGCGCCATGCAGGCGTGGTCGATTTCCTTCGCCTTCTGCTCCACGCCAAGCTTCACGCCGCCGTGATGGTCCCAGTCCTTGTGATAGAGCTGGATGAAACGCGTGCCGCGTTCGGCGAGACGACGCGCCAGCAGGCAGTTCGACGCGAAGGAGCCGTCTCCAGGCTGGCAGCCGTAAAGTTCGAGCGTCTTGGCTCCCTCAGCGCTGACATCCATCAAGTCCGGCACGCTGGCCTGCATCTGGAAGGCCATCTCATACTGCGCGATGCGTGTGGCGATCTCGGGATCATTGACGAGCGCGTCGTGCTGCTGGTTGAGCGCGTTGATGGCCGCCACATCGGCTCCCTGGCGATCACGCGTGACACCGTTCGGGTTCGTCAGATACAAAACAGGATCGCCTTTGGCGCGAAGCTGCACGCCTTGATACTTCGACGGCAAAAAGCCGCTGCTCCACTGCCTCGCCGCGATGGGCTGGTTCTGCCCGCCTTGGCCCAGCGAGGTCAAAACCACAAATCCTGGCAAATCCGCCGCCTCTGTGCCGAGGCCGTAGGTGATCCACGAGCCCATGCTCGGCCTGCCGGCGATCTGTGAGCCGGTGTTCATGAACATGTGCGCCGGATCGTGATTGATCGCGTCCGTGGTCAT
>DNXB01000130.1 GCA_003506995.1 Verrucomicrobiales bacterium
ATCTGACCGCTGAGCACCTTCACACGAATGCGCAGGGCATCGGCCTCCGGTGGAAAGTAAGGCGCGAGGCGCAGGATCGCACCTGCACCGCTGGTGAAGGCCTGTGGATCGGTGACACGAACACGCAGGGCTTTTCCCTCGCCTTCGGGAACAACCTCGATGCTGCTCCACGCACGCGCCCGCTGCCGGAAGTCCTCGTTCCAGCGATGGATTTCGAGAAAGCCCTTCTGAAATGGAGCGACGGGTGCCGAGTCGAAGTTTTCGACCCTGCCGAGAGGCGCGATGTCTTTCGCGTGCAGCCCGGCGAAGGCTCCCACAAGTGCTGTGAAGAGAAAGGCATATGTGCGGCGCGACATGATGAGCATGAAACGCTCAGAAGGATGACTGCTTGCTGCGAACCATTTGCTTCAAGTGCTGGACAGCGCGTTTGCCTTCAGCTTGGATGAATTTCATGATTCAATCCGTGCGTCTCTCCGGCTACCGCTCTCTGCGTGATCTGCGTTTGCGCCTTGGGCGCGTGACCCTGCTGAGTGGAGCGAATGGCGTGGGCAAGACGAACATTTACCGCGCCCTCCGTCTGGTGTCCTCCATGGCACGCGGAGGATTCGCCGAATCCGTGGCGGCCGAGGGCGGCATGAGGAGCCTTCTTTGGGCTGGTAATGGGGAGCATTCACGGCTGACGACCTTATCGAGTGAAGTGGAGTCCGAGGAGTTCAACTACGCGTTCGAGTGTGGCCTCATGCCCTCCTCACCATCGGACCCCACGGCATTCAAGCTCGATCCTGACATCAAGTCCGAGGAACTGCGCTATGGGAAACGACTGCTGGCCAAGCGCACTCGAAACCAGGTCCGCGTCGCCGATACCAAGGGCGTCATGCACATGCTCGGCGAGCCACCTGGAGCGTCCGAGTCCATGCTCACTCTGGTGCGGGATTTGCAGAGCTGCCCGCAGGTTCTGAACGCGCGCCTCAACCTGGAGCGCTGGCGTTTCTACCACACGATGCGCACCGATGCAGACGCGCCTGCGAGGAAACCCGTGCGTGGTTATTGGTCGCCCGTGCTGGACGAGGAGGCGGCGAATCTGCCCGCTGTGATTCAAAGCATCAACGAGTCCGACCTGGCGGAAGCCTTTCACTCGGCCATGGAAAAGGCGTTTCCTGATTCGCGTCTTGAAGTCGAATGCGGCGACTGGTTCAGCCTCGCGTTCCATGCGCACACACTGCCGCGCCCATTGCAAGGCCACGAGACGTCCGATGGCACTCTGCAGTTCATCTGCCTCGCCGCGGTGCTTTGCAGCCCACGGCCTCCGCCATTGCTCGTGCTCAATGAGCCGGAGACGAGCCTGAACGAGTCGGTGCTCCCCGCGCTGGCTGATCTGATCGCCACGGCATCAGAGCATTCTCAAATTATCATCGTATCACATTCGCAGGCGCTGTGTGAAACCGTTGCCGCACGCTGCAACATCAAGGTGCGGCCACTCACGATGCGCTTGGGAGAGACTCGACTGGTTGGGCAGGAGCATGCGCGGACGGTTTTTGTGTTTGATGACGATGAAGATGAAGCCGAGCAGAAGTGAGTGCGAGGCAGGAGCTGAAGAACCATCTCGCGGCGAAGTATAGCCTGCGACCTGCGTACTGCTTCCACCATGAAGTTCATCCTCCTCGCCTGTCTTGCCTTCACCCTCGATGCCTTTGCACAAAACGTGAAATCAAACATCCCGTATGTCGAAAATGGTCACGCACGGCATGTGCTCGACATTTATGCGCCGGAGGGCGCGAAAAATCTGCCAGTCGTCTTCTGGATTCACGGCGGTGGCTGGCAGCAGGGTGACAAAAGCGATGTGGAGCTGAAGCCGCAGTGGTTCATGGACAAGGGCTTCGTCTTCGTCTCCACAAACTACCGCCTGCTGCCGGAGGTGGACATGGGCACGCTCATTCGCGACTGCGCGAAGTCGTTCGCCTGGGTGCAGAAGAACATCGCGCAGCACGGCGGCGATCCGAAACGCGTGCTGGTCGGCGGACATTCGGCAGGGGCTCAGCTCGCGGCGATTCTTTGCACGGATGATCGCTACTTGAAGGAGGCTGGCGCTGATTTCGGCGCGCTGATCGGCAGCGTGCCGGTCGATGGCGACACCTATGACATCCCGGCGATGATCGAGACGGCGGAAACGCGCCTGCGCGTGCATGGCATGCCAATGCCGAAGTATGGCCACCGCCTGAAATTCGGCGGTGACCCGGAGAAGCACAAAGATTTCTCCGCCGTGACACATGTGGCGAAAGGGAAAGGCATCCCGCCCTTCCTGATCCTGCACGTCTCGAATCACCCTGACACCTCCATTCAGGCGCGACGCTTCGGCGCGGTACTCACGGAGGCCGGTGTGCCCACGACCGTCTTTGGCGCGAAGGACACCGACCACAGCAAGCTCAATGACAACCTCGGCAAACCGGGCGATCCGGCCACGACGGCGCTGACGGAGTTTGTGGCAAAGATTTTGAAACCTTGATTCTCATAGAGCCATGAAACTGCCTTTGATCCTTGCCCTGGCCGCCTGCGTGTCCATGCACGCGGCGGAGCTGCGAATCAGCACGTTCCATGTGGATGCCACGCCGCCCATCGGCTCGCCCTTGTGCAATGGGGCGGTGAAACCGGCAAAGGAAATCGTGACGCCGCTTACCGCGCGGGGCGTGGTGCTGCTGGGCGCGGGAGAGCCGGTCGTGCTGTGCGCGTTCGACTGGGTGGGCATCTCCAACGAGAGCCATGATGCGTTTCGCGCGGCCGTGGCGGCGGCGGCGGGCACCTCGGCGGAGCGGGTGGCGGTTCACACGCTGCATCAGCATGACGCGCCAGGCAGTGATTTTGCGACGGAACGGCTTTTGGCTGAGCACGGGCTGCCTGGAGTGTATTCCAATGCCGAGTTCGACCGCGAGGTGATGCGGCGGCTCGCCACGGCGGTAAAAGAAGCGTTACCGAAAGCACAAACGGTCACGCACATCGGCCTCGGTGCGGGCAAGGTGAAGAAGGTGGCCTCAAACCGGCGCATTCTCGGTCCTGAGGGCCGTGTGATCCTGCAACGGCAGAGTTCCGGCGGCAAAAACCCGGCGGCACGCGAGGCACCCGAAGGCACGGTCGATCCGCTGGTGCGTTTGATCACCTTTTGGAATGCTGACAAAGCCGTGGCGGCGCTGACTTACTACGCCACGCATCCGCAGAGCTATTATGGCCAGGGTTCGGTGAACTGGGACTTTGTGGGCATGGCGCGTGAGCTGCGGGCGGCGGCGCTGCCGGGCGTGGCCTGTGTGCATTTCGATGGAGCGGGCGGTAACGTGGCCGCAGGCAAATACAACGACGGCGCGAAGGACAACCGGCCCGTGCTGGCACAGCGCCTCGCGGATGGCATGAAGATCGCGTGGGAATCGCAGACGAAGCATGCGATCACGGCGGAAGACGTGCGGTGGAGCGTGGAACAGGTCGCCATGCCGGTGCGGGACACGCTGGACGAAGAAGCGCTGCTGGTGAGGCTGAAGGATGCCTCGCTGAAGCAGCCGGATCGCATCCGCGCGGGGCGTGATCTGACGTTTTTGCGCAGAACACGCGGCGGGCACCGGATTCCGCTGAGCTGCCTGCACATCGGCCCGGCGCGAGTTTTGCACATGCCAGGAGAGTTGTTCGTGGAGTACCAGATCGCCGCGCAGCAGATGCGGGCAGGTGATTTCATCGCCATGGCGGCCTACGGCGACTATGGGACCGGTTACATCGGCACGGAGATCGCGTACGGTCAGGGCGGCTATGAAACGGGCATCGTTTCGCGTGTGGCACCGCAGGTGGAAAAGGTGCTGATGGACGCGATGCGAAAGCTGCTCGGCGTGCAGTGAGCCTGATCAGCCGCCGTTCACCACCATGCCGCGCAGGGCGCTGGAGGACATCATCGGCTGCAGCAGGGCCAGGGCGGCGCGGAGCTTGACCGGGGTGGTGACGGTGGGGTTGTTGACGATAAGCACATCGGTGGCCAGCGGGGCCAGCGGGGCGACGTTGGCGAAGCTTTTGAGCAGCGGCGAGGCATCAAGGATGATCCAATCGACCTCCGTTTTGGCGCGGTCGATCCACTGGCGGTAGCCGTCGAGCAGCTCGTTGGTGGCGTGCGCGGGAAGATCGCAGCCGGGGAGCAGGAAAAGATTGCTGTGGCCGTAGCGCAAAGCCTCAAGGTTGTGCGCATAGGCGCCATGCCCCTGCGCGACACGCGGGAACCACTCGTGCAGCTTCGGAGAGGAAGGATTGCACTCCATCAAAAACACACGGCGGCCTTGGTGGCAGAAGGCGGCGGCGAGCGCGGCGGCGACGAGCGTCTTGCCCTCCCCGGACTCGGCGCTGGTGATGAGAACGACGCCAGTGGTGCCACTGCGATTGATGGCCTGTTTTTCGAGCGTGCTGGTGAGCTGATGCAGCGCGGTGGAGGCGCCGATCGGCTCTGGCTTGAGCAACTCAGCGAGCATGACCTCCTGTGTGGAGCCAGACACCCAGGGCAGACGGGCGAGCACCGTCGCCTCACCATCGACCGGCTTGAAGAGCGGCAGATTGCGCGTCGCCGGGGGCGGGCGGCCCACCTGAGGCGAGGGCGGTGGCGCGATGGAAAACGGAGAGACGGCAGGAGCAGGCGGCGGCGCTGGCGGCATGGGATAGCCGTAACCAAATGGCGTGTGCTGCACCGGCTCATGCCTTTGGGGCATGGGGGGCTGCGGACGCAGGAGCCGCATCACATGATCGTCAAAAATGCCCCAGCCAACGGGAACACCGATAAGGCAGAGACCGAACAGCATCACGGCGGCCACGGCGGCCACGGGCTTGTTTGGTTTCACAGGCTTTTCCGGCGCCATGGCCACATCGGCCACGCGCAGCAGGCCGCTGTCACGGAACTGGCCGGTGAGCGCGGCCTGGCTGCGGCGCATCTCGATTTTCTCGTACACCTCACGGTCCATGCGCACCTGGTCGCGCAGCATGCCTTGCTGGACATTCTTTCCGCTGAAATCGAGCGCGTCACCACGCGCCTGGCTGAGCTGGGCGCGATAGTCGGCGAGCTCACGTTCCTGCGTCTCGACCTCGCTTTTGATCATGGCGGCGACCGCGTTGATGGAGCGGTCGAGCACGGCGCGCAGGGCGTTTATTTCGTTGGAGAGGCCGACCATCTTCGGATGCCTGCGTCCGCAGGTGGCCTCCAGCGGGGCGCGCTCGGCTATTTTGTCATCGAGCTGCTTGCGGATGTGGGCCACATCAGGGTTGTCGGCAAAGAGCCGGAGCTCGGTGAGATCCCGTCCGGATTTTTGCGCGGCAGCGAGGCTGTCGAGGTCGGACTTGGCCTTGATGAGCTTCAGATCGGCCGCGGTGATGGCCGTGTTGAGCTGGCGCACCTTCTCGCTGGAGATGTCCTTTGTCTCCGTGTCCTCAATGAGGCCCTCGCTCTTGCGGTAGGCGTTGAGTTTCTGCTCGGACTCGTTCAGACGTTTTTTCAGCTCCTCGGATTTTTTTTCCAGAAAGACGGAGGCGTCCGCGCTGAGCTGTGACTCCTGCTCGGCGACGTAGTGGATGTAGTCCTCGACGTAGCGGTTGGCGAATTCAGCGGCGAGCTGCGGATCGCGATCACGCACCTGCACGCGGAGGACATGGGACTCTTTGAGCGGCTCGACACGCACCGACGAGAGCATGAGATCAATGAAGGTTTCACGCGGATCGCCAGGCTTGCCGGGCTGGTAGAGCCCGGCGAGCTTGAGCAGCTCGTCCTTGCGGCTGAGGGAGTTGGACTCGCGCAGGAGGTAGGCGTCACGCTTCTCCGCCGGGAACTGGTCGAAGAAGTGGCTGAGAAAACGGCGGGAGAGCAGCTCGGTGCGGTGGTTGTTGATGAGCTGCGGTGCGCTCAGCTCGGTGACACCACGGGTGGCCATGGACTCGAAGTTGAACACATTGCCGTCCTGGATGCGGAGAAGGAGCTGGGACTCCGCCTCGTAAATCTTCGCCCCCATGCCAAGCCAGTAGTAGGCGAACGCGCCGAGCAGCAGGCCCAGGAACGCGCCACGCAGCCAGCGCTTGCGGATGTAGCCGAACACGTCCGCGATGCTGATGAGCGGCTGCACCTCGAAGTCGCTGGGATTGATCGGCGGCAGGAAGGCGCGCGGGTCAAACACCGGAGACGCCCCCGCATGGGCCGGAATGGTCAGCGAGTGGCCCGACGGCACCATCTCCTGCGGCGGCGCCAGCGCCAGCACGGCCCCAAATCCGTGCGGGGGCGCGGTGGGAACGGGCTTCATGCTGTAGGGAATGGCCATGATCAGGATTTAAGCAGCCAGGGAGAGAGGTGTTTCGCGACGGAGAGACTTTTCACGCAGAGGGTCATCCCGCAGGCACATGGCCTTCAGGATGATCTCGTTCACCAGACGCACATCGAAGACCTCGGCGGCGAGCTGGCGGCTGGCGCGGCCTTGGACAGCGATCTGGTCTGGATGATCAATATACCACTCCATGGCGCATTCGACAGCGGCGACATTTTGCGGCTGGCAGAGGAAGCCGTTTTCACCCTGCATGAGCATTTCACCATCCTCGCGCTGTGCCTCGCCCTCGGCGGTGAGCCTCACGCATTCACGCGCGCCGACGGAGTCCGTGGTGATGACCGGACGTCCGGTGGCAAGCGCCTCCAGGGTGGCGTGCGGCACGCCTTCACGATACCACGTCGGCAGGACGAAGATGTGCATGGATTTAAGCAGTGTGGCCACGTCCTTGACCATGCCATGATGCACCAGCGTGCCTTCAGCCACCCACTGGCCGACCTCGCTCTCGTCCACACGGTTCGGATTGGGGTCAAAGGGGCCCACGAGGTGAAATTCGACGTTCGGATGGAGCTGTTTCACACGACGGGCGGCCTCGGCGAAAACGCGCACACCTTTGCTGATGAGCAGCCGGCTCACCAACACAAAGCGCACCCGGCCATCTGCGATGTTTTCATCGTCTTCGAGCGGCGCGTGGCCGTACTCGTCCATGTTCACGCCCGAGCCGGCGGTGACATGCACCGGCACGCCGGCGGGCAGCATGCTCATGTCGGTGAAAAGCTTCACGTCATCCTGGTTCTGCATGAAGATGACATCGGCGCGCTTGAGGGCGAGGCGATGAAGCGCCTTGGAGATGAAGCTGACGATTTTCTGCTTCCACGTCACCGGTTTGACGAAGGTGAAGCCCAAGCCGGGCAGCAGGGCGTAAACACGGCGGATTCCGGCCAGCCGGGCGATGACACAGCCATAAACGACCGACTTGATGGTGTAGGCGAACAGCGCGTCCGGTTTCTCACTGCGGAAGAGCCGCCACATGTCCCCCATCGTCACTAGATCCTTCAGCGGGTTGATCTTGGAGCGCGCCATGCGGATGGCGCGATGCCTGCCACCGAGGCTGCCGACGAATTCACGCACATGCGGGTAGTCTTCCGCCGCCGCCGTGACGACCTCGCAGCCCTGCGCGGCGAAGTCGCGGATCAAATCGCCGCGATGATAGACGAGCGTGTTCGCATCGGCGGTGAGGACGAGGACTTTCATGATGACGCGTCCTCCTGAAGCTCGGAGGTGGGGCCTGCGGCGTCCCGGTCTCTGCGTGGCAGCAGGCGGCGGGCGGTGC
>DNXB01000221.1 GCA_003506995.1 Verrucomicrobiales bacterium
CTCATGCTCATCAACAGTTGCCTCCGCGTCGGCCTCAAGACCGGCTATACCACCGAGGAGGACGTGCGCTGGTTTGAGCTCACACTCAAAGAGGCCGCTTCTGTGGACAGCATTGTGCTCGTGCCACCGCTGGCGAAAGGCGCGAACGCCGTCGTGGCTGGCTACGGTTTCCCCGTGCGCTTCAAGCTGGAGGTCTTCGATGAGCAAAATCAGCCGCACGTCATCCTGGACCAGACGGCGGCAGATTTCCGCAATCCCGGCTGCTTTCCAGTTGTCGCTCGATTCGAGGCGCGCCGCGTCAAACGTGCGCGCTTCACCGCCACTGATCCATGGTCCGTCGATGGCCCGGAAATCCTCGCCATGGCCGAGATGCTCGTGCTTTCGGGTGATCGCAATCTCGCGCTCGACGCCACCGTCACGAGTTCCAGCACCCGCAATGCGCCGCGTGCCTGGACGCGGCTGAATCTCATCGACATGACCACGCCGCTCGGCTTGCCCGTGGCTCCTCAAAGCCGCGGCACACTCGGCTTTCACAGCGCCGTCTCCGACAAGGCCGATGCCGAAAAAACGCTCACGCTCACGCTGCCGGAAATCACGCCACTCGATGAGATCCGCCTCGTGCCCGTGCGCCGCAAAGACGTGCCACTGTGGTTCGATTACGGCTTCCCAGTCACCTACAAGGTCGAAGCCGCCACAAAAGAAGACTTCAGCGACGCCGTGCTGCTGCATGAGGTCACGGATAAATTTCAGCCAGCGCCCGGTATGAACCTCGTCTGCATTCCAGCGCGTCGCACACCTGCCAGATTCATCCGCATCACGACCAAACAGCTCTGGTATCGCAAAGGCGACCACGTCTTTGCCCTCGCGGAGTTCCAAGCCTTCAGCGACGGACTAAACGTCGCCCAACGCGGCCAGTTCACCGCCAGCGATGTGCTCACCGGCGATGATTCCGCAAACTGGAGCCTCGCCGCCCTCAACGACGGCCTCACCGAAGGCGGTCGCCTCATCTCGCTGCCCGAATGGTTCACTCAGCTCGAAACGCGGCAAAAAATCGAGCGCGAGCGTGATGAACTGAGATCGAAACGCGACGCGCTTGTCGAGCGATCGCAGCACCAGCTCGTTTATGGCAGTGTCAGCAGCGTGGGCGGTCTCACGTTGCTCTTTGGCTTCTTGTTCTGGCGGCAGCACCTGCACCGTCGCCGCGACGCGCAGCGCCTGCATGACAAGCTCGCGCGTGACCTGCATGACGAGATCGGCTCCAACCTCGGCAGCATCACCCTCATCTGCTCCTTCGCCGCGCAAGCCGACGCCACACCCCATTCGATGCGCGCCGACATCGCCGAGATCGAGCGCGTCGCTGCCGAAACCGCCGACTCCATGCGCGACATGGTCGATCTCATCAGCACTCGCCGCTCCGAGGCAGAGATCGACTGGCTCGACGTCCTCCACCGTCTCACCGAGCGTCTTCTGCGCCATCACACACTCGATTGCGCCCTCCCCGCCGCTCCTTTGACGTTGGAACCGGACATCGAGACGCGTCGCGAGTTGTACCTGTTCTGCAAAGAAGTCCTCCACAACATCGCCAAACACGCGCAGGCCACAAACGTGCGCTTCCACCTCACGCCGGCCGCAGATGGTCTCCGCGTCGAGATCACCGACAACGGCCTCGGCTTCGACACTGCCCAATCCTCCAGCGGCCACGGTCTCGGCAACCTGCGCGAACGCGCCGCTGTGATGAAAGCGAATCTTCAAATCCTCACGAAGCCAGGCGGCACCGCTATCACCCTCGACGTGCCGCACGGTCATCGCTGGCGAAAACCTGAAACATGAAACCTGAAACTCTGATTCAGACCTGGATCGTCGAAGACCACGACGCCTTCCGCCGCTCATTGCAGCGCCTTTGCGCACCTGAGCGTGGCCTCGCCGCCGCGCCCGCATTTGCCAATGCTGAAACCATGCTCGCCGCGTTGAAAAGCGCCTCCGCAGATCAAAAACCCGACGTGCTGCTCCTCGATGTCGGCCTGCCCGGCCGCAGCGGCCTCGAAATCATCAGCGATGTCCACAAGCTCGCCCCCGACTGCCGCATCGTCATCCTCACCGTCTTCGAGGATGAGGAAAAAATCAGCCGCGCCATCAGCGCCGGTGCCTGCGGCTACCTCGTGAAGACCTCACGCGCCGAAACCGTCGTCGAGGCCATCATCGAAGCATCCCAAGGCGGCTCACCCATGTCGCCGAAAGTCGCCACCAGTGTGGTGAAGATGCTCGCCAAGCTTACCAAACCCGCCGCGCAGCCTGTTTCGCTGTCACCACGCGAACACGACTTGCTCAAGCTCCTTGTCGAGGGACTGACCGCCAAAGAAATCGCCGATCGCATGCAGGTCAGCATCCACACCACCAGCACGCACACGCGCAATCTCTTCACCAAGCTCGGCGTCCACAGCCGCGCCGCTGCCGTGGCACGGGCGCTCAAAGACCGGCTGGTGTGAGCGGTGAGTGTTATTTCTTCCCCTTCTGGGCGGCGGCGGTGAACCAGTCACCGCCACCTCCGCCGCCAAACGGGTTGCCCATGCCGCCGCCGGAACTGCGATTGCCACCGCCGCTGCTCGTGAAGCTGCGCTGCCCTCCGCCTTGACCGCCAGCAGGTCGAGGACCTCCGCTGCCGACCTTCTTCTCAAAATCCGGCTTCGACTTCATGCTCAGCGCGATGCGCTTGCGCGGAATATCCACTTCCGTCACCGTCACCTGCACGCGCTGGGCCACTTTGACGACTTCCGCCGCATCACGCACGAACGTGTCACTGAGCTGGCTCACATGGACGAGGCCGTCCTGATGCACGCCGATGTCCACGAAGGCGCCAAAGGCCGTCACGTTCGTCACGATGCCCGGCAGCTTCATGCCCACGGTGAGATGCTTCATCTCGCTGACACCTTCGGCAAAGTTGAACACCTCGAACTGCTTGCGCGGATCGCGCCCAGGCTTCGCCAGTTCGTTCATGATGTCCTGCAGCGTCGGCAGACCCACGTCTTCGCTCACATACTTCTTCAAGTCGATCTTCTGGCGCAATTCCGCGCGCTGCATGAGATCACTGACCGTGCAGCCAATCTCAGCGGCCATTTTTTCGACGAGAGCATAGCGCTCAGGATGCACCGCGCTCGCATCGAGCGGATGCGCCGCGTCGCGGATGCGCAGGAAGCCTGCGGCCTGCTCGAAGGCCTTGTCGCCAAGCCGTGGCACCTTGAGCAGATCTTTGCGGCTCTTGAAGGGGCCGTTCTCATTGCGGAAGGCCACGATGTTCGCGGCATGGGCGCTGTTCAGGCCGGAAACATAGCTGAGGAGCTGCTTGCTCGCCGTGTTCAGCTCCACACCGACGCCGTTCACCGCGCTGATGACCACGTTGTCGAGGCTGCTCTTGAGCAGGTTCTGATCGACATCATGCTGATACTGCCCAACACCGATCGACTTCGGATCGAGCTTCACCAGCTCCGCCAGCGGGTCCNNCCATGAGGCGACGGGCGATGGAAACCGAGCCGCGCACGGTGATGTCCTGATCTGGGAACTCCTCACGCGCCACTTCGCTGGCGCTGTAAATCGACGCGCCACTTTCATTCACCATGATCACCGGGATCGCCTTCGGCAGGCCGATCTTGTTCACGAACATCTCTGTTTCGCGGCTGGCGGTGCCGTTGCCGATGGCGATGGCCTGGATCTTGAAACGCTCGACCAGATTCGTCAGCAGCGTCTTCGCGTGCATGAGGCTGTTGCCATCGCCAAGCAGGTAAATGACATCGTTGAACAAAAGCTGCCCCTGCGCATCGAGCACCACGACTTTGCAGCCCGTACGGAAGCCTGGGTCGATGCCCAGCACGCGTTTCTGGCCCAGCGGAGCCGCGAGCAGCAGTTCGCGCAGATTATCGGCAAACACGCGCACGGATTCGGTGTCGGCCCTCTTCTTGGATTCCAGGCGAGTCTCGGTTTCCATGCTGGAACTCATCAGGCGCTTGTAACTGTCCGCACAGGCCAGTTTCATCTGATCCGAGCACGCATTGCCACCTTTGACGAAGATGTTTTCGAGCATCTTGACCGCCGTGTCCTCCGGTGGCGTGATGCGCATGAGCAAAAAGCCTTCTTTTTCGCCACGGCGGATCGCTAGCATGCGGTGCGACGGGATCGACTTCAGCGGCTCGGTCCAGTCGAAGTAATCGCGGAATTTCTGCGCGTCTTCCTCGGTCTCTTTGCCAAACATGACCTTGGAAATGACCGTGGACTGCTCCGCGAAGAATTTGCGCAGCGCCGCACGCGCCTCCGCGTGATCGCTGATGCGCTCCGCGATGATGTCGCGCGCACCGCTGAGCGCGTCCGCCGCATCTTTGACGCGCAGTTCCTCCGTTTCGTGATCCGGGTTCACAAACTTGGCCGCTTTGCCGCTCAGATCGACACCCTGCGTGAGGAGATTCGCCTCAATGAAATCCGCCAGCGGCTCCAGGCCCTTTTCCTTCGCGATGGTGGCCCGCGTGCGACGTTTCGGCCGGAACGGAGCGAAGATGTCCTCCAGCGCGTTCAGCGTCTCCGCCTTGTCGATCTTCACCCGCAGGATGTCCGTCATCAGCTTGCGCTCTTCGAGCGACTTCACGATGGCCCCGCGCCGGTCATCCAACGCCACGAGCTGCTCCATGCGCTCCTTCACGTTCAAGATCTGCACCTCATCCATCGATCCCGTGGCTTCCTTGCGATAGCGGGCGATGAACGGCACCGTGGCACCGTCGGCAAACAATTGGGCCGTCGCGCCGACCTGGATGGCCCGCAGGCCCAGTTCCTTGGCGACACGCTCGACGTGAGCGACATTGATGTTGAGTTCGTTGGCAGCAGACATGGTTGGGGAAAAAGTTCGAAGTTTCAGGTTCAAGGTTTCAAGCTGGATGCCATGAAACCCGGTTGGGAGTGGTGGAGTTAGCGAGAGCATCAGATCGGGCAACTGATGAGCGAGTGATGTGAAAAACTTTTGTCGGAGGCATGGCTTGACACATCGTCTGCAGTTCAAACGCAACACGTTTAAGGGGCAATTCATGGCAAAAAGGGGTTGCTGAGTGCAGAAAACGCTCAACCAATCCTTATATATTGCATCCTGACATCAGGCCGAATAGCTCTTTAATTCCAACGACGAGGGTATCCATGAGCAAGTCACAACAAAAACCTCAGGGCGGTGCCCCAAACACACCAGACTTCACAACGCCGGTCATTATGGGCGTGCTGGGGCTGGCTATTTTGTTTGCAGGATTGTTAACGGGAAACTCCATCATTGAGTGCATGATCCTCGGCCTGCTTTGTCCTGGTCTTCTCTGGTTGGTTCAGAAGGCTCAACGGGACAAGATGTACGACGTTCATTCGGTCGTGGAAAAACATGAGCAATGCGTCGTCGTCCTACGCAAGTGGTTCTTGTTCGAAACAATTGTTTTTTTATTGTGGGCGTCGATTGCCGGACTTGGCCTGATGAACGTCGTTTCAAACGAGTATGTATTGAGTCGTAATGTGGGTCGTGAAAAAGCGGCTGAATTGGTTTCTTCAGTAGGGGTTGCGTTCGTGCTGTACGCGTCACTTTTTGTAATTAATTTATTCGGTTACATGGCGTTTCGGCGAGACTATCCAGGGCGTTTGTTTGCATTTTTGGCAGTCGGGGAAGGCGTGGTCGGAATGGTTGGAACATTAACCGCTGTTATTCAGGCTTCGGCAGGTAAGGGACACCGGGCTTTAGACATTCTCCCCGGGCTTTTTACCAATCCATTCTTTTACACTTTCGCCTTGTTACTTTGGGCTGCGTTTACCTTAGCCGCATGCCAGTTCTTGGTTGCCAAACAGCGGCTTTCTGCCCAGGAGGCTCAGGATGAGCTCGAACGAGAATGGAAGAAGCTTCAGAACTCAAGTGAAGTTGTCAGTTCAAAGGCAAGCCCACCGGCGGAGTTTCGTATCGATTGCCCTCATTGTGGCCAGACGATGATCGCTACGGCTGCGTACTCATGCGTGGCTATTTGTTGCCCGACCTGCAATTCTGATTTCGTGGCTCCGGAAATTGGCTAGCGACATGATTTCGAATATTTCCTCAGATGTCCCCCACTCAGAGAAATAGGAGGTTCGGTCTGTTCTCATGAAAGTAGTCATATCATGCATTCTGCTCCCTTGTTTGTTGTGTGCCGAAGACTGGCCGCGCTGGCGCGGTCCGAATGCGGATGGACGTTGGAATCCAGCGGGCATTCCGGCTGATTTCTCAAAGAAGGAGCCGGAGCGGCTTTGGAAAGCTGAGATCGGCGCAGGATTCGGCGGTGTGACGGTCAGTGACGGCCTTGTTTATGTGATGGATCGTCAGAAAACGCCGCAGGAGGTGGAGAGGGTGCTGTGCTTCGATGCGGAGACGGGCAAGGAAGTCTGGCAGCAGAGCTGGGAAGTCAGCTATGGCAGCATGGACTATGGAACGGGGCCGCGCGCTTCGGTGAACATCATGGATGGCAGGGCGTATGCGCTCGGAGCGACGGGCGTGGCTTCGTGTCTGGATGCGAAGACAGGCAAAGTGCTCTGGCAGGTGAACACCGTCGAAACCTGTGGTGCCAAGATTCCGACCTGGGGTTTTGCGGCCTCACCGGTGATCGATGGAGAACGTGTGCTGCTGCATGTCGGTGCCAAAGACGGCTCTGTCATCGCTTTGGACAAAAACAGCGGCAAGGAGGTCTGGCGCGGCGGGCCGGATCGCGCGGGCTACTGCACGCCGGAGATCATCACGCATGCCGGAACGCGGCAGCTCATCGTCTGGGGGCCGGAGCATGTGCAGAGTCTGAATCCTGACAGCGGAGCGGTGAAC
>DNXB01000159.1 GCA_003506995.1 Verrucomicrobiales bacterium
GTCCGATTGACGGACTACACTAGCGTGAGGTTGCATTGATCTCCTGCTGCACCACGCTGGCGAGGTCGGCAAAGCGTTGAATGGCGGCCTCGGGAAACTGGCGCGGGCGCGTGTCGATGAGGCAAAGCGTGCCGAGGCAGCCGCCATTCTCGTGAAACACCGGGAACCCGGCATAAAAACGAATGCGCGGGCCGCCCGTGACCAGCGGACTGTCGGCAAACCGGTCATCCAGATGCGTGTCCGGCACGATCATGGGTTTGCGGCTCACCGTGACGTGGGCGCAGAACGCCAGCTCACGCGAGGTTTCACTCACGCCGAGCCCCACGCAGGACTTGAACCACTGCCGGTGCTCGTCCACGAGGGTGACCAATGCGATGGGCACATCCGCCAGCGCGGCGGCGACGCGGGTGATGCGGTCAAACCTCTCCTCGGGAGGCGTGTCGAGGATCGACAGCTCACGCAGCGCGGTCAGTCTCACGTCTTCATCATGCGGCAGCGGGGCGCGCAGCCAGCGGCAGGCGGAGCGCATGAGCCATGCCTGAATCTGCGCCTTGGCGTATTGGGAGGAAAAAGGCACGGTCAGCCAGCCGGTGACTCCTGCGGACATGCCTTCACTCGCCCGCTCCTGCTTTCCCACAATCACGATGGGCACGTCTGTCAGCCGGTGGTCGCCATCCATGCGCAGGCTGCGACACACACTAAGACCGTCCATGTCCGGCAGGTCGTCCTCAATGATGATCAGCGAGGGCGGGGCGGATTTGGCCGATTGAATGACGCCCGCGCCACTGGAGGCATGCACTGTGCGGACACACTCGGAGGCAGCCGCGTCGGCGAGCACCACCGCCAGACCGGCGTCAGCGACACCCATGAGCACCACCGAGTCCTTGATCGCGGGAGCGTCGGCCGATTTGGAAGACAAGCCGGCTCCACGTCCGCCCTGCCTGCTGGAACTATGCAGCTCCACCACCTGTCCGTCGGCGGCGGCAAAGACCTCCATCGTGGACTCGTCTATTTTGAGATCGGAACGGACAGCTTCGACAATCCTGTCCAGATCAGCGTCGGTCCGGCATGGGTCATGATGCGTGAAGGCCATCCGCCTCACACCCGCCAGCCGTCCGATTTCGGCGGCATACTCCACCGGGCTGTGGCCCCAGCCTTTTTTGCCAGCATACTCGGCATCGGTGAGNNCCAGATCGGCCCCCGCCATGAACTCGCTGTGCAGCCGGTCATCCTCATGGAGAGGAGCGGGCCGCCCCGGAGTTCGTGAGAAAGGCTCATGATCGCAGGCATAAACCACGCAGGCATCCTCCGTCTCCAGGCGGTAGCCGAGCGTCAGGGCCGGGTGATTCAAAAAACGGGTGCTGATGCGGATGTCATCAATGGCAAAGCCGCCCTCGGCCAGATCGTGAAAGCGGATGCTCGCTCCCAGCTCATCGAGCGTGACTGGAAAATAAGAGTACTGCATCTGGCCGGCCAGCGTCTCGCGGAGCGACCGGCCGAGCCCCGCCGGCCCGTAGATGTCCCAGTGACCGCCGCGGACGAACAGCGGGGCAAAGAAAGGAAAACCCTGGATATGGTCCCAGTGCGTGTGGCTTATCAGAATGCTGCCGCGCAAGAGGCCGGTGGCGTTTGCCACGAGATGCTGCCCCAGATCGTGCGCGCCGCTGCCACAATCCAGAATCACCAGGGCGCCCTTCGGAGAGCTGAACTGCACGCATGAGGTGTTCCCGCCATAACGCAGGGTGTTGCGTCCCGGCCTCGGGATGGAGCCCCGTGTTCCCCAGAATTGGACACGCGTGGCTTGTTTCATCGGGTGGTTGAGGAGGGTTGCGGCGTTGGGTGAGAATAGGCGGTCAGAATTCGCATTGGCAATCAAATTCAACCTCACGCGGCGTTCCGCTCATCCATGAATGCAGCGCGTCTGCTGAAAGCATGCGGTGTAACTTTTTCAGGCCGCCCAGGTTTACACGCCGCCATGAAACCGCTCCTCGCACTTGCCCTCGCCTCCGTTTCGATCCATGCCGCCGACTGGCCGCGCTTTCTGGGGCCCACGGGGGCGGCGATCGTCGCAGAATCCAAGGCACCGCTGAAGTGGAGCGACTCCGAAAACATCGTGTGGAAGGCGGAGATGCCCGGCCCCGGCTCCTCCAGCCCGATTGTGTTTGGCGGCAAGGTTTTCATCACCTGCTGGACCGGTTATGGCGACAAAGAAGGCGCGAATGACATCAGCCAACTCACGCGTCACCTCATCTGCCTCAATCGTGCCGATGGCAAGATCGTCTGGGATGCAAAAGTGCCCTCCGCAGCCGCCGAAGATCCGTGGCAGGGCTTCATCACTGAACACGGCTACGCCACGCACACGCCGGTGACAGATGGCGAGCGTGTGTATGTGTTCTTTGGCAAAAGCGGGGCGCTGGCCTTCGACATGACGGGCAAACAGCTCTGGCAGACTTCCTGCGGCACCAGTTCCGGCCGCACGCGCTGGGGATCTGGTGCCAGCCCGATTCTGGTGGGCGATCTGCTCATTGTGAACGCCAGCGACGAGGCACAGGCAATCATCGGCATCGACAAACAGACCGGGAAAATCGTGTGGAAGGCCGAGGGCGAGTTTGGCATGGCCTACGGCACGCCCAATGTGTTTCAGCGCGATGGCGTGACCGACCTCGTCATCGCCGTGCCGCAGGAATTGTGGGGAATGAATCCCGAGACCGGCAAGCTGCGCTGGTATGCCACGCACGGCCTCAGCGGCAATGTCTCCCCCAGCGTCATTCCTGGCGGCGACACGGCGTATGTTTTCGGCGGTTATCCGGCCACGCGCAGCGCCGCCATCCAACTTGGCGGCAAGGGAGACATCACGGCCAGCGCGATTCTCTGGAGCAGCAACACGAGCTCGTATGTCCCCACGCCCATTCTCAAAGACAACCATCTTTATGTCGTGAACGACCAGGGCTTCGCCACCTGCATCGACGCCAAGACCGGGGCCGATGTGTATCGTGAGCGTGTCATCGAAAACAGCGGTGGTGGTGGCGGACGCCGTGGCGGTGGGAAGCCGTTTTATGCCTCTCCCGTGCTCATCGGCGACATGCTCGTCTGCGTTTCCCGCAAGAACGGGGCCTACATCCTGGCCGCGAAGCCGAAATACGAGCTCATCGGTCACAACGTGCTCTCGCTCGATAGTTCGCAGTTCAACGGCACTCCGGCGGTCAGCGGGGACCAGCTCCTCCTGCGCAGCGACAAGGCTGTTTACTGCATCGGTGTGAAGTAAGACGCGCCACAACGAAAGGCCGTGCCACGGCAAGCGTAGTCATCGGCCCATGACTCGCCCCCTGCTTCTTGCCTTCAGCGCCCTGGCGCTTTTTTCCGTCAACGCCGCCGCCCAGCACATCCGCGCCGGCATCATCGGCCTCGACACCTCGCATGTGCTCGCGTTCACGAAGACGCTGAACGCCACGCCGCAGAAACCGGAGGTCATGGGCGTGCGCGTCGTCGCAGCTTACCCGCAGGGATCCAAGGACATCGAGTCCAGCACGAAGCGTGTGCCGGAATACGTCGAGAAGGTGAAGGAACTCGGCGTCGAGATCGTGCCCAGCATCGACGCGCTGCTGGACAAGGTGGACGTCGTGTTCCTGGAGACGAACGACGGCCGCCCGCATCTGGAGCAGATTTTACCCTGCCTGGAGGCGCACAAGCCGGTCTTCATCGACAAGCCGATCGCCGGTTCTCTCGTCGATGCGATCAAGATCTTCGATGCCGCGAAAAAGGCTGGCATCCCGATTTTCTCCTCCTCCTCGCTGCGTTTCGGCAAGTCCACGCTGGCCGTGCGGAATGGCAGCGTGGGCCGCGTGAGCAAAGCGGAGACTACCAGCCCGGCGAGTCTCGAAGAACACCATCCCGATCTCTTCTGGTATGGCATCCACGGTGTGGAATCACTCTTCACCATCATGGGCACCGGCTGCCAGGGCGTGAAACGCGGCACCACCGCCGACGGCAAGATCGCCGTCACCGGCACCTGGGAGGGCGCGCGCACCGGCACCTTCACCGAATCCAAGGGCTACGGCGGCAAGGCCGTGGGCGACAAGGGTGAAGACGCCACCGTCGGCAAATACGAGGGCTATGACCCCCTGCTCTTCTCCATCGTGCATTTCTTCCGCACCGGCATCACGCCCGTCTCGCCGGAGGAGACGCTGGAGATTTATGCCTTCATGGAGGCCGCGGACGAGAGCAAGCGCCGCAACGGGGCCGACGTGACCCTCAAGGAAGTGATGGACAAGGCGCTGGCCGAGGCGCGGAAATAGGGCCGCGGGTGTTGCATGCGTCCCTGCGGGGCATGACACGCGTAAACGTCATCACAGCGGGGCTTTGTATGTTAGTTTTTCCAGGGAAAAACCGCCCTTTCTTTCCCTCAAAATTGTTTCAACATTCCCGCTGCTGACTCGTCTGTATGGCGTGCTCACGCCCGTCGTGCGCATTCCAAAAACCAACCCAACACTCCAATGAACGCTCGCTCTCGCATCTGCATCGCATTCACCTGCGCCAGCATGCTGGCCCCAGGACTCCACGCCCAACAGCCTGCTGCCGCGCCGGTTGCCCCCCCCCCTTTGCTGCCCAACGCCGCCCCGAAGACCGGGCCCACCGATTTTCAGGCCAAGATCAGCAAGGACACCACGCCGCTGCCGAACAACGGCCAGCTTCAGATGAGCTACGCCTCCGTGGTGGAAAAAATCCTGCCCAGCGTCGTCACCATCTACTCCTCCGCGCCGATCAAGACCCCCGAGGTCGATCAGATCCCGCCGCAGCTCCGCCCGTTCTTCTACCGCTTCTTCGGCGCTCCTGAAGACTTCGGCATGGACGAGGAGGGCGGGCAGAACCCCAATCCCCGCCGTCGCGGCCTGCCGCAGCGTCCGCAGACTCCGCCTGAGAATGAGCAGCACCAGCAGCGCGGTGTCGGCTCCGGTGTCATCATCACCACCGACGGTTACATCATGACGAACAACCACGTCATCGCTGACGCAAAGAAGATCGAGGTGTCCGTCGATGTGAACGGCAGCACGAGAAATTACACCGCCGAGGTCGTCGGCGCGGACCCGCTGACCGACGTGGCGCTCATCAAGATCAACGCCACCGGCCTCAAGCCCGCCACGCTCGGCGACAGCGCCCAGATTCGTGTCGGCGACATCGTGCTGGCCGCCGGTGCGCCGATGGAACTCAGCCGCTCCGTCACCCAGGGCATCATCAGCGCCCTTGGCCGCACNNCGGGCAACTCCGGCGGACCGCTGGTCGATTCACTAGGCCGTGTCGTCGGCATCAGCACCGCGATCCTTTCCCGCTCAGGCATGAATGCCGGCATCGGTTTCGCCATTCCGATCAACATGGCCATGAACATCGTTGAAGACCTGCTCGATGACGGCGTGGTGAGCCGTGGCTTCCTCGGCGTCCAGATCGCCGACCTGGACTCCACGCTGGCAGAGCGCCTGCACATGAAAGAACAGGGCGGCGCTGTGGTCATGATGGTCGGCTCAGGCTCTCCAGCGGAGAAAGCCGGCATTCAGCTTGAGGATGTCATCATCTCCATCAACGGCCAGAAGGTTGAAAGCAGCAGCCGTCTGCGCCTCATCGTCAGCGGCACCAGGCCGGGCACCGCCATTCCCATCGAGTTGCAGCGCAACGGCAAGCCGATGACCGTCACCGCCACGCTCGAATCCCTCCCCGAGGAAGCTCTGGCCGAGATTGGCCCTGGTTCGCGGGGGGTGCCACGCTCCGCCCAGCCACAGCAGGAAAACACCTCCGAGCTCGTCACCGGTGTCACCGTGCAAAACCTCTCCAAAGCCCTGCGTGAGCGCCACGACGTGCCTGCGGATGTCAACGGCGTCATCGTCACCAAAGTCGATCCCAACAGCCGNNGATGTCATCTCCCATGTGAACCGCAAGGCCGTCGCCACGGCCGCCGAGGCCCGCACCCTGGCGAAAGACAGTGACAAAACCATCCTGCTGCGCGTCTGGCGCAAAGGCGACTCCATGCTGCTGATGATCGGCAACAATTGATGCGCGGAGGATTCTCCCGCCCGCGCATGCCGAGTGGTGTGCGCGGGCTTTTTTGTGCCGATAAAGACGTGCAAATGACGAAACCAGAATTCAGAATGACGAATCAATGACGAAGCCCGAGTGATGCAAATGAGTCTGGTCATTCGGGTCTTGGCGCTTCATTCGTCATTCTGGTTTCGTCATTTTTCTCCATGCTCTTCGACGCCCACAACCACCTCCAGGACGAACGCCTCGACCCCTGGCGGAATGAAATCGTCACCCTGATGCCCCAAACCGGCCTCGTGGAGATGGTCGTCAATGGTTCCTGCGAGGAAGACTGGCCTCAAGTCGCCGAACTGGCCCGGCAACACGCGTGGATTCGCCCCGCGTTCGGCCTGCACCCATGGCACGTCAAAGAACGCGGCTCCAACTGGCTCACCGCGCTCCGCAGTCAGCTTGAGGCCCATCCCAACGCTGTCGTCGGTGAGATCGGCCTCGACCGCTGGATCGAAAATCCCGACATCGACGCCCAGCTCGATTGTTTCCGTGCTCAAATGGCCCTTGCGGTCGAATTGAACCGTCCGGCCGCCATTCACTGCCTGCGAGCCTTTGGCCTGCTCGACGAAACCCTCCGCTCAATCCCGCTGCCGGGTCGTGGCTTCCTGCTGCACTCCTACGGCGGCCCCGCCGAGATGGTGCCCGGATTCATCCAACTGGGCGCTTATTTTTCCATCAGCCCGTATTTCGCCCATCCGCGCAAGGCCGCGCAGCTCGCCACCTTCGCCCAAATCCCCCTCCATCGCCTTCTCACCGAGACGGACGCCCCCGACATGTGGCCGCCGGATGATTGGAACCCGCATCCGCTCACGTCTGACAGCGGGGCCGTGTTGAACCATCCAGCCAACCTCTCTGTCAGCTACGATCTCCTCGCCAAAATTCGAAGCATGCAGCGGGAAGATCTGCAAACCTCCATCGCCGCGAACTATCGAACCCTTTTCGGCATTTGAGGCTTCATTCGTCATTCCCGCCTTGCACCCCTCATCTGGCCCGCCATTTGCTTTCATCATGCCTTCCATGCGTAAAACCAAAATTCTCTGCACTCTCGGCCCCGCCACGGAGAGTCCTGAAGTCATTGCCAATCTCATCGCCAAAGGAGCGGACGTCATCCGCCTGAACATGAGCCATGCCTCGCACGACTGGGTGCGCACCGTCTATGCCCGCGTCCGCGAGGCCGCCGCGTCCGCCAAGCGCGAAATCGCCGTGCTCATGGACCTCACCGGCCCCAGCATCCGCACCGGTGATGTCGAGCAGCCCTGGCAGCTCCAGGTCGGCGACACCGTCGAATTTCGCTGCCTCTCCGATGTTCCGGCCTCCACGCAGTATTCCGTCGGCGTGAACTACCCGGACCTGGGCAAGGATCTCAAGGCGGGCGACATCATCATGGTCGATGGCGGCATGATCCAGATCAAGGCCACGGAAGTGACCCCCAAGCACGTCATCGGCACCGTATTGACCAAGGGGGAGATGAAATCCCGCCGCCACATCAACCTGCCCGGCATCCCTGTGCGCCTCCCTCCGCTCACGCAGAAGGATTACGCCGATCTCGACCTCGGGGTCGATCTCGGCGTCGATTTTTTCGCCCTCAGCTTTGCGCGTGAGCCCGGCCATCTTCAGCATCTTCAGCTCCTGCTGGAGCAGAAGCTGAGCAAGGCCCGCGTCATCGCCAAAATCGAAAACCAGCAGGCGCTCAACAACATCGACGCCCTCGTCGAGGCCAGCGGCGGCATCATGATCGCCCGTGGCGACCTCGGCAGCGAGTGTCCCATCGAGGATCTGCCGCTCATCCAGCGCCAGATCGTCGAACGCTGCTCCTACCATGGCCGGAAGGTCATCGTGGCCACCCAGATGCTCGAAAGCATGATCGAAAACCCCGTGCCAACGCGTGCCGAGGTCACCGACATCTTCAACGCCGTCATCGAGCAAGTGGACTGCGTCATGCTCAGCGGCGAGACCAGCGTGGGCCGCTATCCCATCAAGTGCGTCGAGGTGCTGGACACCGTCATCAGCCGCATCGAGCAAAAATACCCCTCCGGCCGCTTCGCCAGTGACGCGCCGCTCAAGACCAACAAGCACAAGACCGTCAAGGCCGCCATTCTGCTCGCCAACAGCATTCCAGGCTCCAAGCTCCTCGTCTTCACCCTCCGGGGCGTCATGGCGCATCTGCTCGCCCATCAGCGGCCTGAGTTTGCGCCCATCTTCGCCTTCACGCCGAACCTGCACGTCTCCCGCACGCTCGTCACCGCCCGCGGGGTGCATCCCTTCGTGCTCCAGTTCACCGAAGGCCAGCCAGAGATCAGCATCCGCGAGGCGCTGGACCTTCTGCGCCAGGATAACTTCATCAAGGCCGGTGATCCTCTCGTCATCCTCAGTGACGCTCTCTACGACGGCGTCAATGTGGACGCCATTCTCCTGCGCGAGGCCTGATGCCGGCTGGCTGCAATCTCCGCCATTGCCTGCCGTATCCATTCCCAACCCGAATGCGCCCGCCCCTCCTTCCGCTGCTGATCCTGCTCGTCTGCGCCCACCCGGCGCTTCAGGCGCGGGTCTTCGTCAGCCTCGCCGGGACGCTGCTGGAGGCTGATATCACCGCCGTGGATGGAGACAACGTCACGCTGCAACGTGCCGGCGGCGGGCAACCGCTCGTCGTGAAACGCAACACTCTCTGCAAGGAGGATCTTGCCTACATCGCCCGCTGGATGGAGGCGAACCCGGACAAGACCACCCTGCCGTCCGCTTCCACGGCCGGCGCTCCCGCGCCAGCGCGGAAATACAACCTGCTCTGCGAGGTGCAGTCCTCCAAAAGCAACCGAGGGGCGGCGGACGGCGGGCCGCGCACCGTCGAAATCTCCTACGCCTTCCATCTGCACAACCGCGAGGTGCAGCGCGATCTCGAAGGGGCCAGCGGGATGATCCTGACCTTGGGCAAAGACGCCACCGGCAGCGGCGGCGATCTCATCGTGTTGCAGAAAGTGCATTTCGACGTCGCCATCAAAGCGCAGTCCAAGATCGTGCAATCGACTGAAAAAGTGCTCCTGAGCTATTTCCAGGGCGCGGGGCCGCGCATGGGCGTCCTGACCCACGGCTACGTCATCTTCATTCTCGACGCCGCCGGAAACGTGCTGCTCTCCCAGTCCAATCCGGTCGGCAACACGAAGCATCTGAAGGAAATCCAGGCCATCAACGAGGTGCCCTGCGTCATCGACCGTGATTTCACGGTGCAGCCCAACGCCCAGGTTCCCTCAGGCTACATCGAGTTCTGAACCGCGTGGCAGGACTCACATCCCGCCCTCCTGATACACGCCGTAGTCGGTGTTGATGCCCCACAGGTCATGCCCCGCATTTTCGCCCAGATTTTCCGCCGCCAGCAGACCCATGAGAATGCTGTGGTCCTGGTTGTTGTATTTGAAGGCTCCATACCGCCCGATGGCCGTGACATGCGTCAGTCTGGACTTCAAATGCCCCGCCACCACCGCCAGATCACGACGGTAGCCTTTGCGATAAACCGGGTAGCATTTCGGAATGCGGATCACCGTGGCATCCAGCACTTGCGCGTCCTTGATCAGGCCGGTCGTGCGAATTTCCTTCACCGCCAGCTTTTGCAGTTCCTCGGCGCTCATGCCATGCAGCTCGTCGCCGTCCGAGCACCAGTATTCCAGCGCCAGCACGCTCTGCCCCGCCGCGCCACGGATGCCCGGCGACCAGTTGCGGAAATTCGTCACGCGCCCCAGCCGCAGTTCGGGAGAATGGATGTAAAGCCACTGGTCGGAAAACAAATCCTCACGGTCCACCAGCAGGTAAACCAGCAGCGTGTGACGGTAGGCCAGCCCCGCACAGGCGCCGCGCACTTTTTCCGGCAGATCCGGCAGCGAGGCGCACAACGCCGTCAGCGGCATCGTGGAGATGAGGTGGTCAAAGCGCCGCGTCTCGCCGTTTTCGAGCCGCAACGAATGCCCGTCCTCCGCCATGCCTGAAACCGGCGTGGCAAGATGCAGCTTCCCGCCCAGACGGCCAAAACTCTCCGCCATGCGGTCATACACCGAGCCAGTGCCAGCGGCGGGATAATCAAACTGATCCACCAGCGTCGCGTGCGAGCTATTTTTCAACCGCAGCATGCCCAGAGCCGCCTCGCCGAGGGAGAATTTCTTGATGCGTTGCGCGGCGAAATCAGCGTCCAGCTCATCGCAGCCGATGCCCCACAGCTTCTCGCTGTAGGACTTGAAGAACATCTCATGCAAACGGCGGCCAAACGCGCCCACCACCCAGTCCTCGAAGCTCTCCGGCTCGTTTTTCCGCCGCAGTTTCTCGCCCGCGTAGCTCAGGACGCAACGCGCCGCCTGCCACGGCCCCATGTTGACCAGTGCGTTCAGCGGACGCAGCGGATAGTCATAAAACAAGCCGCCAAAATAGATCCGCGTCCGCCGGTCGATCACATGGCGGTCCTCACCGGCCATCTCCGTCCAAAAACGCCGCACTTTGTCATCCCGCGTGAAAAACCGATGCGGTCCGAGGTCCACCTTGTGTCCCCACAATTCAATCGTGCGCGACATGCCGCCCACATGCGGTCCTGCCTCGAAAATTTCCACATCCAGGCCGCGCCGAGCCAGTTCATGCCCGGCGGTCAGCCCTGCAGGCCCCGCGCCGATGATTCCCACGCGCCTCATGCCCGCGCCGCCTTTCCGCGCGTGAGTTTCGGCAGCAGCACGCCGATTCCGGCCACGAGCATGATCACCGTCGGCACATGAATCTGCCACCGCGCTGTCGGCATGATGTGATAAAGCACCCAGCCCGCAGGAATGCCCGGCAGCGCGATCCACAGTGCTTTTCTGCCTGTAAGCAACGCACACGCAAACACGCTGAGCACGAGCAGGTCGTTGTACGGATTGCGATACGCTGGCAGGAACCAGTCCATCAAAAACGCCCAGGCCATGAGGCCGGTCATCACCTCCATCACATCCGCCTGTCTCCGGTGCCACCACCACGCACCGACGCCTAATGCCAGCGCCAGTCCCAGCGGCCAGTCGGGGAAATTCAGAATGCCCTGCCCTTTCAAAAGGCGAATGATCGAGGAGTCCGCGTACTGCCGCATATGATAACGAGCCAGCGTGTCCAGCTCGATGCCCTCGATCGTGGCCGGATACGTCTCCGCAGGCGGCCTGGGCCGCTCCCCCTGCCGGTGC
>DNXB01000094.1:0-308 GCA_003506995.1 Verrucomicrobiales bacterium
AGTGGCAGACAAAGGCGAGAAAGACAGGTTTCATGATTGGGCTCGTGAATGGCAAGGGTGCAAGGCGAGGCGAGATGATTGAGTGGGAAGTGGGCGTGATCAGCCACCACGCGGGCGTTCGATCACCGCCTGGGCAGATGAGAGCGCCTGCAGCGCCGCGTCTTCATCGTCATCGTCCACGAACGGGATGTATGGGTCTTCAATCGCCAAGGGGGCCGGCTTCTCGGCGGCTGGCGTGGGGATGGGTGCCGCTACCGGCTGCGCCAGGGTTCGCTTCAACTGACTCAGGGCGTCCGCCACCGTGCGGT
>DNXB01000094.1:325-4325 GCA_003506995.1 Verrucomicrobiales bacterium
TTGCTCTCACCAGGCGCGGGTGCGATCCGCATGCCGGCACCGCCAGCTGAGGGCGGCGCCTCCAGCAATGCGCCTGCGGCCAGAAGCCGTCCAATGCCGACTTGGGATGCCATGACAGTTCAGCCGCCCGATGGAGACATGCCGCGCTCGCGCTCTTGCGGCTCGTCTTCTTCCGGATCCGCGAGCGCCTGTGCTCGAAGACGCAGTGCCAAACTGTTGGACAGGAGGGCCTCCAGGGCAGGCTCACTGCCGTCGAGGTTTTCGCTGCGAATCTCACGCAGGCAGTGGTCGAGCTCGTTGACCATTGCAAGCAGATCGCCAGCAACGGGCGAGAGAGGTGGCGCGACAGTCTCGTTTGACTGAAGCATCGTGGCCATGTTCTCGATGTAGCCCACCACGGTGAGCGGTGTCTCGTTCGAGTAGCGCTCGTTCAGGCACAGTTGGTACTGGTCCATGATCTTCTTCAGCCCAAAAACGGGACGATCAGCCGCTGCAGCAGCCACCAACTCGTCGTACACCTCAGACCAGTCGATGTCGGCTCCAGCCGTCTCGTCCATGTGGTGGAGCATCGCGATGTCTTTCCACTTGGAACTCACCATTGGGGGAGCGGGGGGATTTGTTTTCATGAGGAATCCTTTAGGCTCAGCCACGCTCACGTTCTAGCGCGGGCTCCTGCTGGGTGACGGTGCTGTAGAGGCGGGGGAACAGGCAGCCTTCACCGCCACATGAGAAGTCCGCACGGATGCAGCGACTCAGGTAGTTCATCAGTGCCTCACCGGACTGCTTCTCGACGGTGGAGTAGGCGGCGAGCAGACTGGCGACCATGTTCACGTCGTCCAGCACGGCGGCCGTGTAGGCGTTCAGTTGCTCAGCGTCGCGCGATTCCCGCTCGCACTGACCCCAGTCGGATTCCGTGTCGAAGTCCATCAGAACCGGGGGACACGCACCTCCTGCCTCGCGGGGAGAAAAAGACACCAGGATGCCGATGTCATCGTTGGATTCGAAGCCAATCTCGGCCTGGGGGCCGTTGACCCGCAGGTGTGAACTCAGCTCATTGGCCAGCGCGTTGGACAGGGCCAGCGCCTCACCAATCAGCACTTTTGCGCCCGGCATTTTGCTGCGTGAAGCAGCCAGCAGCATTTCGTCGATCGTCAGGTTTTTGTGCATGTGATTTGTCGTGGAAGGAAGAGGGTGAATCGCCCGCGTTGAACAGGTGCCGATGGCCTGGCCACCTCATCCTGGGAAATCGTGTCTTCATCGAGTGCAGGCTGCGCGCGCAGTGCAACGGGGTACACCTCATGGATGAAGCTCGTACCGGTGGCGCGAATAGCGTCACCGATGTTGATGTCGGTGCTCTGGTGGATACAGCCATCCCACTGCGAGCTGATTCGGTCGACCAGCTCATGCATGTGGGCGGCGTGTGCGAAAGATGCTGCGTCCACAGCCTTGTAGCCAGCGGCCTCGATCAGCATGGGGAGCCTCTCGTGCTCCTTCATCGGGCGAAAGCTTCGACCAGTGAAGTACTGACCCACGTACCAGTGCTTGTTGGTGTCGCTGGCGTCTTCGCAAATCCCCGCCCAGTCGTCTGGCAAGGGCGTGCCGCTCACGAGCTCATGAATGAGTACATGCCCTGCGACTGCGGTCATGAAAGGCAGCGGAGCTTTTTTGAACTCCATGGCTCAGCCTCGCTGCGCATCGGCATTGCGACGCTGGGCGATCTCATAGTCAAGGAGGAAGTCGCGCAGCACGCTGTCCTCAAGGAAGAACAGGGTCGTGCCGCCGCGCTGCTCATGGCACAGCGGATAGACCTCTTCTTCGGCCTCGATGCGCAGGCGCACCGCAGGTCGCAGGATGTCATCGGGCAACTCGCCGCACGCCATCACCACGCCGGTGATCGCATCCACCTTGGCGGGCACGCTGTCACCGTGTTCTTCGGGATAGAGCCAGCCCATGCGGGCGTCGATCTGTGCGGCGGAATTGCTCATGGCTCAACCCCTAGGACGGTCTGTGTTGGTGGAAGACTGGGCCTGCTTGTCGACGTAGGCCGCTTGGGCCGCCACCAGGACAGGGCCAAACTCGGCGGGCAGCTCTTCAAAGTCGTTGAGCGCGAGCTCTTCGCGCATGAGATCGCCAACATTGGTCGAGTCCACGCTGAAGCCGTACTTTGCAGAGCGCTTCATCAGCGACTTGGCCGCCGTCTCCAAGTCGTAGTTCGACAGTGAAGGCCGCGCGTAGGCAGCGTGAATATCGACCGCGACGATCATGGCGCCAGCCGCTCTCCAGTAGGCGAGATCATCGCCCTCGGGCAGGTAAACATCCAACAGCCGGCCCGCGGCAGAGTCGAACACCAGGTGAAACTGCTCATTGATCTCGTCACGAAGCAGGAAGTCGCCGATCGCGCCGCTCAGATGCTCAATCACATCGGCGCCGCTGGGCTCGTTGCCGCGGTTCACGAACGTATCCTGCAGATTCACTGCGAGCTTTTGGAAGAAATCTCGGTAGGCCGGGTTCACACCGAAGTGCTTCCAAGCCGGATCCTTTTCGTCGAACGCAATCGCTGGCTCATGGCCGTCGGCCGAAGCGCGATCCTTGGCCATGTCGTAGTGCTCACCAGCGTCGATCTGCTCCTGTGAGCATTCGATTTGGTACAGAACGAGGTCAACCTCGCCCGAAGCGTTGGCACCCATGACGCCGACATTGATCTTCACACTCATGTTCACCTCGAATAGTGGCGCACTGCGCACCAGTTCACCGGATTTCGGTTTATGAGTATGTATTGTCCCAACGTGTAGTTGGGAATACAAATCGAGCAATACGTCACCCTTTTCAGGGGCGTTGTCGATCTGCTTGCGCTGCCAGGTCCTGGCCGCCCGCCTCTGCCTGGGCACGGGTTTTCTCAATGCGAGCGATCTCCACCGGTGTGGTGGTGACGATGCGCGGCAGGTGCCCACCCAGCAGGCGAACGTCCTGCAGCAACTGCCCCTTGGCTCGCATGAACTCCTCCGGTGAGCCTGCCAATCGCAGTTTCGCCAGACGATCCTTCAGCAGCTCCTCACCCTTGCGCTGGGCGGCGTCGTTCAGTGAGTTCTTGGCCACGCGCAATTCGGAGAGCATGCGCAGGTACGACGGGATGCTGGGCACCGTGCCCATCGCGCGGGCCAGATCCAGGAGAGAGGAGACCGAACGGATGCGGGCGGCATGGGAGCGAATCGACTGCTCGTGCTGGCGAGCCTGCATGAGGATCATCTGGGACATGGTCTGAGGCCTCGAAAGAGTTGTTTTGAGGGCGACTCACGTCTGCCGAGCGCGTTGCGGCATGCGGGCAGCCTCGACGAGCTGGGACATGGGCACATGCAGGCGATCGCCAGAGTCCACCTGCTTCCAGGTATCCAGCGTTCCGCCGTCGGCTGGCTGGTCGCCCTCGCCGAAGGTGTACGCCACGACAGCCTCGGCGGCATGGGCCACCTTCTTGTTCCGCACGAACATCGCACCGACGCCGGGCGCTACAGGCTCAAACTGGGTGAGGGCGCCTTCTCGATGGCGTGCGCCACCTGGGCGAGCGTGTCCTCACCGATGACGCCGGAGAAACGCTGGTGGTAATAGTTGGCGGTGGATCCGGCCGACTTGAACGGGCCGGCAAAGCGCCCACCCTCCAGCGGAGCAGGCAGGTAGAGCTCAAGGCCGGCGCACCAGCCCTTCAGCCAGGCATGCACAGCCAGGTGGTCGGCCCAGGCAGCGCCACCCGAGATGAGCACATCCTCGGGGTTGATCCAGACGCCCACGTCGCCCGTCATGGCGTCCCAGAGCTCCCGGGTCAGCGGATAGTTCTTGTCTCTGCCAGCGGTGCCAATGAGTGCGATACGGGCCATGGTGTGGGGTTTTGATGCGCGAGGGAATCCCTCGGCGGTTTCGCTGCACGCACTTCAGCCTTTTGGCCTGGGGAAGCTGTCCTCGTCGTGAGGTGCGCCAGCCTCCTCATTCTCATCGGGCGCGTCGATGA
>DNXB01000500.1 GCA_003506995.1 Verrucomicrobiales bacterium
TCATCCGTTCCCCGGCCCCGGCCTCGCCGTGCGCATCCCTGGCGAGATCACGCCTGAGCGCGTCCACATCACCCAGCAGGCCGATGCCATCTTCATCGGCGAACTCCGTCGCAGCGGCTGGTATGAGCAGACCTGGCAGGCATACGCCGCTTTGCTTCCTGTCAAAACCGTCGGCGTCAAAGGCGACGAACGCAGCTATGAGCAGGCCATCAGCCTCCGCGCCGTCATCAGCGAAGACGCCATGACCGCCGACTGGGTCGAGCTGCCCTACAGCGTGCTGCGCAACGCCTCCAATCAGATCCTCAACCGAGTCAAAGGCGTGAACCGCGTCCTCTACGACATCAGCACCAAGCCTCCCGCGAGCATCGAGTGGGAATAGAATCCTGCTCTTCCTCCTGCTCATCCTCTTTCTCCCTTTTCGAGTGGCTCATGGCCTTCGCATCAAGGGAGGAAGAGTAGGAGTAAGAGGAGGAGGAAGATAGCAGCCAGCGCACACGTCTCTTTGATCGAATGCCTCAACTCGTCTCCAACACCGGCTTCCTCCTCTCCTTCGAAGGCTCCGAAGGCTGCGGCAAATCCACGCAGATTCGCCTCCTGTGCGAGCGCCTCGAACAATCCGATCGCCAAGTCGAAGTCCTGCGCGAACCCGGCGGCACCGAGATCGGCGAAAGCATCCGCCATCTCCTCCAGCACGCCAAAGAAGGCGCGGCCATGACCCCGGAGACCGAACTGCTCCTCTTCGCCGCCAGCCGCGCTCAAATCGTCCGCGAAAAAATCCGCCCGCTGCTCGATGCGGGTGTCTTTGTCATCCTCGACCGCTTCCTCGACTCCACCACCGTCTATCAGGGCATCGCCCGTGGCCTGCCGCTCGAAAGCGTCCGCGCCATCAACGCCTTCGCCATCGGCGGCACATTGCCACAGCTCACGCTCGTCCTCGACATGGACAGCGCCACTGCCTGGCAGCGCATCCATCAAACCGGCCGCGAACTCGACCGCATCGAAAGCCAGCCACAGTCCTTCTTCGAAAAAGTCCGCCAGGGTTATCTCTCCCTCGCCGCCGCCGAGCCGCAGCGCATCCAGGTCATCGATGCCAGCGCCTCCCCCGAGGCCGTGCATGAGGCCGTTTGGGAGCGAGTCGCTGCAAAGCTGGCGTGAGCAGGAAAGTGGTCCGCACACTCCGTGTGCGGCTGCGTGGAAGTCCTGAGATTCACCGTGCCATCGGGCGTAACAGAAACGAAGGCAGTTTCAGGCTTGCATGTAAGGTCGGACTTCAGTGAAATGGGGATAATGAAGACCTTCGCTTTTTTGATGTTATCGGCCTGCGGGATCGTGCGTTCAGTTGCGGCGGCGGACGGGGACGTGGTGGAGTTTGACAAGCTTTCGACGTCCTACCAGGCGGCGGTGGAGCGGGAGACGGCGCCGCTGAGGGACAAATACCTGGTGGAACTGGAGAAGCTGCGAGACGCGTATGCGCGTGCGGGGAATCTGGCAGGGGCGAATGTGGTGCAGGCGGAGATCACGGCGATGAATCAGCAGATCGCCTTTGCCAAGACGGGAAAACGTGCGCCGACGGAGGCGGCCGCGGCGGCCAAAGCAGCGAACCCGGCGGCGGGCGCCGAGATGCCCGAGCTGCGCTGGTTTGTCGGCAAGACATGGCTGACGGACGCCCTGACGAAGTGGGAGTTCGAGAAGGATGGCACCGGCCAACGCGTGCGGGGAACCCAGCAGGTGGCCACGTTCAAATGGCGGCTGCTGCCCTCAGGCGCGATTGAGATTTCGGAGCGGACGGCCCCGGACAAACCGGTGACGACGACGTTCCTGAGGTTCAAGAACAAGTCCGAGGCGTGGTTTGGTCCTTCGGAGACCAGCCTCAATGCGCGACTGCACTACGAATGACCGGGCACAGCGCGGTCTTCGTGTGCGTGATGGAACAACCGCGGGCGGTGTGAGCGAGGGCGCGGAGGGGGGCAGGCCAAAGTGGTCCGCACACTCCGTGTGCGGCGTTCCGCCAACGTGCCAGACTCCCTTCAATTCCAGAAAGCGTTTCACCCGGCGAAGCTCCGGCGCGAAAAGATGACCACAAGCAGTTGCGCACACCGCACAGAGACTGTGCGGACCACTTTGAGGAACCGCTGCCGCAAAAGAAGAAAAGATTCTGTTTACAGATGTCGTCGTATTTGATTACACTTGTAAACATGAGCAAAAAACGAGCTGTCAAGAACGGACGATCCGCTCCCAAGTCCGTCGCCATCACCGCGGCCGAGTGGGACATCATGGAACTGCTGTGGGAGCGCTCCCCGCGCACCTCGCAGGAAATCGTGGGGCTGCTGGAGGAGCTGAAGGGCTGGAAGCGGGCCACGGTGGTGACGCTGCTGGCACGGCTGACGGCGAAGGGGGCGCTGGCGACGGAGCCGCAGGGGAACCGCTTCCTTTACACGCCGCTGGTTCAGCGCTCCGCCTGCGTGGCGGACGAGACGCAGAGCTTTTTGAACCGGCTGTTCGGCGGCGCGTTGCAGCCGCTGGTGGCCCATGTGGCCGAGCATCACGCGCTGACGAAAGCCGATATCGCCGAGCTGAAGGCGCTGCTGAATGAAATCCAACCCAAATCTTGATCCACCATGAACACGCTGCTTGATTCCGCTGATATGTGGCTGCCCGGCATCGCCGGGTTGTCCTGGAAGGGGGCGCTGTTTGCCCTCGTCGTCGCCTTGATCGTCGTGCTGCTGCGGCGGCAGATTTCTCCTGGCTGGCGGCATGCGCTGTGGCTGCTGGTGCTGCTGCGTTTCGCGTTGCCAGACATGGGCGAGTCGCGCTGGTCGATGATGGGACGGTTTGGCAGCGATGTTGTTGAACCGAGTTCAGTGATGGAGGTGGAGGCCGTGGCCGCGCCCGATCCCATGATGTCGGAGTTGCCGGGTTCGCTGGAGAGCGAGGTGGTGGTGGCTGCGACTCCCATGGTGCATGCGCCGTCGCTGGTCAGCCACCAGCCCTGGACACTGGAGCAGAAGCTGACGCTGGGCTGGCTGGCGGGCGTGGTGGTCATGCTGGGGGCGATGCTGGGGCTGCATCTGCGGTTGCTGCGGCGGTTGCGCGCGGGCAGCAGCGCTCCGCCGTCGTCGCGTGTCGTCAGCATCCTGCGTGAGGCGGGTGGGCTGGCCGGGCTGAGGCGGATGCCGCAGGTGTGTGTGACGGGCGCGGTGTGCGCACCGGCCTTGTTTGGCGTGCTCAGGCCCGTGATCTTGCTGCCGCAGGATGTGGCGGAGTCGTATGACGCGGCGGCGCTGAAGCTGATCTTTCTGCACGAGATCGCGCATTTGCAGCGGCGTGATCTGTGGACGCAGGTGCTGGCCTCATTGATTCTGGCCGTGCATTGGTTCAATCCGCTGGCGTGGTGGGCGGGTCGCCGACTGCGGGTGGAGGCGGAGATGGCGGCGGACGCGCTGGCTCTGAAATACACGGACGCGGGAGAGGCGCATCGTTTCGGCACGGTGCTGCTGGATTTTGCCAACCGCGCTGTGGCGGGCTGGCTGCTGTGGTGCGCGTCCGCGACGCTGCTGGGCATCTCGGAGAACAAGCACGATCTGAAACGCCGCATCGAGGCGCTGAAGGACGTGGCCTGCCGCCGCCGCACGCGCTGGGGGATCGGCCTGCTGGCCTTCGCGCTGCTGTCCGTCACGGGGCTGACCAAGACGCCTGCGGAGACAAAGCCTGCGGCTTCGGCGGCTCCTCCTGCAGCCACAGCCGCTGCTGCTGAACCCGGAGTGGTGACTGGTGTCGTCGTCGATGATCATGGCAAGCCCGTCGCCGGAGCCTCGTGCTCGCTGCGCATCGGGGACGACTCTGATCCCGAGGTGCGCAAGGCGGTGAGCGATGCGCAGGGACGCTTTCGCTTTGAGTCCGTGCCGGAATCGAGCGTGTTGCAACTGCGGGCGCTGCACCCGGATTATGTGACGCCGCTGGAGCCGCAGCCGAAGTTTTCGAGTCAGGATCAGAAGGAACACCGACTGGTGCTGGCCACGGCCACGAGCTGGCTGACCGGCACGGTGACACGGAAGTCCGACGGGCAGCCGGTGCCGGACGCGGCGGTGTACACCAGCGTGACGTATGACAACCATCTTTCTTTTCCCATGACGGGCCGGGCGAAGGCCCGCACGGATGCCGCCGGGCGTTTCCGGGTGCTGAAGAGCACCTATGACAAGGAGAAGGGCTTTTTGCTGGTGGATGCGCCGGGGATGGCGCTCCAGACCGTGGCGATCACCTGGAAAGAGGGCGGCCAGACGGTGGATCAAGCGCTGGAGCCGGAGAAGCTGCTCACGGGCAGAGTGGTGGATGCGGAAGGCAAGCCGGTGCAGGGGGCTTCGACCTCGGTGTGCGGGCGGTTTTATTCGGACAGCATCATCAATCCGATCAAGAGTCCTGAAACGGGCTATTATTCGATGGGTTCCGGCTACTGGATGGGGGAACTGAACACGGACGCTCAGGGCGCTTTCTCCAGCCGCGTGCTCTTCACGGGCGCGGAGCATGAGCAGTGGCTGGTCGTGCAGCATCCGGTGGAGGGGATTCAATATGCCCGGCTGCGGGACTGGCAGCCAGGGGACACGCTGAAGCTCGAGCGCTGGGCCTCGGCGCAGGGCACGCTGGTGGACGTGGAGGGCAAACCTGTGCCGGACACGGAGATCCGCTTCAACGCCAGCCGCCGTGAAACCGACGTGAGCGGGACCACGCTGTTTTCACTCAGCATTGGTGCCACCACCAAGACCGACGCGCAGGGGCGCTACCAGGTGGGCCGCATCACGCCGCAGGCGTCGAGCGAGTATGTGATGGTGAACGGGCAGCTCGTCTCCCTGCGCCGTGGCAGCTTTGCTCCGGGTGAGAAGAAGACGGTGGACATCCGCATCCCCGCCCCGAGGGCCGTCGTGCCGCCGGTTCCTCCTGAAAAAACACGTCAGATCAAAGGGCGGCTGATTTTGCCTGGAGGCCGTGCCGCGATGAGTGAGGCCCACCAGGTGCATGTGAGCTTCGCCCCGCTGGGCAAGGACGGCCTAAACGACCAGCCGGATGTCGATGACGGCGGTCGTTTTGAAACGAGAGATCTCCCGGCGGATGATTACCTTTGCACCGTCTGGGTGTCGCCAAAGGACTCGAAGCTCATGAGCGCTCGCAACGGGGGACTGTCCCTCGCCTTCAAACTGGAGCCTGACGCGGCACGGAAGCCGCTCGATCTCGGTGAGCTCAAGCTGGAGGAGTCCGATTTTGCCTTTCGTCCCTCCTCCGGCCCCTCGGGACCGGCCCCTTGGCAAACGATGAAGCTGAACGCCGAGGTGGAGGACGCGGCCGCCTATGCCACCTGGGTCGCCAGCAACGGCAGAGGCCCCGGCCCTGAGCAAAAATTCACCGACGGGCGTGCCGCAGGTGAGGGATCGCTCGACTCGAACCACCGCTTCCTGGTGCGGGCCACGAAGGCGGACGGCTCCAAGTTCTTTTCCGCCGCGCAG
>DNXB01000368.1 GCA_003506995.1 Verrucomicrobiales bacterium
CGCTGCGGGCGCTGATCGCGAAAGAGGTCGATCCTCATGATGGCCGGGCGGTGCATCAGCGGCGACTTCATCGCGCACTCGAGCTATCGCGTGACAGGCAATGCCGTGGGCATGGGCGAGGCGGCGGGTGTCACCGCCGCTCTGGCTGCTTTGTCCAAGCGAATGCCGCATGAAGTGGCGTGGACAGAGAGCGAGGCGAAGCTGAAGGCCATGGGGCAGCGGGTGTGACAGTTCCTCAAGGCATGATAGCCGTCGAATTTTACGGAGCGGGGGCTGGCGACGCGCCCAGCACAGGCCCGGAAGGCAGGCGGAGGCTTATGAGGTGGGCGATGATGTCCCAGCGCTGGTCTTCAGTGAGAACCTTGTCGAAGCTGACCATCGGTGTGCCGTTCAGTCCGGTGGCGAGGATTCTAAACATGTCCGCAGGCGTGTCACCACAGCGCAAGTGCGGCTGGCGCAAGTCGGACGGGGCAGCCGGGATGCCCCAGATGTCCTTCAAGGCGATGGCGGCAGGCCCTTTACCGTCCGCCTTTTCGCCATGACAGGCGGCGCAGTTGGTGACGAAGAGTTTTTGGCCGGACTGGGCATGCGTTTTGAGCGCGGCGGGATCTTTGAGCCACCCAGGCGGCGGCGGGAGCGGCACAGCGGGCGCATGGTTTTCCGCCTTCCGCCAGCGGCGGGAGAAGGACTTCACATAGGTGATGACAGCATCCACTTCCTCCGCCGAAAGATGACTGAACATGCCCATGGCGGTGCCGCTGAGTCCGCGAGTGATGGTTCGGCGCAGATCTTCGTCCGTGGGCAGCATGCCATGCGGCGTGGTGCGGAATTTGAACATGCCTTCGCGGAAAGAGCGCGGCCTGGGCTTCAGTGTGGGGCTCATCTCGCCATTGCCATCACCACGCTGGCCGTGGCAGACGATGCAGTTGCGTTCATAAACATACCTGCCCTGCATGTAGAGGTTGAAATCCAGCGGCTCCACGGGATCGGCCGCCGTCAGGGCTGAGGCGGTGGCGAGCAGGACAAATACAGCGTGGATTTTCACCCACACTTCATCGCGCCGAAAAGGAGCGGACACCATGCGGTTCTTGCCAAACGCTGCGCGGGGACTGCCGCAAAGGCAGCTTGCACGCACGCGGGGGTCTGCCATTTTGGCCGCCCACCACACCACGTCATGCCGAAAAAAGCCGCCTCCAAAGAATCCCTGCACCGCAAACACAGCGCCATCGTCGTCGATGGGGCGGAGCGCGCCGCCAGCCGGGCGATGCTTCATGCGGTCGGATTCAAGCGCGAGGACTTCAAGAAATCGCAAATCGGCATCGCCAGCACCTGGAGCANNAGGGCATGAAGTACTCGCTCGTCTCGCGTGAGGTCATCGCGGACTCGATTGAGACGGTCGTCGGTTGCGAGGGCCTGGACGGCTTCGTCGCCATCGGCGGTTGTGACAAAAACATGCCAGGCTGCCTCATGGCGATGGCCCGCATGAACCGCCCCAGCGTGTTTGTTTATGGCGGCACCATCCTTCCTGGCTGCGTGGGCGTGGAGAAGAAGGACGCGGACATCGTCACCGTCTTCGAGGCCGTGGGCAAACACGCCAACTGCCTCATCAGCGACAAGGAACTGATCGACATCGAAGAGCACTCCATCCCTGGCGAAGGAAGCTGCGGCGGCATGTACACCGCGAACACGATGGCCAGCGCCATCGAAGCCCTCGGCATGAGCCTGCCGAACTCCGGCGCTCAAGCTGCTGTCTCGAATGAAAAGCTCATCGACTGCTTCGACGCAGGCGCGGCGGTGATGAACATGATCAAAAAGGGCATCACCCCGCGTGACATCATGACGAAGGAGGCCTTTGAAAACGCCATCACGCTCATCATCACGCTAGGCGGCAGCACGAACGCTGTTTTGCACCTCATCGCCATGGCGCACAGCGCGGGCGTGAAGCTCGGCATCGAGGATTTCGTCCGCATCGGCAAAAAAACGCCGGTGCTGGCCGATGTGAAGCCCAGCGGCAAGTATTTCATGAACGACCTCGTGAAAATCGGCGGCACCGTGCCGCTCATCCGCATCCTGGTGAACGAAGGCCTCATGCATGGCGACTGCCTCACCGTCACCGGCAAGACGATGAAGGAGAACATGAAGAACTCCAAGATCGTGTGGCCGAAGGACCAGCAGATCGTCCGCCCGCTGAGCAACCCGATCAAGAAGGACAGCCACCTCGTCATCTTCAAAGGCAACCTCTGCCCCGACGGTGCTGTGGGCAAAATCTCCGGCAAGGAAGGTCTGAAGTTCCAAGGCAAAGCCATCGTGTTCGAGTCCGAGGAAACCGCGCTTCAGGCCATCCTCAATGACAAGGTCAAGAAGGGCCACGTCATCGTCGTGCGCATGGAAGGCCCGAAAGGTGGCCCGGGCATGCGCGAGATGCTTTCCCCGACCTCCGCCATCATGGGCAAGGGTCTTGGCAAGGACGTCGCCTTCATCACCGACGGTCGTTTCAGCGGCGGCAGCCACGGCTTCGTCGTCGGCCATGTCACGCCTGAGGCTTTCGTGGGCGGCCCCATCGCCGTCATCAAAAATGGCGACCCAATCACCATCGACGCCGAGAAGCGCAGCATCACCCTCGGCATTCCTGCGGCGGAGCTCAAAACGCGTCTCGCCAAGTGGAAGCAGCCGAAGCCTCGCTACACCCGTGGTGTCCTGGCGAAGTATGCCAAGCTCACCAGCGACGCCAGCCATGGCGCGGTGACAGATTTGGGGCTGTGATTTGGAGACAAAGACATGAAACCCATCGTTCATGACTGGGAGGGCTACCCTGAAAGGACGGTGCGTGAATATCCATTTCCGCTATCCCAGATTGCCACTGCGCCCGATGCGTTGCGTCTTGCACAGATAGAGACTGTTGTGGGAACGACAATGCGCTCGGCCGGCATATCCTTTCGGAAGCGATTCGATGCTGTCCAATCGGCCAAAGTCAGGGATTTCACGAGTGTGTTCGATGGCTTTGTTCCGTGGTCTGTGATGATTTCGAAATATCACGAATGGATCGCTTGGAAAGACGTAACACAGTTGGAGACAAAAAGCGAAAACGGCAATGTGCTGCTTGTGCCTTGGCGACGATCCCAGATCGAATCCGTAGCGGATTTTGACTTCACTAACATCCCTTGGGCGCTGGAGTTTTTGTGCGAATTTGCCGGGCTCTCGTTGGGTATCGTTGAAGGTTGCATGGGAGTTGTGAATCCAACGAAGTTTGGTATCGCAACTGACAAACACTATGATTACATCGGCTCATGGAATGGCAGCCTTCCGATATATTTGCCCGGAAACGGTGATGTCATTCTCATGAATAGACATGGGGCTGCTGGATTATGGGAGCATGAATGGTCACCGACGACCCAAGGAATGCTGAAGTCTTTTTTTCAACAATACTCTGACCGACTCGCCAACCTCGAAAAGAAGCTGCCAGGAACAACCGATAACTTTCATGGCCAGATCGCTCGCGTTGAATCCGTCAGTGATCTCCGCTGTGATGTAGTGCAGGCGGTTGCGAACGAGATCACTAATACGTTGAAAATGCTACGAAACGGCTAAACGTCACGACGTGAACCGACCGCTTGGCGGTCACGGACGTTAACCGTGGATTTCAATCCACGGCTTCGGTATGCCATGACGTGTTCTTTGTCGATTTGTCGCGTCGCGACGATGGAACCGGGTAATGGCGTGAAAAACGCGCGGATGCTTGGGCCGGATTCCTGTGTCGCTACGCGACAGGGTCAGCCGAAAATATAACGTTCGTCGGCCTCGAAAGTGGCTTTGGCGTGATGCTGGCGCTGGTTCTGAACGTAGCGGATCGTGCGTGGAATGTGCGACTGACTGATCGCGAAGGTACCGTAGCCGTCCTGCCAAGCGAAATCTTTGAAGCCGGTTTTCTCGTTGGAGAGCCTTTTGGAGGACTCTCCTTTGACGCGTTTGATGACATCACTCAACGCCAACGTGGGCGGGGCACTCAGCAGCAGATGCACATGATCCTCCACACCGCCGATTTGCAGCGCCTTGATGCCGTGTGCGCGACAAATGCCGCCAAGGTAACGTCAGACATCTTCTTCCACATCTGGTCGCAACCACGTCTGCCGATGCTTGGTGGAGAAGCGCGACATGGTAATGCAGCGCTGTGAACGTGTTGGCCATGATGAAATGCTGTATCCGTCAAGCGTAGCGCCATAGCCCCGCCGCTTGACTTTGGGCGGCGGGTTACGCGGTGACCAGGCTGCGGGCGTTCAGCTCGACGGCGGCTTTTGAGGCGGCCCGGCGTTGGGCCGCCACGGCTTGGGGCGTCAGCTCATGCACTGTTTT
>DNXB01000380.1 GCA_003506995.1 Verrucomicrobiales bacterium
AACTTCTAACCTTTAACTTCTAACTTCCAGATGCACCTCTCCGACCTCCTCTTCACCGGCTTCAACAAACGCGTCGCCGCCCTGCACCGGGACACCGGCGTGATCCTGTGGTCCTGGAAAGCGCCCGCTGGCAACAGCTACACCAATCTCCTGCTCGATGGTGACCGCCTCATTGTCAGCGTCAGCGGCTACACCTACGCGCTTGATCCCCTCACGGGAAAGCAGCTCTGGATGAACGAGATGAAAGGCTTCGGCTACGGCGTCGCCAGCCTCGCCTCCGTCCATGGCAGCACCAGCGCCCACCTCCTCGCCGCCGCGGCGGCGGATGCGGCAGCGGCAGTTGCCGCCACCACGACCACGAGCGCGACTTGAGCTGGCTTGCGATCATTCCAACTCTCGGTTGGCGCTGCGTTGTCCCGTGTGCGGCACCACGAAGCCCGGCGTGCTGTGGAATCGGCGGCGCCAATCACGGCTTCAGATGCTGGGCGACAAACTCCTCCGGCTTGATCGGCTGCGGCTTGTATCCGGCATTTCGCAGCGTGTGGTAGTGTCGATCATCCGTGAGCACAAAGTCCGCATGCGCGGCGATGGCGCAGTCGGCGAAGGCATTGTCATCAGGGTCTGCCGGAATGGTCGCGAAGCGGAACGCCGGGTTGGAGTGGATGATGGTGCCGTGTGCGGATGAAACCAGTGTGAAGAGCTTTTGCAGCTTCTCCCAGTGTCCGGGACTGCGCATCTCCAGACACACCTCCTCATATTCAAGCCAGATAGCCGGGGACACCGCCACGCTGATCTGGCCGTAGCTGATGGCCTGCACCAAGCGGTGCAGCGTGCTCTGCCTGCCAAACATGCGGATCACCACATTGGTGTCCAAGACGACGATCATGGCTTGGCGGGCTGCTGACGCTCACGCACCTGCTGAATGATCTCGGGCAGCTTCGCCATCATGCCGTTGGCACGCAGATCATCCGTCAGGTCGTCGAGTTCCCCGACTGTCCGGTTGATCTCCAGTTGCACCAGCACACGCTCGATGACCGCCAGCTCCTCCGGCGAGAGGTGATTCAGGCGTTCCACCAGTTGTGGCAACGGAGCGGGCAAAGTCGCGTTCATGGCCGTATTATGCGCATTCAGGCAGCGCGGAGCAAGACTTTGATTGATCCATGGCAAACTGACACCGGGAGCGCCTCCCCTCACGGGAGCGCAGCTCTGGATGAACGAGATGAAAGGCTTCGGCTACGGTGTCGCCAGCCTAATCTCCGTCCATGGCAGCTCCAGCGCCCACCTCCTCGCCGCAGCGGCGGCGGATGCGGCAGGGGCGGCTGCCGCCACCACGAGCGCGACTTGAGGGGAGCGCGGACACCCTCCGTTCTCCCGTAGCTTTACTGCGAAGGATGAATCGTCCGCTCCTTCCAGGGAACCATGAATTGATCACCGCAGAGCTTGGAAGGCCGCAGAGAAAGGCTTTCCCACGTTTGGCGCGGATCACTGGCTGCTTGGCACTCACTCACGGCAAAGCACTGATCCTCAAGCGATGGCAATCCCATAAGGCCGGACACCCTGCTTGACTTATGTTCCATGGACTCATGGTCCATGATGATGGTGAATGAAGCACGAACATCGGGCACTCACCAGCTTTGGGAAAAATGTGAAGCGGCAGCGGGAGGCCAAAGGCCTCACGCAGGAGAAGCTGGCGGAAAAATCCGAACTCGATCCCACCTACATCTCCGGCATTGAGCGCGGCGTGTGCCACATAACAAATAGCCCAATAGATATAACACCATGTGGATGCTAACCCGTGATTTCATTTCGACCGATGCACCTGAAGGACAGCGTGTGTCAGTGTGCAGCCTGAACTTCAGTGAAGACAAAGCTCATCGTTTGATTCATCGCTTTCGGCTGCTTGATGACGATGGGCAAGTTTACGGCGAAGGCATCGCCAGCAGTTGCGATGACGAGAAAGCATTTGGACCGCTGGACGACTTCGGAGAGGGGGCTTGGGGATGCACTGCCATCGAGTATTGGAATGCGGCTCAAAAACGCTGGAAAATGCTGTGATCGTCGCGATACGCTCAGTCCAACAACCGCACGCCGCATGCCACGAGGAAGTTGGCAGTGGCATCGAAAAGATGGCTGGGGCGTGTGGGGTCTGTGTCGTTGCCTTTGGGAACGAAGATTACCATGCCTTCGCGGGCGCGGGTCAGCAGCACGCGGTAGGCGTTGCGGACGTAGCGTTGTTTGTTTTCGCGTGGCACGCGACCCCGCGAAGCGCCGTTGAGCCGTGAGTAGCACCAGCAGTTATCGGGTTGCCAAAGAAAGTCCTCACCCCAGCAGAGGCCGCCCCAGTCGATTTCCAATCCTTGGCACTCAAACTGACTGGCGGCGACTTCGAGTTGGTTGGAAGCACGGCAGTCACCGTCTGGATTTAGAAACCAGTTTTCATACTGGCCTTTGTTGCCACGAAAACCCGGGGAAAGCTCGACTCCTTCGGCCCGCAGCCTCAATGCTCCTGCACTGGCAAGTAGCCCAGATCGACGCTCGCCGCGACATTGCTGGCATAGCCATTTGCGTGCTGCGGAAAGGTCTCGCGTGAGTCTCAACGGGTAGTGAGCGAGTTGCTGCGCCAACAGCGCTGCTGCTGCTGAATCACCGCTCAAAACGGCATCGACCCATGCTGATAGCGCCTCGGCACGGTAGGAGCGAATGCTTACGGCGAGATGCAATGCAGCAGCGGCCTCCACCGAGCTGCTTTCCGGGATGACATCATGGAAAAGTCGATGCCCAGACAGTCCTGCACCACCCGGAAGCACTGCGGGTGACGCTGCGATGCGCCAGTGTGGGAATTGTGTTGAAAGTGTACGCCCCCACTCCTCAAGACCGGCTTCGCCGTCGTTGATCTCCTGCCCGCCACCGACCAGGGCGACGAGTACGGCCCACCTTGGATGTTTGTCCATGACACGGAGCATCATTTCAGGTTCAGACATGGAGTCGAACGCCGCTCCAAGCACATCGAAGCCACGTTGGCGCAATTGGCTGTAGCGTCGGGCGACATGTGCGGCATCCCAGGCACGCTGCGCCTCATCGAAGACGGCGATATTCTCGTGCGGCGCAGCGTCCACACGCAGACCATCGCGAATGTAGGTGTGGACGTTTTGGATGAAGGTTCCGACTTTTCTTTTGGCATCGGGTGGCGCGAGCGTGCTGGCGGTCAGCGCCGCGCTAACAACACGAACCAGAGGTCCGTTGCCGGAGAGAAAAACAGCATTGGGAAGTCCTGCGGCGCGGATAGCGGGGTTGTGCGCGAGATTCAACCCCGCGAGTGTTTTCCCAGCCCCCGGTACGCCGGTGAGGATGCACACCACCTTTTCACCCACTCGTTGCGCTCTCTCCACGACACTCAGCAAGAAGTCCGAGGTGAGAGAGAGGTTTTGTTTGTCTGCCGATGCTTCGGCGATGTCTCGCACATCGTGTTCGGCAAACAGAACTTCGGCAGCCTCCAAAATGGTTGGCACAGGCTTGTACGCGGAATGATCCCATGCCTGCGGATTGATTGCTTCAGCGATTGTTTCAGGCGGTGACTCTTGCTTGAGAAGGAATTGACCAAGGCTGGCATAATCACAAACCACGGGAGCTTTGACGAGGTCCGACTCCGCGACTGATGATCCTGCGGAGCTGTTGCTGTCGGAGGCAAACTGCCTGCAAACAACTGCCGGAACGATTTCGCGGCCAAGACTGACAGCGTGGAAATCGCGCAGGTCGAGCGCATAGTCCTCCACTTGATTTGAGGCACTGCGGGCCAGCTTCTGTCCGCCTGTTTTGAATTCCAGGCAGTAGATGCGCTGCTTGCTCAGAACCACAGTGTCGATGCGCTTCTGCCGACGTGGGATTGGGTATTCGAGCAACAAGGCCCATGTCCCAGATTCCGGCTTGTTAACGCGGAGCCAATCACAGGTCGAACGCAATGCGGCCAATTGTTCCTGCCACGCCGTGGTTTGGGATGTGTAGGCTGTGGCATGACCTTCAACGCCTTGAGCGGCTGCCAATGCGCCCAGGATCTCCGCGTCTGACTGCGCGAGGAACTCATCAAACGTGGCTCGGTAGTAGGCGGGCATGGTTATCCGTCCTTGAGCAGCCACTCGAGGGTCACGCCGAGCACTTTGGAGAGGGCTTTGACTTCAAAGTCGTACACGGAACGCTGACCGATCTCGATCTTCGAGATTCCCGCCCGATCAATGGAAACCCCCTGCTTGATCAGAGCCTCCGCGAGCTGTGCCTGCGTCATGGGTGGTTTCGTGCGCAAGCGAGCGGCTTGCACACGGGCACCGACGATGTTTTTGGAGTCAGCAGGCATGAACTGCCTTCATCATTTAGCCAGAATAAGAGGTTTGTGTGCTCTAGTTTAGAACACGCGGCCTCCTCGGCGTTTCTGGCTCATTGCGTGCAAGCCATCGAAGGCTGCGAGGAGGAGGATGCGGAGTTCATCCGTCGCAATCGCTACCGGTGGAGCCAGCTTGGGTTTCTCGATTTGTCGAAGGTGCTGTGGCATGAGTAACAGCATTTTTTTGCCGTCCCTCTTTCTGCCGTGAATCCGAGTCTGGATTCCTGCTTTCCTGGGTTCCTCATGCAGCCGTGATCTGGATGCTTTGCATGAACTTCGGGCCTCTTGACCTGATTGCCCGATGGCATCGAGGACGAGTTCGAGTAGGAGTAGGAGAACGATTCCTTGACCATTGACCCCTTGACCACGCCTTGACCACGCCTTGACCACGCCTTGACCACGCCTTGACCACGCCTTGACCACGCCTTGACCTTGCGAAGCGTCGAGGGCGAGTTCGAGGGTCTTTCTCTGCGCCCTTCCAATCTCTTGCGGTGTTGATTCAATCCGTGTTTCCTAGTGTAGTCCGTCAATCGGACT
>DNXB01000193.1 GCA_003506995.1 Verrucomicrobiales bacterium
TACAGATGAGTGGCGGAGAGGTGATTGGTAGAGTTGAGCCATGGTGGGATCGACCTGGCGAGATTTCAGAGGACGACAGCATTCCGACGGCGGGCTACAACGTGCTTGCCATTTTGGCCAAGAAGCTCGCAAGCACCTAAAATGAACCGAGGCAGAAAATGGATGCAGGCAACGGCTCGTANNCGCTCGCCGTCGCCTGATCCGAAGCCAATGAATACGGGCGAGGCCAATCTAGTCAGGAAGCCCGCACTTTGGATTGCCCCAATGACGTGCTCCGCAGTCTTTCTCGGGTATCTCGCAGTCGTCTTTATGAACATCCCACCGTTCGTGAGATCCGATCACATCAGTGTGAACTGGAACATGCTCTTTATCGCCGGAACTGGAGCCGTGAGTTCGGCGGTCGTATTGGCCGGGGTGATATTCGTCCCGGTTACAAAACATATAGGCAAGGTGTCAGTCTGCATCATTTGCGTAGAGGCAGCCTCAACCCTTTTTCTCAGCGTGCTCCTCCTTTACCGATCCCTCAACTTTTTTGGAATCGTCTGAAGTGCTGAGCCAGACACTGAACACACAAATAAGGCAGTTCTGGCAACGGCGGACCACGTCGCTTGTTCGCTTCGCTCTGGACGCCGATACTCCGCCGTGCCGCACTTCAAACGTTCGGCCGCATCGCGCGTATGAAATTCATCAAACATCGAATCTCATTCTGAAAAAAACAGCGGCACAGCATTTGCAGGGACGGCGCTTTCTCAGCACAATGCCGCGATGATCACCCGCGACGAACAAGGACGCGCCCACCTCGGCCGTGTGGAGGGCTTCCTTCAACTGCTGATCCTCCTGAACATGCTCGCGTTCGCCTGCGAGACGCTTCCCGGCCTCAGCCCCGGCTGGCAGCGGGTGTTTGGCGTCTTCGAGGCGCTCAGCGTGATTATCTTCACGGTGGAATACCTCGTACGCGTCGCCGCCACGCGGCCGCGGCTTGGCTACGTCCGCTCCTTCATGGGTGTGATCGACGTGCTCTCCATCCTGCCGTTTTATCTGAGTCTCGGCTTTGATCTGCGCAGCATCCGCGTGCTGCGTCTCTTCCGCGTTCTACGCCTCTTCAAGCTGGCGCGTTATTCCGCCGCCGTGCAGCGCTTTCACCTGGCCTTCACCTATGCGCGGGAGGAGCTGGTGCTGTTTGGCACGGCGGCCCTGGTCGTGCTCTACCTCGCCGCCGTGGGCATCTACCATTTTGAAAATGCCGCGCAGCCTCAGGTCTATGCCTCTGTGTTTCACAGCCTGTGGTGGGCCATCGTCACCCTGACCACCGTCGGTTATGGAGATGCCTTCCCCATCACCCTCGGCGGCCGTGTGTTCACCGGCTTCGTGCTTGTCGCGGGCCTTGGCATCGTCGCCGTGCCCACCGGCCTGCTCGCCGCCGCCCTCGCGAAGGCCCGCGAGCATGAAAAAGAGGTGGCGGATGCCGAAAAGAAGGCGGACGAGGAGGCAAAATCAGGCCGGGGATAGGGAGATGCTGGTTTAATCGACGCATGCTTCAATCCTAATCCTCCTCTTACTCCTACTCCTCCCCCCCAATCCGTGAGGAGGAGTAAGAGTAGATACCATGTGGGCGGAGTCAACGAAGCGAAAGGGTGATAGGAAGGGAAGCTGAAGAAATCCGAACCCACCACCCACATGGCCGCACAAACTATCCGCAACAACAAGAGCCGCAAGGCATCACCGGTCCCGCCTGAAAATCAGAGTGGGAGCAAAGCGCAGATCATGCACCTGGGCATTGATGTCCACCTGCGGCAGTATGTCGTTTGCCGCAAGCTTGATGGAGCCACGCCGCAGCCCGCGCAACGCTTCAAGCCCGCCGAGTTCATCGCCTGGGCGCGCAAGCAGCTCGTCCTGGCCGGGCGTGTGGTCTGCTGCTACGAGGCCGGGCCGCCGGGCTACACCTTGCAGCGCGAGCTTGCCGCCGCAGGCATCACCTGCCATGTGGTGCGTCCGCAGGACTGGGACAAGCACGGCAGCAAGGTCAAGACCGACGGGCGCGACGGGCGCGACGCGCGTGAGCTCGCCGAGCATCTGGCGCGTTATGAGGCAGGCAACAAACACGCCCTGGCCGTGGCGCGCGTGCCCGAGGCATAGCAGGAGGAAGAGGAGGAGGATTGAAGCGGACAGTGACCCCTGCTCCGTTCCTGAGGCGGGCTTTCAGCGCATGCGGAAGACCATGACGCGGCGGTCGAGGCGGCGCTCGCTGTCCGCTGCATTGGCAGGATGGGCGGCTTCCGTTTCACCATAGCCCACGGGCATGAGGCGCTCTGGACTCACGCCGTGGCGGACGAGCTCACGCGAGATACGCTCGGCCCGTTCCTGGGAGAGGAGGAGGTTCTGGCCGTAGTCGCCCTCGGCAGAGGCATGGCCTTCGATGACGAAGGTTTCTTTGATAAGCGCAGGGGCATTGAGGGCTTCGGCGACGTCGATGACCAGGTCGTAGGAGTAGGCGTCGGCGAAGTCCGTGGAGCCCTGACGAAAGAGGATGTCATCCCGGCTGATGGCGGAGTCGGGATCGACGCTGTAGGAGACGGCGTAGGCGTTGCTGGCGGTGTAGGACTGAGGAACCTCGTTGTAGTATTGTCCATCTGGTGGCCCTTGCGGACGGACGTTGTAGGAGCTTTGGGACAAGGGGATGACCTGCACGCGGTTCAGGCGCTGTGAGGCGACAATCACCGGGGGGATTTCGTGCATGGAGGAGTAGCGCACCACCCGGCGGTTCCCTTCATAAAACTGGGTGTGCCGCTGGCCCTGGCTGAGTTCATAGCTTCGCTGGGGCTGGTTGGCATCAAAGCTTCTTGGATCGCGGCGGGGGCTGCCGGGAGGCGCGGCCTGTGGAGCGCGGCCTTGGAATCGCTGCACCATGCTGCCGACGTTGCGTTCCCGCTCCTGCTGGGTTCTGCCGACTTCCTCGACCGAGGGACGGTAGCCGTGCCTGGGACGGTTTCCGGGGCCGGGACGCAGTTGTTCCTGGCGGCCACTTGGGGTGGCTCCGAGGGCGGCGGCACCGCCGCCGCCGAGGATGGACAAGATGAGGCGCTTGGCGTCGTCCTTGTCTTCGATTTTCTCCGCCTGCTGAGCATCGGCTCTGCGGTCGCGCTTGCCCTGGTCTTCAAGCATTTGGGTCGTTTCCTCGGATGGAGGTTTCTGGGCGGTGGGCCGCTCCGGGCGGACGCGAGGCACCCCGCCTTTCGGGTCGGCGGTTCTCACAGGAGGTGGTGCCGCATCGGGAGCGGGCGTGCCTGGGAGCTGCGCAGGCATGGAGGGAGCGGCAATGGGGCGGGGTTCTGGAACGCCGGGGCTTTTTTCCGGGGTGGGTGCGGGGTTAACCGGTGCTGCTTGAGGCGGGGCGTTGACATCGCCTTTCGAGGGACGTGAAGAAGGGCGCTTCATCCTTTCGGCAGGCACGACGGGCACGGGTGGCATTACGCCGGGGGCGGGTTGGGTCTCCGGGATCGGAAGAGGAATGACGGGTTCCGTCGGCGCGGGCCTTTTACGGTCGTCCTTGTCCTCGCCTTCCGGCTTGCCCTTGCCTTTCCCTTTGCCTCGCTCGCGCACGTCTTCCGGTTTCGGCAGCGGCACAGGGGCGGCTTCCCCGGGCTTTGCCGTATCGGCTGGGACGGGCATGGGTGTCACCGGGGCAGGCGCAGGTTGCATTTTAGGGACTGGAACGGGCGGCACCCCTGGGACCATGGCGGGCGGCACCCCAGGAACCACGATGGGCGGCACCCCAGGGACCACGACGGGCACCCCTCCAAGGACTGGGACGGGCGGCACCGCAGGGACCGGGACGGGATCGCCTGGAAGCACCGGCTTTTCTTCGCCAGGGGCCGGGGTGGGAGTGGGATTCTGAATGGTTTGCGAAATCGCGAGGGCCGGGATGGCAAGCGTGATGATGAGGAGGCGCGTGGATTTTTTCATGAGGCAAGGCGGGGTGGGAACCGAGCAGGCTAGGCGCGGCTGCGTCGGTGTTCCATGGGGCCTTACCCCACCTTGGCGGAGAGCCTGGGCTCTGGGCCGGGAGGTTCATCCCGCGTCATCAGGTTTTGTGAATCCAACGGGCCGAAAAGCACCGGACAGCAGAGCCACTTGCAAAACCCGCTGTGCTCCCATCATTTTACCCTCCATCATTCTACCTCAGCTCTTCTCAGCGAGGGGAGGAATGGTAAAATATTAACCCGGCAATAAAATAGAAGATAAAAGCGCGAGTTCAGCGCGTATCATCCTCATGGGATTCAAGAAACGTGGAACACAAGAAGCACAAGAGGTGATCCGGCG
>DNXB01000381.1 GCA_003506995.1 Verrucomicrobiales bacterium
CTGTTCAAAAGCGCAGGCATGGCGGGCTGGCGGGGCGTAAAGGGCTGGCATTGAGGGGAAAACGCCTGAAAAACCCGGACCTCCGTCCGGCGGAGGTCGCCCACCATGGCGCGGAGGTCGCCCGTTTTTCGGCGGAGGTCGCCCACCATGGCGTGGAGGTCGCCCGTTTTCCGGCGGAGGTCGCCCACCGTGGCTCGGTGGTCGCCCGTTTTCCGGCGGTGGTCGCCCACCGTGGCGCGGAGATCGCCCGTTTTTCAGCGGAGGTCGCCCACCGTGGCGTGGTGGTCGCCCGTTTGAAGGTCCAAAGGGCCGATTCAGCGGCTGGCATCCTCATCCACCCGTGGCCACAACTTGCCTCACGACGCTGGTGGCGTGTAGGTGAAGCGGAAAAAGGCCGCGCCGGTGCCGATGCTGACGGCGTGCTGCAACTGGCCGTTTGCATCGGCGGTGACGGTGGTGACGTTGGTCCAGGTGCCTGCGGCGGCGGGCGTGGAGGCCGATTGAAGCTGGTAGCTGAGTCCGGGGGCAGCGCGGCAAGTGAGCGTCGCGGTGCCGTCGCCATTGGACTGGAATGAAATGGCAGTGGCGGAGATGATGATCAGCTCCAGCCCGCCGCTGGCATTGAAGGGGCTGGACCACTTGGGGTCGGTGTAAACGGCGCTGCCGGTCAGGGTGCGAAGGAAGGCGACGAGGTCGCTGCGCTGTTGCGTGTTGAGGTTCAGCGTCTGCACATTGCCACCGGGACGGCGCAGGCGCGGGTCCAGGGTGGCGTTGTCGCCAGGGATGGCGGCGTAGTGGTTGATGACGCCCAGCAGGCTGGTGATGCTGCCGTCGTGCATCAGGCCGCCGTTCAGAGTGCCGGACGGTCCTTCGAGATCGCGCAGGCTGGGAGCGCGCGTGTTCGTCAGATCGGTGCCGCCGCCGATCTTGGTGATGATGCCGTTGTTCCGGCTGTTGGGATCGATGTCGAACTCCGGCGCACGATGGCATCCGGCGCAACCGGCGCCGCCCTGGTTCGGCGGCGCGAGGAAGAGCTGCTTGCCATTGTTTTCCGTGGCGCTGAAATTGGGAAAGTCCACGTTGTCTGCGGCCACCTGGGCGCGCCCTTGGTCATAACGAGAGTCAAAGGACTGAATGCTGCGGACGAATTGCGCCAGGGCGCTCTGCACCCGCGCCTCGGTGATCGTCGCGTCGCCAAACATCAGCGCGAAGAGCACGCGGTATTCCTCGATGGCGGAGAGCTTGGTGACGAGGTCGGCAAAGGCGGGATCACCGTTGGTGGCGCTGAAGCCCATCTCCACATGATCCTGGATCGGCCGGGTGGTCTGGGCCTCCAGGGTGTCCGCCCGTTCATCCCAGAAGAAGCGGGACTCGGTGGCGAAGCGGGCGTTGATCAGGCGCATGGAGTGCCGCCCGGTGGTGCCGTTGACGCCGGTGCTGGCGGTGGCCGTGTCGCCGAAGGCCGCGCCCTGCTGATGGCAGGAGGAGCAGGAGACGGTGTCATTGAGGGAGAGGCGCTTGTCGTAAAACAACACGCGCCCCAGCGTGGCCCCGGCGTTGGTGATGGCGTTGCCCGGCGTCGTGTTGTCCTTGTTGACGTTGATGTAGGCGGGCACCGGCTGGGCAGCGTAGTTCGCCAGCGTGGTGAGGTCCAGCACTCCTTGCTGGGCCTCCAGCCGTGTGACCAGCAGCAGGCCGAGGCAGAGCCAGCGGCGTACGTTCATGGTCTCACCAGTGGAGAAGCGGAGCTTGCAGGGAGTGGATCGCGGCAGGGGTGGAGGAATCGGGGACATGGGAAGTGGGCCAGGCTGTTTGGGAAATATTGGCAGTGCTTGTTTGGAAATAGCCCCCGCACATAAACGAGCCGTGAGTGCGCACATAAATTCTTGTTTAACCAGACGTTTCATCTCTCGTCCACCCTGCCCGCCGCGTCGCAAAAAAAACATGCATGGGTCTGTGTCGTCATGCCTCGCTTCCGTTTGTTTTACTGGATCGTGATGCCACCGGTCAAATTGTACGTCGGCGCAGGCGTGAATGTGACGCTCACATCCTGCGCCCCGGTCGTGGCGCCCGCCGGAATCGTGAACGTGGCCACTACCGTGCCCTGGGCCGGTCGTGAGATGCTGGTGCCCACGATCGTGCCGCCGATGGTGACACTGGCCGGGATGAGATTCGCCGGCGGCTGCGGCGGCGTGGTGGGCAGCGTGATGGTGACCACGACCGTGGTGCCGCGTGCGGCGGTGCCGCCGGGCGCTACCGTGCTGCCGCCACCGCCGCCTCCCTGCGTGTAGTTGAAGCCGTTGCTGTCAAAGACGGCCAGTGTCTCACTGCGCGCGATCTTGTAGAAGCGGCTGCCGTTACCGCCCGTGCCCGTTTCCGTGATCTGGACCTCGTCGTCGCCGCTGGCGGCGACGGTGGGTGTCAGATCTGTCCAGATGGAGAGATCAGGGCTCGTCTGCACCGTGTAGCTGCCGCCTTCGATGCCGCTCCAGGCCAGGGTCACGTCGCCGCCGCTGATCACCGGCGAATCGAGCACGTCCGTCTTGTTCGGTCCGCCGCTGAAATGCGTCGTCACGGTTTCCGTGATGCTGGCGACCGCTCCGCCGCTCGGCGTGCCGTAATACTGCCGCCCGGTGGTGTAGGGATAGGCCGGTGTGCCATCCGCGTTGATCGTGGTGAAGTAGGCCCACGTTCCCGCCGGAAACTCCGGCGTCACGCAGAAGCGCACGTTCTGTTCATTGAGGTCAAAGTCCGCGCCCTGCGTCTGGCCGAGGTCGCCGCGATACTCGAAGTCCTCGATGTAATGGCCGAGCGCGTAATTCGTGCTCACCGCCGGACCGTATTGATTGGCCGCCAGCATGGCGGAGCGGCTCTGCACACGGGCGGCCCATGCGGGCAAAATTTGCCGCACGGCGATGGCGGCGGTGCCGTTGGCGCCATCACGCAGAGCAAAGCCGGACACCATGCGCCGCACACCGCTGCCCGCGTCCAGCGCGCTGGAGTAGCCGTAGGGCCCGTACACCGGCAGCCCGTCCGCCGCCCAGGCGAGAATCGGCGAGTGCCCCGTCACCGCCGCCGCGCTCTCCGTGTAGCGGTTCGTCGCCGCGTTGTAATCCACATGATCCCCGAGCTGGTACCGCAGGCCGATGGGATGCGCGTGATAGTGGTAATTGTTACCCGCCTGATGCGCCAGCGCCGGATCAAAGGTCACGCCCTCGTTGTGATAGCCGTCGCGGTTCCAGATGCCGTCACCGGTGAGGCCGTTGACCGGCGTGGCATCCGTCGCGCTCGCATTCACATACGAAAACGCGTCGCGGCTGTCGAAAAGGGACACTCCATTGACCGCGCGGCCCGTGGTGCCGAGGCCGGTCAGCGTCTTGCTGGCGGGGATCACCGGCACACGCGGGATGCGGTAGATCACCGCCGTGTTGGAGGGGAAGTTGGGGAAATTCGTCGTCTTCGCCGCGTCCAGATACCACGGCCCCATCACATGGCTGGCCAGCCCCGTGGTGCGGATGTACACCCAGCTCGTGGAGTGGCTGACCTCGCTGACCGTCGCATACGTCGGGTTCGACTGAGTTCCCGTGCCCCGGCTCCAGGTGGTGGACTTCGTCCCCGCCGTCTCCGCCGCCGTGGACTGGTAAATCCGCGCATACTGGCCGGAGTCAGCCGTGTACCAGGAGGAAAGCTGCGGATCAGCCAGAGCGGCGAAAGGCGCGGCAAACAGGAGCAAAAATAACGGGCGATGGTTCATGGCGGCGGGAGGAAGTGTGGTTGTGCAGGATCAAAAACTGCCGAGGTGAACCTCCCCCCGCCCGGCAGATGAATTCGCGTTTATTTTCCATCTCTCGTGCCGCAAAAAAAGCATGTGCGATCAAGTGACGGGCCTGTATCATTCGCCCGCTTGACGGCACAGCCTCGCGGCATTCGCTTCTTTTCCATTTTCCCGCCACCATGATCTCGATCCTCCAGTCCAGCGCCCGTGCCGCCAGTGTCGATGAATCGGATGTGCAGGCGGCCATGACAATGGCGGCGGCGGGCGGCATCTCGCCAGTGCTGGCCTTAATAGAGAGTGGTGCGGTGGACGAACGCGTGTTCACACGACATCTGGCGGAGGATCTCGGCTGGAAGTGGCTGGAGACACCGCAGCCGGAAGCGGATGACATGGCGGAGCTGAAGCGCATGATCCCGGCGCGCTTCGCGGTGCGGCATCAGGTGTTTCCCGTCGGTTTTGAGCGCGACGAGGCCGGCACAACGCGCAACCGGCTCGTGCTCGCCTGTCATGATCCGTGTGATCTGATGGCGCGGCAGGCCGTGGCGCGGCAGTCGGAACTCCCCGTGCGCTGGTGCCTCACACCACGCGGAGAATTGCTCAACGCGGTGCAGCAGCTCTACGGCGTGGGCGCGGAGACTTTCGATGCGCTGATCGCCGCCGGTGGCGGCGGCACGGATGAGCTGCATCTGCGTGACGAGGCCAATGTGATCGACGACGAGGATGAGGACGCCTCGGTGGTGAAGTTTGTGAATCAAATCATCCGCGAGGCGCTGGCGCAGAAGGCCACGGACATTCATGTGGAGCCGCAGCCGGACAGCCTGCGCATCCGCTATCGCATCGACGGCTTTCTGCATGAGATTCCGGTGCCGGAGAACATCAAGCAGCTCCAGGCCTCGGTGATCGCGCGCATCAAGGTGATGAGCAAGCTCGACATCGCCGAGAAGCGCCTGCCGCAGGACGGACGCATTCATTTGAAGGCCGAGGGGCAGTCCATCGACGTGCGCGTGGCCTGCATCCCGAGTGTCGAGGGCGAGTCGATCAGTCTGCGCTTGCTCGGCCAGGAACGTTTTACGCTCGACCGCCTTGGCCTGAACGAGGCGCATCGTCAAACCATCGAGCTGCTGCTCGCCAAGCCGAACGGCATCGTGCTCGTCACCGGGCCGACGGGCTCGGGAAAATCGACGACGCTTTACACCTTCCTCTCGCAGCTCAACAGCGTGCATCGCCGCATCGTCACCATCGAAGACCCGGTGGAAAACAAGCTGCCGGGCATCGTGCAGATTCCGGTGAAGAACGAGATTGGTCTCACCTTTGCCAGCGGCCTGCGCAGCATCCTGCGTGGCGACCCGAACGTGGTCATGGTCGGTGAAATTCGTGACTTGGAGACGGCGGAGATCGCCGTGCGCGCTTCATTGACCGGTCACTTGGTCTTTTCGACGCTTCACACGAATGACGCCGTCGCGGGCATCACGCGTTTGATTGAAATGGGCGTGAAGCCCTTCCTCGTCAGCTCTTCGGTGCGGGCGTTTCTAGCCCAGCGTCTCGTGCGCGTGCTGTGCGAGTCCTGCAAGGCTCCGGCTAAATACGCAGGCGACGAACTCATCAAGCTCGGCTTCCCCGAGGCGAAGGGCAAGACCTTGTGGCGTGCCACTCAAGGCGGCTGCCAGCACTGCCGTGGCACGGGTTACTCAGGACGTGTGGCGCTTTACGAAATCGCGCTCATGACGCCCACCATGCAGTCGATGGTGTCCCAGCGTGCTTCCGAGGCGGATCTGCACACGCAGGCGCGCAAAGACGGTTTCATCCCGATGCGCGAGTACGGCCTGCAAAAGGCGCTCGCAGGCGTCACCACGCTTGAGGAAGTCGCTCGTGTGACCAGTGAGGAGCTTGCCTGATGCCCGCCTTCGCCTTCCAAGCCCTGTCCGCCGACGGATCGGTCAAAAACGGCTCGATCGAGGCGGCGGATCGTGGTGACGCGATCCGGCTGCTCGCCCGGCGCNNCCGCCGCTGAAACGACGCTCCACATCACCAAGGCCGATGTGATCCGCTTCACCGAGGACATGGGCGACCTGCTGGCCTCCGGCTTGCAGGTGGAGCAGGCCTTGCAGGCCATGGAAGGCCGCAGCGCGTCCAAACTCGGCACGCTGGCGAAAAAAGTCCGCGACCTCGTGCGCGACGGCGTGCCTCTGCCCGCCGCGCTGCGGCAGGTGTCGGAGTCCTTTGATGAATTGTACTGCAACATGATCGCCGCCGGTGAGAACAGCGGCGCTTTGGACGAGATCATGGACCGTCAGGCGCGGCATCTGCGGCTGATGGAGGCCGTGCAGGCCAAGGTGACCGGCGCGTTGATCTATCCGGCGTTTTTGATCACTGCGGGCGCGGCGCTGGCGCTCATCATGGTGACGTATCTGCTGCCAAAGCTTGCCACGCTGCTCAGCGGCACCGGCAAGGAGCCGCCCTTCATGATCAAGGCCAGCCTGGCGCTCTCCGCCTTCATCAACGGCTACTGGTGGGCCATCCTGATCTTTATGGCGCTCGTGTTCATGGGCCTCTTTGCCGTGCGCAAGACCCCGGCGGTTGTCTCCGGCTGGCACCGCTTCATGATCAGCATGCCCGGCATCCGCGACATCAACCGCGCGCGCTTTGAGCTGCAGTTCTTCGAGACGCTGGGCAGCCTGCTGCGCGGCGGTGTGCCGCTGCTGCCCGCGCTGGAGCTGGTGCGCCGCGCCGTGACCAATCAACACATCAAAAAGGCCATCACGCAGGCGGAGGCGATGGTGCAGGAAGGCGCCTCTCTCAGCGGCGCGATGAAAAAGACCGCCGTGCTCGGATCGCAGGCCATCGACGTCATCCGCATCGGCGAGGACACCGGCCAGCTCGCCGTGGTGCTCGGCAAGGCCGCCACGCGCATGGACACGCAGCTCACCCGGGTCATCGAGCGCGTCACCGCGCTGATCCAGCCGATTTTACTCCTCTTCATGGCCGGACTTGTCGGCGGACTCGTCTGGACCATGGTAAACATCGTCTTCTCCACTCTCAGCCAGCTCAATCGCTAACCAACCCACCGCATGCAACACCTCCGCACCTCTCGCTCGCGTCCCACCGCCTTCACGCTCCTCGAAATGATGGTCGTGCTGCTCATCATCGCGCTCATCATCGGCAGCGTGGCCGTCATGGTGCAGGGCATCGAGGGCAACGCGCAGCAAGTCACCACCAGCGGCAAGATCAAGGCGCTCGAAACCGCGCTGACCTCCTACAAGATCAGCAATCTCGTGTATCCCACGCAGGAGCAGGGGCTGGAGGCGCTGGTCACACGCCCCACTGGCGAGCCGAAACCACGCCGCTGGAACGCGGTGATGAAGGCGGACGGTTTGATCGACCCATGGGGCCGCAAGATCGCCTATCGCAACCCCGGCAAGCGCAACGCGGGAGGATACGATGTGTTCTCGCTCGGACCGGACGGCTTGGAAAACACCGAGGATGACATCGGCAACTGGTGACCCGCCATGCAACGACGCGCCGCCGGTTTCACGCTGCTGGAGATGATCGTGGTGCTCGTCATCGCGGCGCTCATCATCGGCATCGGAGCCGGGGCCGTGGCACAGCTCACCGAGGACCATGTGCTGCGGAAGGTGGCGCATGACGCGGAAGGCGTGTTCATGCAGGCGGTGACGCGCACTCTGGCCACCACGCAGCCGCAGGTCGTGAACCTGGAGGCGCTGGCCCAGGGGGCCAGGCTGAGCGTGCGCCGCGCCGGGACCGAGGAGTTCATCTCCGCCGAGGGGCAGCGCTTGTTTCTGCGTCCCGGCGGCTTGTGCGAGCCGCTGACCCTGCGCTGGCAGCAGGACACGGCCTGGATCAGCGCCACGCTCGATCCGCTGACGGGCGGCTTCGCTGAAACGGAGGAAAATTTATGAGAGCGCGTGGCTTCACGCTGCTGGAGACGCTGCTGGCGCTGATGGTGTTCAGCATGGCCGTCGTGGCGCTGGTGGAGGCCGTGCATCAGCTCGGCGGCACCACGCTGCTCATGCGCCGCGAGGCCGAGGTGCAGGAGCGCATGCGCTCGCTGCTCATCGAGCACACGCGGATGCCTGACCCCAAGGATGAGGCGCAGGTCAAGGAGGGCGATGTCACCTACACGGTGAAACGCACCAAGCTGGAACTCACCAACCAGGACGGCATCCTGCTCAACGACTTGTTTGAGGTGCGTGTGACAGCGGAGTGGCTGGAGGGCAGCGTCACGCAGCAGGCCACCGCTGAAACCTGGGTCTATCCGCCCCTGTTCTTCCACCCGCCGGGCACCTGAGCATGAACCTGCGCCATTCATACCGTCAATCCGCACCACGGGAGACCTTGGGAAACCAAGTCAGACAGCAGAATGAGGACAGCAGAAT
>DNXB01000477.1 GCA_003506995.1 Verrucomicrobiales bacterium
TCCTGCTCAGCTGTTTTGGCACGGAGGACACGCACCACCTGCTGCACACGATGCGCTGGGGGCCGGAGGGGATGCTGTATTTTTTGCAGTCGATCTACATCCACACGCACATGGAGACGCCGCATGGCATCCGCCGGTTGATGGGCGGCGGCATTTGGGAGTTCCGGCCGGAGACGCGGCGGGCGGAAATTCTGAGCAAGGGGCTGGTGAATCCGTGGGGCTTTGAGTTTGACCGCTGGGGGCAGAGCTTCGCCTGCGATGGCGCGGGCGGGGAAGGGGTGAACTTCATTTTCCCCGGCTCGGTGTTTGCCACATCGCCAGGAGCGAAGCGCATCATGCACGGTCTGAGCCCCGGCCAGCCGAAGCAGTGCGGCATGGAAATCATCGAAGACCCGCATTTCCCGGCGGACTGGCAGGGTTCGTTCGTGCTGAATGACTTTCGTGGCAATCGCGTGAACCGTTTCCAGCTCACGCCGAGCGGCAGCAGCTACATCGCCAAGCAAATGCCGGACGTGCTGGCGAGCACGCATCGTGCGTTCCGGCCGATTGACGTGAAGACCGGGCCGGACGGGGCGCTGTACATCGCCGACTGGTACAATCCGATCATCCAGCACGGCGAGGTGGATTTCCGTGATCCGCGTCGCGATCACGAGCACGGTCGCATCTGGCGTGTGACGGCGAAAGGCCGCCCGTTGAGTCCGAGGCCGAAAATCGCCGGCGCGGCGACGGGCGAGCTGCTGGAGATGCTGAAAAGCGACCGCAACTATGTGCGCCGTTTTGCGAAGCGCGAACTGCGCGATCAGGGCGCGGTGAAAGTGACGGCGGAGCTCGATGCGTGGGCGGCGAAGCTGGATGTGACGAAGGAAGCCGACGCGCACGCCTTGCTGGAGGCGGCGTGGGCGCGCGAGGGGGTGAATTCGTTCTCCCCGGCCATCTGGCGGAAACTGTGGGGAAGCAGCGACGCCCGAATCCGTGCGGCGGCGTTGCGCATCCTGAGCCACCGTTGGAAGGAATTTCCGGACTCGATGAAGGTGCTGGAGAAAGCGGTGGCGGATGAAAGCGCGCAGGTGCGCCTGTGGGCGCTGGCCGTGTTGGCCGAGATGCGGAAGCCGGGAGCGATCAGCCTTGCCCTAAAAGCGCTGGACCAGCCGCTGGACGAGCCGCTCGATTTCTTGCTGGAGCTGACCTGCCGTGAGCAGGCCGACATCTGGATGCCGGCGGTGGTCAGCGGCAAGCTGAAACTGGACGAGCGGCCGAAGCATCTGGTGTACGCCATGAAGAGCACGGGCCGCAGCGACGCGCTGCCGCCGTTGTTCGCGGCGCTGAAGAGCGGCAAATTGAGCGCGGAAGACGCGGCGGCGGTGCTCGGCGTGGCCGGAAGCGCGGCGGACGCGGCCCAGGCGAAGGTTTTGACGGACATGGTCAATGACGCGGCGATGGCTCCTTACTACATCGGTCTCCAGGACGCGCTGGTGAAGGCGGCCACGGACCGCAAGATCATCCCGGAAGGCGCGGCGGAGACGGTGATGGCCTGGTTTGCACGGCCTGAGCCGCATGTGGTACATCGCGCGGCGATCTTGGCCGGCCTGTGGAAGGTGGAGCCTGCCCGCGAGAAACTGGCGGCGCTGCTGACGGACGCGAAAACGATCCCGGCGATCCGTGAGGGAGCGACGCGCGGCCTGACGGCTCTCGGCGGCGTGAAGACGCGGGACTTGTTCGACAAGCTGTTTACCGAATCGACCGATGGGGGGCTGCGCGGGCTCATGATCGACGGTTTGACCAGCGTGGGACCACCACTGGCGGCGAAACGCGCGGTGGAGTTTCTGGCGAAGGCCGAGGTGGAGGCCGCGAAGCCGGTTTTGACGGCGTTTTTGAAAAACAAACAGCTTCCCGGCGTGCTGGCGAAGGAGCTGGCGGGCAAGACGATTCCTGACCTCGTGGCGGTCGAAGGCATCCGCATGGTGACCAGTCGTGGCATTCAAGGGCCGCTGGCGGACGCGTTGAAAACGGCGGGCGGTGTGAAGCAGATGGACAAGCCCCTCACCGCGCCGGAAATGGCCGCGTTGGTCGAAAAAGTGAAGACGAACGGCGATCCTGCCCGTGGCGAGGCGGTGTACCGCCGCCAGCAGCTTTTGTGCATGACCTGCCACGCGATTGGAGAGAGCGGCGGCGTCTTGGGACCGAATCTGGTGAGCATCGGGGCCAGCGCACCGGTGGATTACCTCATCGAGAGCCTGCTGGAGCCGAGCAAGAAGATCAAAGAGGGCTATCACATGGTCATTGTGAGCAAAAAGGACGGCGGAGTCGTCTCCGGCGGCCTGGTGAACGACGGGGCGGAGGAGTTGACGATTCGTGACCCGGCCAATCAAATCGTGAAGGTGGCCAAATCAGCCATCGCCAGCCGTCAGATGAGCCCGGTGAGCATGATGCCACCCGGCATGACGGCCAGCCTGCGGGAGGACGAGTTTGTCGATCTGGTGCGCTTCTTGAGCGAACTGGGCCGGGAAGGCGCCTACAAAACCCAGCCGAACCGCTATGTGCGCACCTGGAAGGCCATGGGCAAGATGGAGCAGAAGGATGTGGATCATGTCCGGCATGTGGGCAGTTTTGCCCTTAACGACGAAAAGTATCCCTACCCCTGGCAAATCGCTTTCAGCCAGGTCAACGGCGATCTCCCGCTGCCGGAGCTGCCCGCCGCGCAACGGATGTACCCCTGGTTCCCGAAAATCGTTCAATTTGGCCTGAAACTGGACAGCGCGGGAAAAGTAAAGCTGGGTTTTAGCACGGTGAAAGGGATCGTTGTGGCGGTGGACGGGACGGAGTTGAAGGAGCTGAACGCCGAACAGGAGCTCGATTTGAGCGCTGGAACGCATCGGATCAGCGTGCTGGTCACCCGGGATGCCGGGGATTTGGCGGCTTTGCGCGTGGAAATCTTAGATGGTGCCGCTGTGGCGGTGCCTTGAGTTTTGCAAAGCTGAAAATGAGTATGGTCGATGTATTTGCATTGACGTCCGAGGGGCATTTTCGCTATTCTGAACAGAAACCGGGCAGCCCTGTCTGAACCCCTGCTTTCCCAGCCCCAACCACACGCGCATTCATGAGAAAACGTCCTAGCAGCAACCCGGTCAGCATGCCTTTGCTCCACGCATCTGCCGAGTTGGTTGCCTGTCCTATTTCCTGCTAGGCCCGCTTTTTCAAGGATCTCGCCCGCTTCTTCAACGCCCTTTTCTCCCCGCATCTCCAAGTCTTCTCTCTTTTCCATGAAAACACTCCGACGCCACCGCCTCTTTCTTGGCTGGTTCATGACCTTGATCATGGTCATAGCGCAGCCTGCGACCAGCCTCCGAGGGGCGACTTTTCTCTGGGCTCCACATGATGGGAACCTTCCTGATAGTGAGGGTAAGACTTATGGATCAACCCTGGAAGGTGGAAACTGGAACACGTTCGCGACCAACTGGCATGATGTAGATGGCTTTTTTGATCCCAACATGCCGGATATGGAATTTGCCCAAGGGTGGGATAACTTTGGGCAGCACACGGCTGTTTTCGGGTACAACGGATCTGGGCCAAGCTCCGTTTTCATTGATGAACCCATCAACTTGGGCGGGCTGGTGTTTGATGCTTCGGGAGTTACCCTGACAGCATCTTCCGAGATCGGGACGCTGACTTTTGAGGGATTGACTCCCACCATCACCATCAAGGGTTATTCGACAGGTGGTTCTGACATTGAGGCCAACATCACGACTGGACTGGGAGGAACTAACGGGCTGAGGATCGAGTTTGATGATATGTCCGGCTTTTTGGGGAGCAACAGGGCAGTGCTCAACCTGGGCACCGCAGGTGCCAATTATGAAACTACGCTCACTGGAGGCATCACGGTGGGGCAGCAGGTCACCTTGGGCGTCCAGGTGAACTCCACGGATCTCACCCTTGATCCGTTTGAGTTCGGCGATGTGATTAAAAATCCCCTGGGCAGCAATCAAGTCACGCTTGAGAACGGTGCCGCGCTGAACATCAACGGCGTGAACGCGACCAGCCAAGGGCTCTCGGGAAGAGTGTTCGCGACGAATGGCACCGGCAACAGCAGCCGGGTGGACTTCAGCGGCACGGCGATCAGCACTCAGGTGAATCAAAACCTGGAGAATCTCAACACCATCCCGGCGGCCACAGGCGCGCAGTGGATCGGCCAGGTGAACGTTGGCGGCCAAGGCGGAGCTTACACGTTCTTTGCCAGTGCCGATGACGGTGCGCGCATTTTCATCGACGGTGTGCTGGTGCTGAACAACGACGGCGGCAAAGGCAACACGGACCTCTCCAGCGCCCCCATTTTCCTGGCCGCCGGATGGCATGACATCCGCATCGATTATGTGAATGGCAGCGGGGGCGGCAACATCAACCTGGGCTATGCCGGGCCTCTTACGAATCATGTGCGGGTGCCGATCACGGTGTCCAACCTGCGACAAGCGGAACTGAACGAGCTTGGTGGTGCCAGTTCGGCGCTGCAACTGCTCAACGATGTGCATTTGACCGGGGATGCCCTGATCAACCTGAGCGGGGACACCTCGGTGCAGATGGGGCGGCTGTTGCTGGACACGGGGACCACTCTGAGCGCCAGCACCTCGGGACTTTTAGGGGAGGCCATCGTGGGCAATGGCAACGGCTTTGGGCGTACGCTGCGCTTCGGCGGCAGTGTGTTGGAGCCCACAATTTTTGGGGACAGTGTGAATGGCGCAGGCACGGTGACCATCGCCTCGGACATTAACGTGGCCTTTGACGGCGTGGTTTCCGATGAAGGACGTGCGATGACGATTCAAAAGACCGGCGCTGGCTGGCTGTCCTTCAACCAAACCGCCAGCCAGAATTTGCTGGGCGCAACCACCCAAATTGAGATGGTGGGCAGCTCGGTGACCCAGACCGCCAGCCTCTCTTCCTATGATTCAATCAATCGAAACACCACGCTCAGCACGGGCTCCACCGCCGGACTTTCCCTGGGCATGACGGTGAGCGGTGCCGGCATCCCGAACGGGGCGGTGGTCATCGCGATGGATGGATTTGGCTTCACGATTTCTGGCAATGCCTCCACGGTGGCTGCTAACACCAGCCTGACCTTCTCCAAGAACCCCACCCTGGTGCTGACCGGGAGCACGGCGGCAGGTGCCTTCAATCCCATCGGCTCCGCTGAAATCGTGCTGGCGGGTGGCAATCTGGTGCTGGACTCCAAGGGAGCGACCTTTGCCGGCATCGGCCCGTCGTTTGACAACAAGGTGACGGTGACTGAAAACGCAGTGATCCAGTCCGTGGTGAACGCGGCGCTGACCACACTGGGCAGCTCCAGCAACGGCATCGATATCGCCGCCAACAAGGTACTGGTTCTGGACGCGATCGCGGGTGGGCGTCCGGTGGCGGACCCAGGAGCCAATCTGGTGATCGCCGGAAACATCACCGGGGATGCCACGACGGAGCTGATCATTCGCTCGACCCAGAAAAACGCTGGAACCACTATCACGGCACTGATCGCCCAGGAGCAGAGTTTGCTGCAGCAGGTTGGCTTTGCCTCCCAGAGCGGGGTGGTGACGCTGACCGGGAACAACGCGGGCTTTCTTGGCACCTTGAGCTTCGAGGCAGGCTCCAACCTGCGGGTGGAGGGGGTGGCGGCGCTTTCCAACAAGACCTTCACCATGCAGGGGGGCACGCTGCAACTGCTGGACGACGGGGACGGCACCGGCAGCAACACCGAGACCTTCAACTTCAACCACAACATCACCGTCACCGGAAACAGCACGCTGGCGGTGGGGCGCACGGCCACCTCTCAGGCTCCCTATTTCACCCAGGCAGCGAACAAGACGGCGCAGATCAACGATCTGACCATCGGCCGCAACACGCTGACGGTGACGAACAACAACAACTACGGCCTGATGGTGGGCGGCACCACCACGCTGACCGGCGCGCCAATCTTCACCGTCAGCGCGGCCTCCACCTCCAATCAGCAGCCGGGGCTGCATCTCAGCGGCCAGGTCACGGGCAACAACAGCATTCTCAAGAATGGCGCGGGCACCCTCATGCTGAGCAACGCGTCGAATGATTTTGGCGGGGCCATGAGCTTCACCGCCTTCGGCGCTGGAACGCTGCTGACCACGGAGAATCAGGGGCTGGTGGTCGGCCAGCGGCTGACAGGCAGCAACATTGCGGGCGGAACCATCATCAACGCTGTCGGCGTGCAGAACATCGCCGCCACAGGCGCGGCTGGCGCGACTTTCACCGTTCCAAATGGCGGGGTTTTCCGAGTTGGGGACTATGTGACAGGGGCGGGGGTGCCAGCAGGAACGACGGTGACCAATATCACCGACAATGTGATCACTCTCAGCCAGTCCGTCAGCACGGCCAATCCCACCCTGGTGCTGACCCAGATCACACTGAACACGGCGGTCACGGGCGCGGTTTCAACGGTGAACACGACAGCAATGATCAATGTGTCCGCCGGTGTGCTGGCGTTCACCGATGACGCGGCGCTGGGGCATGCATCCAATCAGGTGCTGGTGAACACCAACTCAGCGACCGTCGGCCTGCGCGTTGACGGCACCACCAGCAGCACCCGCACGTTCTTCCTGAACCAGGCGAACAACTCCCTGGAGGTGACGGGTGTAAACACCTTCACGATGAACTCGGCCTTCAACATCCCGGATGCCAGCCGGAATCTGAACAAGAACAACACCGGCACCCTGGTGCTGACACAGGCGCAGAGCGGATGGAACGGCAACCTGACGGTGGGCCAGGGCGTGGTGCGCATCACCAACGCGGCCGCGCTGGGCAATGCCGGATCGTTGAATCTGGGAACGAACGCAGTGACGGGCGCCACGTTGATTGCCAACGTGGGGGCGGCGCTGGAACTGGTGGGAGGCATCACGGTGGCTGAGACGCTGGTCTTCACACCTGGAAACAACAACACCTCCACCGGCATCAATGATGGGGGGGCGCTGCGCAGTGTTTCCGGCAACAACACCTGGTCTGGAACAATCTCTTTCAGCGCCCAGACGACGGCGGACAGCCAGTCGAAAGGCGCTCTCATCTCTGTGGACAGCGGGTCCACGCTGAACATTTCCGGCGTGATGACCGGACGTGTCGGCACGGCCAACAGCGGACGTGACTCCTGGTTTGCCTTTGGCGGCGAAGGCGCAGGAACGATCAGCACTGCGATGCAGGTCAACGGCAACCTGGCCAACGGGGTGTTCTCCATTGTCAAGGTGGGCGAGGGCACCTGGAACCTCACTGCGGCCAACGTCTTCCCCGGCCAGAACGTGTATGTGCATGAGGGCATGCTGGTGCTTCATGGCGCGGGCACTTTTGGGATTCCCGGCACCGGGGGCGGCGCGGGCACCGTGTTCATGACTCCTGGCGGCAGCATTCGTCTCGACAACACCGGAACCAACACCATCAACCGTCTCAGCAACCGCCTGCTGAACTTCTACGGCGGTGAGTTCAGCATCCTGGGCAGCAGCTCGGCGACGACCACCGAGACGACCACGGGAACGCTGACCTTCAACACTGGGCACACCATCATCAGCCTCACTGCGGGCACGGGCCAGCAGCTCAATTTCACCACTGGCGCGGTGACGCGTGCCGCTGGCAGCACCGTGCTGTTCCGCGGCAGCAACCTGGGAGCGACGGCTGGCGCGAACACCGCCACCATTCAAGCCACCGGCGCGGGTTATGTCTTCATCGGTCAGGCCGGGGTGGCCGGGGCGCTCAACAAGGGCATCCTCCCCTACGCGATCATTGCCAGCACGCCGTCAGGCCTGGGGGCATCGTTTGCCACGGCGGACACGGTGACAGGGCAGTTGCGCGCCTTGGATGCCTCAGAAATGAGCACCACGCTGACCAACAATCTCAATGGCGTGGCGACCGCGATCAACGTCTCCCTCTCGTCTGACCAGGGGATTGGAGCCTCGCTGCTGGGCAACACGATGACGATCAACTCCCTGACACTCAACAGCGGCGGCGGCGTGACCATGACGACGGGCCAGACACTGGTTCTCGACAGCGGCGGTCTTCTGGCCTTTAGCGGCAACGTGAACATTGAAGGCGGCCGCCTGATGACGACATCGAACCGCGAGATGATCGTGCATTCTGTGGGGCATCTGACGATCAACAGCGCGCTGGCCACCTTCTCCGGTGGTCTGACCAAGGCCGGGGCCGGAATGCTGACGCTGGGCTCGCAGAACTTCTACAACGGGGTCACCCGCGTCAATGAGGGCACGCTGAGGCTGGCAGGCGGGACGAGCACCATCTTCTGGAACAACGCCCTTTTCATGAGCGGCGGAGAGCTTGACCTCAACGGCGGCTCCCAGGTGTTCAACACGATCCGGACGGAGTACACGCAGGCTCGCAACGCGCTTTACATCCCGGACACGGGCGGGGTGATTATGAACAGCTCGGTCACACAGGCCACGTTGGGTGTTGTCACGGCCGGGGTGAACTTTGCCGGCTCCATCAGCGGCAACATCGCCGTGGTGCGTTCCACTGCGGCCAATGGCACGGCTGACTGGAATCTTTACTCGGACAATGACTACACTGGAGCCACCATCATCAATGGCGGACGCGTGCAGCTTCTTGGCGAGGGCGCCCTGAGCGGAACTTTCTCCATCGAGATC
>DNXB01000222.1 GCA_003506995.1 Verrucomicrobiales bacterium
CCGTTGCAAGGACGAGTTCGCACGCTGCCTGACCGAGCACCTGCTCACTTATACGCTCGGCAGAAAACTGGAATGGTATGACGAGCCAGCCACAGGACGCATCGTCCGCGCATTGCAAACCAACGATTACCGGTTCTCGACGCTCATTGTCGAGATCGTGAAATCGCATCCGTTTCGAAACACACGGCAGGGGGCCGCGACTGCACGTTGAAACGAGACTGAGACGGGTCAGTCGGCGATACGTCGATCAGCATTGTCAGGGCGATGCATCGTTTGGCACGGCGGTCTTTAGTCGCCGAGAACAGGAGCGAGGGCTTCGCCAATCGCGCGACCGAGAAGGGGGGGGACGGCGTTGCCGATTTGTTTGACGATTTGTGAGCGGTTGCCAGCGAACTCGAAGTCGTCGTCGAAAGACTGAAGCCGAGCACCCTCCCTCGGGGTCAATGCGCGATCACAGGCGGGATGGATGCAACGGTTGGAAGCCGGGTGGACAAAGTTCACAGTGATGGTGACGCTGGTCGCGTCGCCATCGAGACGACTGTAGCAGGATGAAAAGCCGCTGCTGATAAGGTGAGCCGGGATAGAAGAGATGTTTTTGCCGGAGTGCTTGATGATTTCGAGCATCTTCGGCGTGTGTGCGGTGGAGAAGTGGAGTTTGAGCGCCTTGGTGCCGTTCCGGCGCTCCCGCTGGTAAGGGTGAAAGGGATCGCGGTGATATTCGGTGGCTGTTTCACCGGAGCGAATCGGCGGAAGGTCGCCGATAGCATTGAGGACGGTGACAGGGCGCTCATGGCGTCTGCGAGAAAATAAATCTTCGTCGGCAACGACCATTTTCGAGCGGTCTTTGTGGCCGATTGTGGTGCCATCGCTGAGATGGGTAGGGTCCGGGAAGGCGACACGCGCACCTTTTTCCACACCAATGAGAATCAACCGCTCCCGCCGTTGCGGGACGCCGAAGTTGGCGGCGTTGAGCAGTCGCCAGTCGCAATCGTAGCCCAGCCCGGCAAAGCATTCGACGATTTGGGCGATGGTTTCCCCGCCTTTGTGCGTGGCGAGTCCAACGACGTTCTCCATGACGAGCGCGCGCGGGCGGAAGTAGTTCACGAAGTTGGCGAATTGCTCAAAAAGGCTGTTGCGCGCATCATCTTCATTTGAAGAACGGAACGGGCGGATTGAAGAAAANNCCCTGACAGGGTGGCCCGCCGATGATGAGCCCGAGTTGCCCTGGGCGTATCTTGAGTTTCGTGCGGAGGTCTTCGCAGCGCACATTGCGGATGTCTCCGCACAGGCCGAGCGCTCCAGGGTGGTTGAGGCGGAAGGTCTCCACAGACTTCGGGAGAAGGTCGATCCCGAAGACGGTTTCATAGCTGGTGTTGCGCGATTTCTCGAAGCCTTTCGAGAAACCGCCAGTGCCGCAAAAGAGGTCAAAGATTTTCATCCGGTGGAGACTATTGTCGCGTTGGATTTGTATTGTCAATGGAGAAGCCTCTCGGCCGTGCCAGACTCAGACCTGTCAGAAAAGATCACCACCGCCATCATTGAGCTTCTTGCCGATGAGAGGAAGCGGCAGGGCCTAACCTATGAAGATCTGGCGGCGCGCGCAGGGGTGGATCGCTCGACCGTCGCCCTTTGGGATCGGGGCCAGAGGACACCGCGCATTGAGGTCGTCTTAAAGGTGTGCCACGCGCTGGGATTGGAGCTTTCCGCTCTGCTCATCCAGGCTGAGGCCAGCGCCTCAGGCCTGCCAAAACGGGCGTTTCCGAAACGCCCCACGCGCACGCTCCAAGCCGCCCACTTTCTGAATGAAGTCGCACTCAAACAAGCAACAGGACTGACGTCGGCCATGTTGCGCGCCGGAATCGAACATTGCCACCAGACGTTCGACACCATCGACTTCCAATTGGAACTCCACGGTGCGAAACCGATTGGGAGGCTGGTGGAGCTGGCGAATCTCTCCTCGATGATTGGCAATGTCATCGCCGAGGGTGTGGCGGTAAACTCGGAAAACCTCTACGAGCGGAACACACCGCATACGTATCCGGATCTCCTACCGAAGAAGACGCCAGCCGTTCCTCTGGAGGTCAAAATCGCTCTGGAGACGAACAGGCCAAAGGGGCACCTGCCAAAGCCTGGCACTTACCTGACATTTCGTTACGTCCTTTGCGGGAAAGATGGGATTTTCACTCGTGGCAAAAAGCGGAGAGGTGACACGCCCTATATCTGGGAGGCGAAGGCCGGGGTGTTGACCAAGGAAGATTTCGACTTGAGCAACACCGAGGGCGATTCAGGAAAAACGGCAGTCGTGAAAACGGTTTCGTTCGATCGAATGGCCCTCGTGTATTTCAACCCTACATTGATGGCGTATGGCAGGCCGCGCGAGGGTTACGCATAGGAGAAGGATGGGAGCCGGAGTGCATGCATGACTGGACAGACCTCCTGAGGTTACTGCCTGCGCCGCGCAGACTCATCCATGCAACGTCCCTGCCGATCCAAGCGTTGAATTGAGAGGAAGTCGTGCGCTTCCGTTTCAACCGTCTGCGCACACCATCCGAACCATCCAGCATGAAAACAACAATGCCGTCATCCCTCGTTTGCTTCCGATTCCTCGTCGTCGCCATCATGTCTCTGGGCATTCTCTGCGGGTGGTCGCATGGAGCGGAGACGAAACTTCCCAACATCGTTTTCATTCTCGCCGACGACCTCGGCTGGGGCGACCTCTCATGTCACGGGAACACGTTCATCAAGACGCCGAACATTGACGGGCTGGCGCGCGAAGGGACAGACTTTCATCAGTTCAACACGACCAGTCCGGTGTGCTCGCCGAGTCGCGCGGGCTTCATGACGGGACAATTTCCCGCGCGCTTCGGCATCCTCACCGCCATCGGTTCGATCAACAAAAGCGCGGAAGCCCGCCAGGTGGACTGGCTCGATCCGAAGGCCGTGATGCTGCCGCGCCTGCTCAAGGGCGCGGGCTACGTCACCGGTCATGTCGGCAAGTGGCATCTCTGCACCGCCCAGGCGCGAGAGGCGCCCCTGCCAGCGGCATATGGCGTGGATGAGTTCGCGTTTCACAGCAAGGTGAACCCCGCAATCGAAACGATGATCTCATCGCACGAGGACTGCGACGAGGCGGTGAAATTTCTGCATCGTCATCGCGCGGATCGCTTCTATCTGAACGTGTGGATTCACGAGACGCACCTCGCGCATCACCCCACGCCCGAATCGCTGGAGGCGAACAAGCACCTCGACGAACGCCAGCGCATCTACGCCGCCGTCGCAACTGATGCGGATCGCGGAGTGGGCAAGGTGCTCGCGGCGCTGAAGGAACTCGGCCTCGAACAGAACACCATCGTCATCTTCTCCAGCGACAACGGCCCCGAGAACACCCACGCGACCCTGAAGGAGATGGGCGGCGGCTACGGCGGCTTTTATTCCATCGGCGAGACCGGCGGCAAAAAAGGCCGCAAGCGCAGCCTGCACGAAGGCGGCGTGAGCACGCCCTTCATCGTCCGCTGGCCCGGCCATGTGCCTGCGGGGCGCGTGGACAAAACCACGTCACTTAACGCGACGGACCTCCTGCCGACCGTGTGTGCGGCCGTGGGCGTGAAATTGCCCGCCGATTATCAGCCGGATGGCGAGAACATGTTCGCCGCGTGGCAGGGCAAGGAGGTCAAACGCACCAAGCCCATCTTCTGGGACTGGACCGGGACCGTTCGCCCGCAGGAATGCTGGCCGCGCTGGGCCGTGCGTGACGGCGATTGGAAACTGCTCACCGACGATGCGGAACGCCGCGAACTGTATCACATCGCCGACGACCGGGGCGAAGCAAACAACGTGGCAATGGAGCATCCCGGCCTCGTGACAAAACTCAGCGCCCAACTCGATGCCTGGAAAGCCTCGCTGCCGAAAGAGCCGCCGGCGGAGTTCATCGCCAACCGCCGCAAGGCAGGCGGAGACGAAGGCAAGCCGAAGAAGGATTGAACTCGACTCTGCTCGCTTTACCTCACCCGCCTTGGTCCACGGTCTTCTCATACCGCACCTTCATCTCCTGCTCGCGCCAGAGGAAAAATTCGCGCTCCACGCAGTTTCGCTCGTCGGGTTTGGCCGCCACGGCGGGAGGAATCACGATGTCGCCGAAGGTGATGCCTTCATCATTGCGATCCACGACGGTGATGCGGCCGTCGTTGACGAGCAGCGTCACGCCCACGTTCGCTTCCACCACGGGAACGCCGTTCTCGTGGCCCAGTAGCAGCACCGCGTCATCCTGTGACTTCGATTTGCTGCCGTAGGACGGGATCAGCAGGAAGCGCGCGCCATCGAGCGCGAGGATGCGGGCCAGTTGCGGGTTCCAGCGTTCGTTGCAAATGACAATGCCGCAACGGCCATAGGGTGTGTCGAACGCGCGGCTCTGCTCGCCCAGACGGTTGAACCACCAGTCCGGATGACTGCCTTCGGCGAGCTGCATCTTGTGGTGCTTGCCGCAAATGCGTCCTGCGTCGTCGATGAGCACCGCGCAGTTGAAAACCTCGTCCGCAATGCGCTCCGCGAAGCCGAACACCAGGCACATCTCCAGCTCGCGCGCCAGCGTTTGAAACCGGCGGATGACCGGATCATCCATCGTCACCGCCACGTCCTTCATCATCTCCGCCTTCGCCTTACCCGCGATGATCTCATTGACCACATAACCCTCCGGCACGCCCTCGGGAGCCACCGCAATCTTCGCACCGCCAGCACTGGCCTTACGAAACGCCTGCTCTAGCCGATCGGCATTCCCCGCCAGATCAAACTTCACCGGCACAAACGAGATGGCCGCGGCCCGGATCGTCCGGCCCGGTGAGGCGGATGCCCCGGCCTTCTCCTTCACGGACTGCGCCACCGCCATGCTCGGCAGCAAAGCAACACCGAGCCATACGGCGATGAACCGCCCGAGCCGATGGCACGGCCCTGCGTAGATGCAAAGCCACCTGCAGGTGAAGATCGTGTCCGTGTGCATGTGCAGTTAACGCTTCGAGAGGGGTTCCTCGTGCGTGCAGACTCAGCATCTGCCGATTGCGGTTCGACATTAAAATAAGAGAACCAACAGTCTTAAAGTTCACTGAATATTCTGTGCTAAAATTTCAGAATAAAAAAATTTTTCGCACAACAAACTTGCCAACAAGTAAATTATAGATAAGCATTTGTGCTAAATTTGAATTCAAAAACTGCTGTTAGCACAAAACAGCTCGGAACGCTGCTCTTGAAACTGGTAGAGGAAGGGCTCGCGGGTAACAAGCAGCGCCTCGAACTGTTGGCTTTGAATGCGACGAGATCGCTAAGGGCGGATTCCCCCGATCTGGCGAGCGCCTTGGGTTCGCTGCTCGCCAAATTTGCAGGCAACGCCTCCGTTTTGCGTCTGCGCGGGGCCAGTCCACCGCCCGCAGACGCAGATGCGGGACTTGCCCTGCTGCGAATACAGCCTGTGGACGACGCTAAAGAACCGGTGCTGGCTCACGGAGTTCAACATCGCATCGAGCGGTTTTTGATGGAGCGTGCAGAGTGCGAAAAGCTGTTGAAAGAGGGCTTCGCACCACCGCGCACGCTGCTGCTTAAAGGGATGCCTGGCACTGGCAAGACCATGCTCGCCAAGTGGATCGCACATAAGCTTGGCTTGCCTCTGGTGGTGCTCGATCTTGCGACCGCAATCTCCAGCTTCCTGGGGAAAACAGGGTCCAATCTCAGGCGCAGTCTCGATTATGCGCGGGCGACTCCTTGTGTGCTCTTGCTCGACGAGTTTGATGCTATTGCCAAGAGGCGAGATGATGCCACTGAAGTCGGCGAGTTGAAGCGCATTGTGAATGTGCTGCTCAAAGAACTAGAAGACTGGCCGCTCCATTCGGTGCTCGTCGCCGCGACGAATCACCCCGAACTGCTGGACCCCGCCATTCATCGACGGTTCGATGTCGTGGTCGAGGTGCTGCTTCCTGGGCAGGCGGAACGAGAGTCCATTTTGGATCGCGCTTGCGGACGGTTTGCCGTAACCCTGCCACATGGATTCCTCGTGGCCATTGCCCGCTGTCTCGATGAGTGCAACGGCTCCGAGATCGACACGTTGGCGCAGTCGGTCGTGCGACGCCATGTGATCGAGGGCGAAGACCTCACGCGCTGCTTTGTTGACGCGGTGGTATTCCGCCTGCCGCGTCTCCGCAAGGAGGAAGTGGCGGTGTTGTCCAGAATGCTCAAAGAGACCACTGATCTCACCGTGAGAGAGATCGCGCAGGTGGTGGGAAAGAGCTCATCCGCCGTCCAGTATCAACTGACAAAGAAAAACACCAAACGCATCAGCAGGAGGAAGAGTCATGCCTGAGAACTCAAAACGACTGATTCTTGCCAATGGCGAGGAATACCTTAAACCCAATGCCGTTAAGCAATAATTAG
>DNXB01000304.1 GCA_003506995.1 Verrucomicrobiales bacterium
AGTTGTTCACGCCGGAGAAGCCCATGTTCTTCACCTGCTGCAGCCAGTGCCACATGCGGCGGCGCGGGTCCGTGGCATGTACGCCGCAGATGACGGGGATCTCTTTGACCACCGGCAGCACTTCATACTCGCCGATCTCCATGGCGATGGCATTGGCGTCGCCATAAGCCATGAGACCGCAGGTGCTGCCGTGTCCCATCATGCGGAAGCGGCCGCTGTTGTAGATGATGATCAAATCCGCGCCGCCCTTCTCGATGAACTTCGCGCTGATGCCCGTGCCCGCGCCCGCCGCGATGATAGGCTCGCCTCTGGCGAGCGTCGCCTTCAGGCGATCAACGACTTCTTGCTTCGTGTAGGGATTTCCGATTCCGGTCCAGGGATTGGGCATGGCTTGGTGAGGTTTGCGGTTGTTTGCGATGGTTGGCGCTTCGCGCGTTTGCAGTGGTTGGGTAAACCATTGCAAACCACCGCCAACAACGGCAAACAACCGCAAACTTTCCCTCCATGCACGCCAAAGCTGCCATCCAAGAGCTATCCGAAACCCACACGCACGGGCCGGACACGAAGTTTCGTGTGGTGCGGGCCACGGACAAGGACACACGCTCATGGCTGCGCGGTGCGCCGGTCTGCGGCACGCTGGGCACGCACCGCATCGCCCATGCGGGCGTCATGACGGCGCGCGCGCCCTACCGCGTCGTGCGCATGCATCAGGGCGGCTTGTACTTCCTCGCCTGCCTGGAGGGCGAAGGGCGCGTGCTCGTCGATGGCGCATGGAAGAAATGCAGCGCGGGCATGGCCGTGGCGCTGCCGCCCTTCATGGTGAACGCTTTTCATGCCGTCCCCGGCAAGGCCTGGCGCTGCTGCTGGGTGCGCTACGAGCAGCAGCCGGAGCAAAAGCCCATCCTCAGCAGCAGCTCGCCGCTCATGGCCCCGTTTGCGGGTGCCGCGTTGTGGCATGCCATCGAGGGCCTCATTGAGGAGGCCGAGCACGAGTCCAAACCCGCCGCCATGTTTCATGGGGTCGAGCTGATCCAGCATTACATCGAGCGCTTCGCGCAACCCTGGCAGGTCGATGATCGCCTGCACCGCATTTGGGAAAAAGTCGCCGCCAACGTCGGCTTCGACTGGACGCTCGACGAGCTCGCCCGGCAGGCCCACGTCAGCGCCGAGCACCTGCGCCGCCTCTGCCGCAAGGCATTGGGTCGCACCCCCATGCATCACGTCACCTGGCTGCGCATGCGCAAGGCCGCCGAGCTGCTCTCCACCACGAACCTGAAGGTGGAGACGATTTCCCACGAAGTCGGCTACCAAAACCCCTTCGTCTTCAGCAACACCTTCAAAAAATGGATCGGCTGGCGGCCCAGCGAGCATCGAAGCCGGATGGGCGGGTAGTTCGTTAGTCAGTCTGTTGCTCTGCCTCGGCCGCTGCCTGCAAGGTCAGGTCGATGAGATCCGGTGCCAGATAAATGCCTTTTTGCTTCATGGCGCGGATCGCGTCCCCCACTGAGGCCAGCAGCCTGGCGCGATGTAATTCAACGAGAATACCGAGAGAACCGATGACCTTCAGCCCTGCGAGCCGGGCGGCGCGGCGGCCACGCACTTCGTCGATGATGACGAGGGGAAGATCGTGTTCGAGCGCGGTCTGGATGACGGCGGCTTCACCGCTGCCGAGCGTGGCGAGCAAGGGGTTGAACTGCGGCGGGCGCGGCGGGAGGACATCACACCATGACGCGGCGGCCACCCGGGCGGCAGTGTCGTCTTTATGGCCACCGACGGCGAGTTCAGCCAGCACCTCGCCGGGGATGACCAGCTTTTCCACGATACCCGCCAGCAGGTTGAAGTCAGGCAACGCGGCCACCAGCGCAATCAGCGGGCTGCTATTGATGACGGGCGAAGGCTTCACGGGCATGGGCAAATTCCAGCTTCAACTCGTCGGCATCGACATTGATGAACGACACGCCCAGCCGTTCGAGCGCAAAGAGAAAACGCACGCGGTCCAGGCCCGCCATCTGCGCGGCTTGGGCGGAGGAAAGACGGCCCATCTCATACCATTTCGCCGCGAGCGCGAGCCGCGCCTCGCTCTCGAACTGCTGTCGCGACAGGTTCAGTTCATCCGGCAGCCGCTCGGGATAGTCGATGGTCAGGGACTGGCTCATGTGGCGCAGGCTATCACGCGGGTCATGCCGAGGCAATCATTTCGCCGACTGGCGCGGAACCAGCACCTTCGTCTTCAGCAACACCTTCAAAAAATGGATCGGCTGGCGGCCCAGCGAGCATCGCTCACGGATGGGCGGGTGATCAACTGTCACCGCGTCACCTTCAGTCGCAGAAACGCCTTTCCACCTGCGCTGATCGCGTCCTTGAATCGAAATGTCACGCGGTTCAGCGGCTGCGGATCGCCCACCGTCACCGGTTCCACGTCCGTAGTGCTCCATTGCATGAGATCGGGCGACGATTCGACGCTGTAGGTCACGTCAGGGGCGGTGGGGACGTAGCTGAGGGCGAGATGATCGTTCAGCACGAGCGGCGCGGGCAGCATGGCCACATCGGGCGTGAGCGCATCAAGGGCGAGGGCGTATTCGAGGAGGTTTTCGGTGCCGTCACCATCAGCGTCGGCGGTATCGGCGGCGGCTGGGCTGGCGGCGGCATCGCTGAAGATTTGATGCCTCCATTGATCGACGGGCGTGGCCAGCACCGTGATCGCCGCGCTGTCGAGATTCGTCATGGAGTGGATGTCCGCGCCGCCCCGCAGCGTGAGGGTGCCGGTGTAATTGGCCGGGAGAGACGCATCGCTCAGAGCAATGCGGAAGAGCGGGCCTTCATACACCTCGCCAGGTGCCAGGATGCCCGGCACGTTGGCAAAGAAGGCATTGCTGGCGAGCGCGGTGTCGCTCTGCGGATCGGCGGTGAAGCTGGCGGCGATGTCGTTGAGGAACAGACGCTCGGTGGCGCTCGTGTTCGTGAGCGTGCCGCTGAAGAGCGCCTCCGCGCCGGTGGCGACGGGCTGCGCATTGGGATTCAGCGTCAGCGTGAGGCCGGCGAAGGCCGCGTGACCGCCCAGCAGCAGGAAAAGCAGCCGCCTCATGGCGCGGCCTCCCCGATGGCAAAGAGAATGGCGTTCGCTACCACATACACCGTGCCATCGACACCGATGACCGAGGGCGTGTAGGCCTCGCGCACGTCAGGCGTGACCATCAGCGTCTCGGCGAGCGTGTTGGTGTGAAAATCCCAGCGATAGACGTGCCCGTCCTCGCTGTGGACGATGGCGGAGTGCTTCGCGGTGTCGATGGCCACGGTGTTCACGCACCATTCGAGCACCGCGTTTGGCGCGGAGGTGGTGTAATCCAGGTCCGGCGTCGGCCCCACGATGGTCATCACCTCTTTCATCACCTGGGCGCCGGAGATGGGATCGGTCATCGTCTCGTTGGGATCGAGGATGGCCAGCTTGTTCACGCCATCGCCGCCCACCCCGGCGTAGTTGTTGTATTTGGAGAGCAGCAGGTACTTCGACGTGCCTTGATACGCGGGCACCAGCTTTGCCGGAACGACCGATGGCGTGTGATCCCAGCCGAAGGCACCCGTGGGCTTCGTCTGAGTGAGCGTCTTGTCGTAGTGCCGCAACCAGCCGCGGTAGTGATTGCTGCCCCAGGAATGCTCGAACACGCCGAAGTACACATCGCCATCCGGCCCCACCATCGGCGCGGCGGTGCCGTCATCGAGCAACCGCGCATCATTGAGCGCGTTGAGGCCGTCCTTGAGCCGGATCTTGCCCGTGGTGGCCAGCGTGCGGCTGTCCAGCGCCAGCAGGCAGCCAAAGCCGTCGCTGCCGCGCACCGCCACATACAGCGTGCGGTGATCATTGCTCAAAGCGGGCGCGAGGTTGTGCGGCAGCCGTGTCATCGTGCCGTCCGCCGCCGCCGAAGCCGCGCTCACCCAAGATCCCGTGCCGTCCTCGGCGATGCGGGCGATGCCGCTCTGCAAGGCAGGTGTCGTGGCGCCGCTGACGACGAAACCGAAGAAGACGTTGCCGTAGCGGTCGGTCGTGAGCGGCGTGTTGATCTTCACGTTCGCGTCAAAGGCCGCCGTGTCGGTCTCGTAGCTGGCCTGGCCGTAAAACACCCGCCTTCCGCCCGCGCCCGTTGCCGCGTCTGGTGAATCGCGGAACGACAGCGTGCCGCCCGCGTCGGCAAAATAGACGCGGTTCTGCGGCGTCAGCGCCGCGACGACGTGCATCGTCCAGTTGTGCGCCGGCTGGGTGTAGTTCGTCGTCGCCGTCCATTTCAGCGCCCCGGTGACGCCGTCACGCGCCTCGATGCGGAATCCATCCGCCGCGCCGGTCTTCACCGGATGGATCACCGTGTTCTGCCGCGTGATCACCGGCGATCCGTAATGCGCCAGCAGGGACGTGCCGCTGTACTGCGGCGCGAGGTCCCCACCGGCACCTGCCACAGGATGCGCCCCAGCGGCTTTGAGGTCACCGGAGACAGGCCCGTGTGCTGGGCATCATGCCCATGCCCGCTCCACGGCAGCGCGATGCTGCCGGTCTGCGCCTGCGCGCCTGCCGAAAACAGCGGCAGGCAGGCGAGCAGGAGGTGAAAAGGGTGCTTCATCGGCGGATGCCGCAGAGTTCACCAAATCCGGTGACGCAGGTCAAGCATTCCTCCCAAGATGTTCCAAGAGGGGCCGCCGAACTGCTCTCCACCACCAATCTGAAGGTCGAGACCATTTCCCACGAAGTCGGCTACATGAACCCCTTCGTCTTCAGCAACACCGTATCCGTGATTCATAGCCCCGTG
>DNXB01000478.1:0-945 GCA_003506995.1 Verrucomicrobiales bacterium
GCACCGCCGCCATCACCGGGGCCTGCATCGCCGTTTCCATTGCCTTCAACCGACTGCTCGAAAAAGGCAAGATCACCCGCCAGCCGCTCAAGAAAAAGCTCGCCGCCGTCAGTGTCGGCATCCTCAAGGGCGAGACACTGCTCGACCTCTGCTATGAAGAGGACGCCGCCGCCGATGTCGATAGCAACATCGTCCTCACCGAGGACGGCGAGTTCGTCGAAATCCAGGGCAGCGGTGAGGAAGCCACCTTCACCGAGGCGCAGCTTCACTCCATGCTCGAATACGGCCGCAAAGGCATCAAAGAACTCGTCGCCATTCAGGACGAGGCGATCAACAGCGCCATGAAGCCTGCGGAAGGCAAGGATTTGCAGAAGCTGGCGGAGTTTTTCGGCAAACGCTGAGGAAGAGTTGACGGTAGTTTACAGTTGTTGACCGTGGTTGACGATGGTNNATGGTTTGGCCAAACCATCGTCAACAATCGTCAACAATCGTAAACAATCGTAAACAACCGTCAACCACCGTAAACTCATGACCGCTCTGCTCCTCGATCCCATCTACCAGCAGCATGATCCCGGTCCGGGGCATCCTGAGAGTGTTCAGCGCCATGTTGCGATCACGAAAGCGCTTACTGAGGCTGGAATCGTCGCCAAAACGCAATCCATTGTGCCACGCGCCGCCACGCTCGATGAAATCGCGCTTTGTCATGATCGCGGTTACATCGCCACGGCCAAGGAAGATGTCGAATCGGGTTTGGAAGACCTCAGCACAGGCGACACTTCGATTTGTCCGCGATCCTATGATGTGGCGATTCAAGCCGTCGGCGGTGTTTTAAACGCCGTCGATGCTGTGTTTGCTGGCAAGGCCAAGAACGCCTTCTGCGCCGTGCGGCCGCCCGGGCATCATGCACGACCGGCGCAAGGCATGGGCTTCTGTCTCTTCAACAAC
>DNXB01000478.1:964-3125 GCA_003506995.1 Verrucomicrobiales bacterium
CACGGCAACGGCACGCAGGACATCTTCTATGAGGACGGCAGCGTGCTCTTTTGCAGCACGCATCAAAGCCCGCTCTACCCCTTCACCGGCCATGCGGATGAAACTGGCAGTGGAAAAGGCAAAGGCAGCACCTTGAACCTCCCCTTCCCCGCCCGCACCGGCATGTCAGACATCGGCGCGGCCTTCACCGACCGCCTCCTGCCCGCCATCGACCAGTTCAAACCCGATTTGATCCTCATCTCCGCCGGTTTTGACTCCCGCATCGACGATCCCCTCGGCCAGTTCCGCCTCACCGACGATGATTTCGTCGCTTTGACCAAGCTCCTGCTCGAATCCGCCGCCACACACTGCCAGAACCGCCTCATCTCCGTGCTTGAAGGCGGCTACAATCTCAAAGGGCTCGCCAGCGCCGTCACCAGCCACGTTGGAGCGCTGTTGTGATCAAGGCGTCTGCTCCGGCAGATAAAACCGGCCCATGTGCTCCAGGATTTTCGCGCGCAACTCGTCGCCGTCGATCTCGCCATTGTGGCGGAAGATGACCTCGCCACCTGGGGCGACGACGAGCGTGTGCGGAATCGGGCCGGGCCATTCGGGATCGAGTGCTTGGATGAGTGCCTCGCTGCTGGCCTCGTTGAAGAGGTAGGCGTTGCCCTTGCGACCTTCAGCTTTGAGCGAGGGCTTGAGCTTGTCCGGCACGATGGCGTTGTGCTTTTCGAGGAAGGCTTTCACTGCTGGCAGTTCCTTCGGATCATCCATGCTGATGCTGATGAACTCAAAGTCGCGCAGGCCAAATTTGCGCGAGGTGGCGACGAGTTCGGGAAATTCCTTCACGCAGGGGCCGCACCATGTGGCCCACACGTTGAAGAGACGAACTTTCTTCGTGTCATTCTTCCGCAGCGCGGCCACGCCCTTCGCGTCGATCCATTCGACCTCCACCTCGCCTTTTTCCCATTTGTCGTTGTCGGCGGCGAGCTGACCGCGTTTGTCGATCCACTTGGTGGAGCAGCCATGAGGTTTCGTGACCTCGACAGGCACCGGTTTGCCGTCCAGGAGTGCTTCAATGGCATTGCGGGCATCAGGAGAAGTCACCGTGGCCTCATCCGCGTAGCGTGAGTCATCCAGCCAGCCTTGGTAGCGAAGTTTGCGCTCCTTGTCGAAGATCATGACGTGTGGCGTGGCCAGGCAGCCGTAGGCGAGCGCGGTCTTCTGTGTGTCGCCGTCGTAGAGATAGGGGAAGTTGAAGCCCTGCTCCTTGGCATGCCGCTTCATCTCGGGGAAGCTGTCGTTGTACTTCGAGTAGCCGAGTTCATCGGGCCGCAAAGCGGCGGGATCGTTCGGATTGATCGCCACGAGCTTCAATCCCTTGCCCTTGTACGCTTTCACCAGCTTCTTGATGCGCCCTTCGACCGCCTGCGAGGTGGGACAGTGATTGCTGAGGAAGGCGATCATGAGCAGATCGGCATCCGCGTAGTCCTTGAGCGTGTGTTTTTCCTCGTCGATGCCGATCAGCTCGAAATCCGGCGCAGCATCGCCGATCTTGAGATCATGAAAGCCCTCGGGCATGCCTGACTTCTTCGCCTTTGGCGTTTCAGCATTCACGAGGGCCGGAAGCAGTGCCACCAGCAGGAAAACAGCGAGCTTGTTCATGGTCGTAATCATTCGGGTTTGGCGGCCTGGCAGTTCCAGCACAGGTCAAACGAGGCCGGATTGGATTCTTTGCACGCAGGGCAGGACCATTCCTCGGACGAGGAGGGCGGGGGAGNNGGGCGCTTGCCTGTTCATAATCGGCATCGTTCAGCACACATAGGGTCGGCTGAAGCGGCATGATGAAGATGTTGGCGAGTTGCGCGGTCGTTTCATTGCGAATGAAACAGGGGATCTCGGCTTCATCGAGGATCGACTTGTAGTAGCCAAGCCGGGTGGAATCCAAACTGGTCAACAGGTCGCGCATACACGTCAGTGCTCAAACTTCAAACTCATCCGCCGGATCAAACGGCGGCATCGGCACGTTGATGATCTTCAGCTTGCCCACCGCTCGATGTACGCAGCCGGGCCTGATCATGACCGTGGTCATCGGTTTGAGCGGGATGATCTGCCCGTCGGCTTCGAGATGGCCCTCGCCTTCGAGGACGATGTAGATCTCCGTCATCTTCTGGTGGTA
>DNXB01000037.1 GCA_003506995.1 Verrucomicrobiales bacterium
CGGCGAGCTCGCGAATCGTTGCGAGCAACGATTCGCGCGTGTGCGGCGGTGGAAAGCGCAGGTCGAGGCAGGCGGTGGCTTCACCCGGGATGCAGTTGATCGTCTGATTCGGCGTGTTGAGGATCGTGGGCACGCAGGTGGGATACCAGTGATCATTCAGGCCGGATTCCTTGAGCGCTTCAAAGTGATCGCTCACACGCAGCACTCCACGCATGAGCGCGGTGAGCGCGTTGGGCGCCAGCCAGGGCCGCGCGGCGTGGCTTTCACGACCCACCGTGCTGAGATTGACATGCAGGATGCCTTTTTCAGCGACGGTCACGTCATGAATCGAGCCGCCGTCCGGCACGATGGCAAGCCCGCAGCGCAGGCCGATGTCTTCAAACAAATGGCGCACGCCGTTCTCACCACCACGCTCCTCGTCCGAGGTGTAGGCAAGTCCGAAGGACAGACCGGGATGCCGCCGCTGCAGATCGCAGAAGAGCTCCAGCATGATGGCGGCCTGACCTTTCATGTCGCCAGAGCCGGGGCCGTAGATGCGGCCCTCGGTGACGCGCGAGGTATAGGCGTCGGGGTGTGGATGCTCGATCACGTCCAGATGCGCCACCAGCAGGATGTCCGGCGTGTCGATGCCCTGCGGCATCACCGTCATCGAGGCAAAGCCCTCGCTGCTGAAATCACGAATCGTGATGCCGCCCAGCGCCTCCAAATGATTGCGCAGCAGGGTGAAGCAGCGCGCCCGCTCCTCAGGCCGGCTTTCCGTGCTGGGAATGACAATGAGATCACGGGTTAGCGTGACGAGGCGGTCAATGGGCGGCGGTGACATGTGAAATCGAAAGGGGCAGCGAATCAGTCCTTCAGGTAGTCCCAGTCGATGGGCAGATCGCGCTCAGCATTCAGCAGCAGCTCATGGCATTCCGCCGTGCTGCTGCCGATGCAGAGAAACTGGCCTTTTTTGACGCGTCCGTGCTCGTTGAGGATGAAGTTTTCCGGGATCACACCACGCTCCATGCCCGGATGAAACAGATCGCCGTGTTTTTCGAGATAACGCAGCACCGCCCGTCCCGAGGTGGCTTCCTTCAGCATTAAATTGCGCATCAGCCAGGCGCCACGCGGCAGGAAGTGACGCGCGAGCATGGAAGGATAGGTCGCGCCGGTGAGCCGGGCATTGACCTCGCAGACATAGGCTTGGAAGGCTCCCGGCACCTCCAGCCTCGCCACCAGAAAATCCACGCTCGCCGTGCCACGATAGCCCTGTGCATGCAGCCATTGGCCCGCCACGCCGCTCTGACGAAACAGCTCCACCGCGAGGTCTGGCAAAGCATCGAGATACGGCGGCGGTGATTCATTGCCCTCATGCACGCTTTCGTGGCTGAGAATCTGCTCCGTGAGGTCATAGAGATACACGGCGTCGTCATCGAGAAACATCTGCACGCTGGGGCTGTGGACGGTCGTGATGCCGTTGCGGCCCGTTTCCATCCAGCCCTGCACCATGACCGGCCCCTCGTGAAAAAACGCCGCAGGCACCATCGGCTCCGTGTTCATCGTCTCCACCTTCATCAAGCCGACGCCCGACGCGCCGAGTTGCGACTTCACCACCGCGTGGCGAAAGCCGCGCTTCGCCAGCGCCTGGATGCAAGCTCCCACCTCAGCCGGTTGCGAGGCCAGTTCAGTGTCGAAGACCGGCAGCCCCATGCTTTCGAGGTGGCGGTGGAGCAGGAGCTTGTTGTTGCCGTTCTTGCTGCCTTCACGAGTCGAAAGCGTTCGCTTGCCAAGCCGCCGGGCGATGCGCTCGATCGTCGCATCCGTCACAAAGCCATCCACCAGCGGAGCGTCGTTGGCGATGAGCTTCGAGATCAGCTCATGTGTGGGCGAAGCGGTTTCACTTTCCAGTGAACGGCCCAGCGCCAGGTAGTCGGCATGACTGAGCACATGAATCTCCGGCAGTTGCAATCCCAGATCCTCCGCAAAGTAGCGGCACAGAGCCTCATCCGGCGCGCCCTCCAGCACGACCGCATTGACGCCGCCCTGATAAAGCAAGCCCATCACCGGCACGAGGCGGGAACCGTAGGACTCGGCATGCACGAACTGGTCCATGAGCGTCTCGGTCAGCGCCGCGTTGTCAAAAAACATTCCCTGCACGTTCGTGAAGAAGATCGCCGTGCGGTCCGCCCACAATCGCGGCGTGTACCCTTGCGTCTGGATCACCAGCGGCCCGCCCGGCAAAGGCTCGTGAGGAGGTATGAATTGGGCGTTCATGGCTGTGACGATGATACCCCTGCCTCACGACAAAGTCATCATCACAGCCTGCTTAATTTGATCCTATCTTGAATTCAAATGCTGCCAGATGGGACGTGCCATTCGTCATTCTGCATTCGGAATTCGTCATTTCATCCTACAGCCCCTTCGGCATCCAGGTTTCCAACTTGCTCACCTCTGCTTTCGCGGATGAACTCACTGGAATGCCCCAGAAATCAAAGAAGGGGCCGAGGTTCTTGTTCGTGATCTTCGAGTAGCGCACGAGGAACTGGTCGCGGCGTTCGTCATCGCCTTTGGGGGCGGGGCCGAACTCGTTGCCAGCGAAGCTGTGGAGATACTTGCGCCAGCTTTCCCAGCCGAACTCCTGGATGAGCTGAATGTACGTCGTCAGAGCGAGGAAGGGGCTGCTTTTCCAATCCTGCCACTTGTCGGCGGACTTCTTGATCTTCTGCACATTCGCCTTGCGCTCCTCCTCGGTGATCGCGCTGTGGCCGATGAGCCAGTCTTTCTTCAGCACCTCGTGGTAGCAGTACATGCCTATGACGTTGTTCGTGACCTCGCCCGTGCCGTCGAAGGTGAAATCACCGCGCTGATGGTTGTGGCCGATTTCATGATAAAAACCCCAGCCCGGGAATTTGAGTTTGCCAAACGTGACCATCTCCGGCGCGGCGCTGGTCGGAATCATGATCGGATAACCGCTGTGCATGTAGCCGGCGCTGATCTGCACGTCGGCGACGATACGCTCAGGGCGTTTGCGCTCGGCGGATTGATTGGTGATGTCGTCCNNGCGCCTCGACCACCTTTTTCCAGAAGGTCATGAGCTCGGTCGGGTTGTTCACGAGGCGGCCAACCTCAGTGGGAAAGGAGATGATGAGCTTGTCGCAAACCATTTCGGCCCATGGAGCCGGACGCTGGCGGATTTCTTTCCATTTCGCATCATCATCCTGACCGAGCACGAACAACGGCGCTGGAACGCCATTCTGAATCGTCGCGGTGAAGGGCGCGTCATCCTTCGCACGGCCTGGAACTTCGATGTAGATCAAACCACCGAAGGCGCTGGCCGTTTTCGTTGTCGCAGTGACCAGAGGAACGCTGCGCGTGATGTCGGGAGCACGTTCCCATTTGTCGAGGTGGTAAAGCGTGTCGCTGTGGCAGCCGATGCGCACGGCGTAGCCTTTGTCGGCGAGATTTTCGGGCAATGTGACTGTGATCGTCTCCCCTGCCGCCGCATAAAGCCCCGTGCTGGTCCAGCCAGGAATGGCAGGCGTCACTTTGATCTCTCCGGTGATGCGTGGAGCGCCTGCTGGCACCTTGCCGGGGAAAGCCTCATGCGCTGGATGCGCGGCAACACCTTCACCGGCGGCGAGACGCAGCACCCGCGTTTCCATGCCGAGGCGCAGCCGCTGTGCGGCGTGTTTGTCGGCGGCGAGTGGTGATTGCGCCGTGGGAACGACCGCATCAGCCCCGGCATTTCCCAGCGCGGCAAGCACGGCGTTCTTCAAATTGCCGCGATCCGGTGGTTGCGCGGCCATGGCGATCTGAATCGCGTTGGTGGCCTGTTTCATCGCCGCCGCGTCGAGCGCCGGGCCTCCCTCGCGCTGCTTTTTGATCGCGGCGATGGCCTCGGAGGCATTCATCATCTGCGGCAGCTCGATGCGCGCGTCGAAGCCGCGAAGCTGGTCAAACGCGCTCATGTCCGTGATCGCCACGCCTGCGGGCATCAGCGCTTGGTTCAATCCGTGCGACACAGCGAGGTCTTTGCCTCCGCTCGTTTGTCCAAAGGCCCAGCCCGTCATGCCACCGATGAAACCGCCACCAGCCTGGATGTATTCGGCCAGCGCGGCGCCTTCCTCCGCGCTGGTGACGCTTTGGATGTTGATGATGACCAAGTCGAACTCTCCAAGGCTCTTCTTCTCGACGGCAGTGAAGGTCTCCACGTTGAAGCCGCGCTGCTTGTAGAAGTTGACCGCGTTCACGCCCTTGAGGCCGACTCGCGGCTTTTCTTGGTTACCCGCCCACTTCACGCAGTTCTCCATCAGCTTCGCATGATCACCGCCCTCGCCCCCCCCAAGGTAGCTGTTGTGCCCAAACAAGATGACGCGCCCTTTGGCATAAGCCGCAGCAGCCGCGACGGCGATTTCGACACCGTCCTTGTCCGGCGCGGAGAGAATCGGAAACGCGATGTTTCCCCAAATCCCCACCGGCCCCGGCGCACCCGCCTTCGGCACGGTTTTGACGCCTTCGAGGATTTTGGCACGTTCCGCGTTCACAAGAGCGGGCGGCATCTGCGCTTGGGCGACGGCGCAAAACAGGAGGGACAGGAGAATGGTTGGCTTCATAGTTGGTTGGGAAAAGCGTTCAGCGATAAATCACGACGAGAAACACCAGCGCATCGGCCTTGCCGGTGTTCATGATGGCGTGCGGCACGTCGGCGCGGTAGGTGCCGGAGTCGCCTTTGGTGAGTTCGTCAGTGTCCTGATCGGATTCGATGCGCACGCTGCCTTCCTCGACGGTCAAAAACTCGCGCGTGCCTTCAAAATGCGGCTGTGAGCGCAAAGCACCGCCGGGACGGAGTCGGACCTCGTAAAACTCGACGTCCTTCTCCAGATTCAGTGGCGAAAGCGTGCGGATCTCGTGGTGCTTGTCGCTGCGGAAGACCTGGGCGCGGTCGCTGGCACGAATGACCTGGATTTTCGACGCGCTGGCCTCCGCGCTTTCGATCAGCTCCTGCAACGTCAGCCCAAAGGCCCGTGCGATGCGAAACGTGACCGTCAGGGTCGGATTCGCCTTCTCGCGCTCGATCTCGCTCAGCATCGACCGGCTCACGCCGCTGGCACTGGCGAGTTCTTCGAGCGACCAACCACGGTCCCCACGCAGCTTCTTCACCCGCCTGCCCAAGTTCTCATTGATGGCCTCGGGGCTGGATTCGACGGGAGTGGTCTTGGTTTTGGTAGGCATGAGTGTCGGTATAACGGATACTCGTCTTGTAAATTAGAATTATACTCACATGCTCAAATCATGATGCGTTGATATGATAGTTGACCTGCCCAGCTACGGCGCTAGTTTCGGTCATGCCTTCCCGTCCCAATTGCCGCACTGAACTCGAAGCCGCCATGCGCCAGCGCATCCTCGTCATCGACGGGGCCATGGGGACGACGATTCGCGGTTACAAGGACAAAGGAGTGCTCGATGAGGCCTCGGCTCGCGGTGAGCGCTTTCGTGACAACGAGAAGGACATCCTGAACAATGGGGACATCCTTTCCATCACGCGCCCGGACATCATTGAGGACATCCATCGCCGCTTCCTGGAAGCCGGGGCGGACATCATCGAGACGAACACGTTTTCGGCCACGAGCATCGCGCAGAGTGAGTTCTTTGTGGAAGACCCGCGTGAGAAAGGCGGGCGCAAAGATCCCGAGTTCTTCCAGAAGATCATCGACGACAAATTCCTCAACGACCTCGCCTGGGAGATCAATTTCAACTCGGCGCAGCAGTGCCGAAAGTGGGCGGATCAGATCGCCGACAAGACAGGTCGCAAACGTTATGTGGCTGGCGCGGTCGGTCCGCTGACGGTGTCGCTCTCGCAGTTCCCCGACCTCACGGATCTGAGCTTCCGCTACGTCACCTTTGATCAGGTGAAGACGGCTTACGCGCATCAAATCCGCGCACTGATCGCCGGTGGTGTCGATACGCTGATGGTGGAGACGATTTTCGACTCGCTCAACGCCAAGGCAGCGCTGGTGGCGATTCGCGAGGTGTTTGAAGCCGATGGCGTGGAGCTGCCGATCCAGATTTCCGCCGCTGTCGGTCCTGGCGGTGAGACGATGATCTCGGGCCAGATCACCGAGGCTTATCTCAATGCGATGCGGCATGTGAAGCCGTTGTCGATCGGTCTGAACTGCTCGCTCGGACCGGACAAGATGCGCCCGTTCCTTGAAGAACTGGCGACGAAGGCGGATTGCTTTGTGTCGGCGTATCCGAACGCGGGCATGCCGAATCCGCTCGCGCCGACGGGCTTCGATCTGCTGCCGCCGGACATGGCTGGATACGCCACCGATTTCGCCAAGTCGGGCTTCGTGAACATCATGGGCGGCTGCTGCGGCACCACGCCGGAGCACATCGCCGCCATCGCAAAAGCGGTGGAAGGTCTGGAGCCGCGCCATGTGCCGACGCCGGAGCCGATCATGCGTTTGAGCGGCTCGCAGCCTTACAATCACACGAAGGAGGCGAACTACCTCATGATCGGCGAGCGCACGAACGTCGCTGGTTCGCCGAAGTTCGCGAAGCTGATCAAGGAAGGCAAATTCGAGGAAGCGGTGGCCATCGCGCGTCAGCAGGTCGAGAACGGCGCGAACGTCATCGACATCTGCATGGATGAAGGCCTCATCGACGGCGTGCCGACGATGACGAAGTTCCTCAACCTGCTGCAAACTGAGCCGGAAGTGGCGAAGGTGCCGTTCATGGTCGATTCCTCGAAGTGGGAGATCATCGAGGCCGGCCTGAAAATGCTGCAAGGCAAGGGCATCGCGAATTCCATCTCGCTCAAAGAAGGCGAGGAAGCCTTCAAGGAACGTGCGCGTGCCATCAAGCGCTACGGCGCGGCCACGGTCGTGATGGCCTTCGATGAGAACGGTCAGGCGGCGACTTACGACGAGAAGATTCGCATCTGCGAGCGTGCCTATCGCATCCTCGTTAATGAAGTGGGCTTCCCGCCGGAAGACANNTCAACGCCACGCGCTGGATCAAGCATCACCTGCCCGGCGCGAAGGTCAGCGGTGGTGTGTCAAACATCAGCTTCAGCTTCCGCGGCAACAACAAGGTGCGCGAGGCCATGCACAGCGCCTTCCTGTATCATGCGATCAAGGCGGGCATGGACATGGGCA
>DNXB01000133.1 GCA_003506995.1 Verrucomicrobiales bacterium
ATCAAAATCGCCGGCGGCGAGGCTGCGAACGAGCTGCTTGCCCAGATCCAGCGGACGGGCGAAGCCGAAGGAGGGGGGGGCTGGCGGCGGGACGGGAGGGGGGGCTTTGGAAGGGGAGGCAGCGCCTGGTTGGATCGCCGAGGCGGATGATTCTGGCTTTGGGGCCGCCGGTTGGGCCGCTGCGACGGCAGCCACTGCCTCAGCTTCCTGCTGCGCGGCCATTTTCTTCCGGGTGAAAAGAAAGAAGATCGCCGTGCTCAGCGCGAGCGCGGCGACGACGATCAAAACAGGAACAAGACTGCCGCCGATGGAGGTGCGGGAAGAAAAAGGGCGGGTTGGGGATTGCATGGCCGGGAGTGGGCTTGACCTCAGACAGCAGCAAAGATGCCACCACGAGAGGTGATGAGGCAAGGGTATTCTTCTGCCTGGCAGGGATCAGCGCTTGTCGTCAAGCCCCGGAGTGACTTCGCCGCCGCGCATTTTGGCTTTCAGGCGGGACCAAAAATCATCCGACGGCTGGGCGGCGGCATCGCCTCCGCCCACCGCATTGCTGGCGCTGAAAGCGGGGACGTCCACTCCTGCGGAGCGGGAACCACCGCTGCCCGCATCCGCCAGGGAGCGGCCATACGGGGCGAAATTGTTGACCGGCACGTCGTATTTCTGCATGCTGGAGGAAAGCACGCGGCGCACATTGATGAAGGCGGTGGGGCTGTGGTAGTTGGATGAGTCGCGGGCGAAGGAACTGCGGTTCATGCCAATGTGCAGGTTCTTGCGGACTTCAAAGTGCAAATGCACGGCGTACATGCCGTTGTTGCCGCCCATGGTGCCCACGAGCTGGCCTTTCTCGACCAGCTCATGCAGGCGGACCTTGCGTTCTTGCAGGTGGGCGTAGAGGGAGTCCACCATGGCGATGCGCCCGTCCTGCTCACGGAAAACATGCCGCACCAGGATGCAGTTTCCCCAGCCCACGCCGATGTTCTGTGAAAAGATGACCACGCCGCGGCCCATGGCATAAATGGGGTCTCCCAGGTCGCTGTCGCCACCGCCGTCGCCGTTCCAGTCCTCGCCGAGGTGGCCGTTGGGCCAGTAGCCGCGTGCTTTGTAGTAACCAGCAGCATCCGGCTTTCCGACGGGATAATCAAAGCCGTCCGCCAGGCGCACGCGGATGGAGGAGCCGGACTGGGCGGCGGTGTCTGAGGTCAGCAGCAGGCTGGCGGCGCAGAGCCAAAGCATGAAGCACCAGGCCGGGCGGAAGCGGAGCATAGGAAGGTTGAATGGGCTAGGGGCACTGGCTGGCATGCCTGAAAAGGGGCGTGAGCGTAGCCAATTTCGTCGCAAAGGCCAGCTTGAAAACACTCTCTGTGCGTGAGATGAGGGCGTTTGGGAGAAATTTCCAGAGTAATTGCAGCGAGTGAAGCTCACGGGCTTGCAAAGCTCTTGGCCAAGCCTGAAAGTTCCCATTCCTCGTCTCTCTCACCCTTCCTCCCCTTTTCCATGCCAGACTGGCTCGCGATCATCCTCCTCGGCATCATTGAAGGTGTCACTGAGTTCCTGCCCATCTCATCGACCGGCCACCTTCTCATCCCACAAAACCTCGGGCTGCTGCCGGACAAGAGCGATTTGTTCAACGTGGTGATTCAGAGCGGCGCGGTGCTGGCGGTGCTGGCGGTCTTCACGCAGCGGGTGAGACATCTAGCCACCACGCTGGGAGACGCCAGCACGCGGGATTATCTGCTCAAGCTGTTCGTGTCCTTTTTCATCACCGCCGTCGGTGGTCTGGCGATCAAGAAATTCGACATCGAGCTGCCGGAAACGATCCCACCCGTGGCCTGGGCCACGTTGATCGGCGGCGTGATCATCCTTCTGCTGGAATTTTGGCACAAAGGCAAAACTGGCGTGCCTGACATCACCTGGACTGTGGTGGTGGCCGTGGCGCTGGCGCAGCTCCTCGCGGCAGTGTTTCCCGGCACCTCCCGCTCCGGGGCCAGCATTTTGATGGCGATGGCCTTTGGCATCGCGCGGCCAGCGGCCACCGAGTTTTCATTTTTGCTCGGCATTCCCACCCTGATGGCCGCTGGTGGTTATAAAATCCTTTCCGCCTTCAAGGACGGCACCGCAGCCCAGGAAGACTGGGGCATGGTGGCGCTCGGCACGGTGGTGTCCGCCCTTGCGGCCTTCGTGGTGGTGAAATGGCTCATCCGCTTTGTGCAAAGCCACACGTTCAACGGTTTCGCCTGGTACCGCATCGCGCTCGGCGGTGCGCTGCTGGTCTGGGCAGCCAACGGAGGGGGGCGCTGAGATGCTTGCGATGCTCCACGGCTGGTTCCGGCGCTCGGTCTTCAAGACCATTCGCTTCCTCAAACACCCGCGCAAACTGCGGGACCGTCCCATCATGCGCTGGTTCGCGCGGCATTTCCTCGACAAGCGCGTCTGGCGGCCCACGCAGCACACGCTTTCCGGCGGCATGGCGGTCGGCATGTTCATTACTCTGCAACTGCTGCCCATCCAGATGCCCACGGCGACCATCCTGGCCGCCATCTTCCGGGTGAACATCCCCGTCGCCATCGCCCTTTGCTGGCTGAGCAATCCCTTCACCATTCCCTTCATCGCGTGGCTGGAGTATCTGATCGGCAAATGGTTCCTGGCACTTTACACCAGCGTGCCCGCCACGCCGTTTCCCAGCGAGCTGCCGGAGTCGATGGTGGACGCCTGGATCGTGCTCAAGGAGCACGCGCCAGTCATGCTGATGGGCGGCATCATTCTTGGCGCGGTCGGCGCCTTGTTCAGTTACATCGTCACCTGGGGTGGCTGGGAGATCGCCAGCCGCATGGAAATCTCCAAAAAACTGCGAGTGGCGAAAGCATCGTGATGCTTTTTGCCAGTTCGCGGTCAGTGGCGCATGAAAAACCTTGTTCCTAGGCGCGCTTTGCGTTCTCATCCGGTCAACGCATCGAAAATGACCGACGCCGAACGCAAAATCATCGCCGCCCAGGGCTATGTGGAGCTGGGCCTCTANNAGGGAGGAGTTGTCTCCGCTGCCTGCGGCCATGCATGAACGTGTGGACGTTATCGAGATCACGCTGCTCTGCCTCATGGGTCGGCAGCAATGGGCCGAGGCGCTGGCGTTGGCCACCAAGCTCTGCCAGCAGGAACCTGCGGAGCCCGGCGGCTACATTCACGCGGCTTTTTGCCTGCATGAGCTGGGAAAGACCGCCGAGGCCGTCGATGTGCTTTCGCGTGGGCCTGCCTCTCTGCGCACGAAGCCGGTGTACTATTACAACATGGGTTGCTATCACGCCCGTCTCGGTCATTTCGACCAATCGCTCTCTTATTTAGAGCGTGCCTTTGAGATGGATGGCGACCTGCGCCAGCATGCGAAGAAGGACCGCGATCTCGACGCCCTCCGTGTCCGTTTGGAGGCCCAACACGCATGAGCGCGCCAGCCAGTGCCGCGAATCTTCAGGCCGTGCGGGCCTGGTTTGAGGAGAGCTTCCGCACACGCTGGGAGATGGGAGCCTCTGTCTCCATCTGGCAGCACGGTCGGGAGGTGCTGAGTCTCTCTCACGGTCATTGTGACCGCGCCCGGACGCGGGTGTGGGATGAAAACACGCTGGCGCCTGTCTGGTCTGCCACCAAAGGCCCGGCTGCTGTCTGCTGTCTGCTCGCGCTCGAAGAGGCTGGCATCCCGCTGGATTGTCCGGTGTCTGAAGTGTGGCCGGAGTTCGTCGGCGGCGGCAAATCGAACGTCGCCTTCATTCATCTGCTCACACACACCGCCGGTTTGTGCGCGCTGGATGTGCGCACGCCGATCTACAATTACGAGGCTGTCGTCGAGGCGCTGGAGCGCCAGCATCCGCTGTGGGAGCCGGGCATGCGCCAGGGGTATCACGCGCGCACCTTTGGTTTCCTGCTCGATGAAGTCGTCCGTCGTCTGGCCGAGACCGAATCTCTTGGTGAATACTTCCGCGAGGTCTTCGGCAGCCCCATGGCGCTCGATTTCTGGATCGGACTGCCCAGCGCGCAATGGGAGCGGGTTTCCCCCGTTTATCCGGGAAAAATCAGTATTTCCAACAGCGACCAGCCCTTCATCAATGCCTTCAACACCGCAGGCTCGCTCACGCAGCGCACCTTCACCTCGCCCTTCGGCCTGAACGCCGTGAACGACTTCAATCAAAGCGAGATGTGGGCGCGTGGCTACGCCAGCATGGGCGGGGTCGGCAGCGCGCATGGTCTGGCGAAGTTTTACAGCATGCTCGCCCAGGGCGGGCGCTGGAACGACACGCAGATCATTCCCGAGTCCATCGTGCAGTGTTTGGAGCAGACGCTCACGCAGGAAAATGACGCGGTTTTGCTCACGCCCATCGCCTTCTCCGCCGGCATGATGCAGGACCCGCTGAACGAAGACCCCGAGTCCGACGGTGGCAAGCTGCGCCAGCTCTACGGCCCCAGCCGCCGCGCCTTCGGCCATCCTGGCGCGGGCGGCAGCCTCGCCTTTGCCGACCCAGAGAACGGCATCGGCTTCGCCTACGTCATGAATCAGATGGAGGTGGGCGCTTTGCCGGGCGAGCGCGTGCAGGGGCTGGTGAAGGCACTGTACGGAGTCTGATCACTCCACGATCTCGTGCTTGCCCTCGTTGACCGCGATGGCCTTCATGCCGCTGCCGGTGATGCGGTTCGCCTTCACGATCTGACCTTCGCCGGAGAGGATGATGCCGTTCTTGCCGCTGCCGGTGATCTCGTTCTGCACGATGGCGTTGCCTTTCGTGCCGGTGGCGATCCGCACAGCGTTGCCCCGCGTGCTCTCGAACACGTTTTGCGCGATGATGTTGCCCTCGTTCAGGCCCGGTTGCTTGCACCAGCGCCACAGATTGATGCCCGTGCCGCATTCGCGGAAGTCGTTCCCCGCCACGAGGCAGTCCTTCGCGTCGTTCAATTCCACGCCGATCAGGCTGCGGGCGATGTGGTTGTGCGTGGCGATGGATTTCACCGTGAAGTGGTCAAAGTCGATCGCCTCGTCCGAGGTGTCGCGGATCGTGCAGCCGTCGATCTCGGCGCTCTCTACCGAGTAGAGGGCGATGCCGCGCCCGTGGCAGTTCTGGATGAAGCAGCGTGAGACGCGCAGTTTTTTCACCGGCGGTCCCGTCGGCCCCTTTTCATAACTGTAGGCTCCGGCGGCAAAGATCGCGCAAAGCTGCGCGTGACCGCGGATCAGCGGATCGTTTTCCACCCGCCCTCCATCCAGCGTGAGTTTCTCCAGGTACACCTCCTCGCTGGCTCCGCGAATCTCGATCAAGTTCGGCGCGTCCTCATGGCGGATCAGGGTGCCGTCGGGAACCGGAAATTTGAGCGGCGCTTCGAGCTGGATCGCGTCTTTCTCCACCGCTTTCACGATGGCGAGATGATAGGGCTTGGGTTTCTTCGTGAACGAGTCCGTCTCACCATCCGCCTCGATCTTCAACCGCATGCCGGGCTTGAAGCCGCGCTGTGTTTTCACCGCGATGCGCGTGGCACCGCTCTCCGTGATGCCAGAAGCCACGGCGTAAGCCACCGGTGGCAGCTTCAGCACCGTTTCTTCCGCGTCCAGGCCGATGAGGCGCAGCTTCTTCGCGCCCTTCAGCACCAGGCCTTTCTCGATCATGTGCACACCGGGCGGGATCACCACCTCGCCGCCGCCTGCCTTGATCGCCTCGTCGATGTAGCGTTGGATTTCCGCCTCGGGAAGGGCGCTGGCGGGTTCGCTGACCAACAGGAGTGGAATGAGAAGCAGAGGCCAGTTCATGAAAGAGTTGTGTGTGATTGAATCGCTCCACCGCTGGCTTTTTTCGCCTTCTTTCGTTTCTTTCGGCCATCCTCATGAAGTTTCTCTCCCGTCCCGGCTTCTACCTCATCGTCCTGCTCATCGCCGCGATGCTGCTGCTCACGCTGTGGTTGAACTGGAAGCTCGGCTCGCTGCCCAGGCGCGATGCGAAACAAGAAACCGCCCCCGCCGCCGTTTCAACCTGACCATGAAGCTCCTGACCTGCCTTTTTCTCCTCGTCTGCGGCCTGCACGCCCACGCCCGCCAGCCCAATGTCATTTTCATCCTCGCCGATGACCTGGGCCCTGGCGACCTCGGCTGCTACGGCCAAAAAATCATCCAGACACCGCATCTGGACCGTATGGCGGCGGAGGGCATGCGTTTGACCCAGCATTACTGCGGCAACGCCGTCTGCGCCCCCTCCCGCAGCGTGCTCATGACCGGCCAGCATCCTGGGCACACCTTCATCCGCAACAACCGCCAGGCAGATGACGCCAAAGGCTTGTCGAAGATGGGCAAGCCGGAGCGCGAAGGGCAGCACCCCATCCCGGATGCCACGATCACACTCGCCGAGGTCTTCAAATCCATCGGCCATACCACCGGCGGCTTTGGCAAGTGGGGCCTCGGCGGTCCCACCTCCACCGGCGCACCTTTGAAGCAGGGCTTTGACCGCTGGTTCGGCTACAACTGCCAGGGCGTCGCGCACAACTTCTATCCCACCTACCTTTGGGACAACGACCAGACCATCGAGCTGAAGAACCCGCCGTTCCTCTCCAATGACAAGCTCAGGCCTGACGAAGATCCGGCGAAGCCTGAGAGCTACAAGCGCT
>DNXB01000491.1 GCA_003506995.1 Verrucomicrobiales bacterium
TGGCATGTGGTGGGAGCGGACTTGCTCGCGGGCGGCGCTAAGGGCGAGTCGCCCATTCAGCAGACCTGGGCGCGAGGTGCGGAGCTGTGGCAGACGGCGAATTTTGCGGTGCTGCGTCGTCCAGGCCATGAACTCGACGTGAATGACCTGCCGCCGCATGCGCGTGAGGTGGATGTGTTTGTGGAAGGGGCGAGCACCGTCATCCGCGAGCGTCTGAGCAGCGGGAAAGGCGTGGCGGAGATGCTGCATCCACGAGCGCTGGCCTACATCGAGCGCTATGGCTTGTATCGTGCGCCGATTCCGGGCAACTGGGCGCGCGGGACGCTGGAGGGCGCGAAGTTTTTCCTGCATGCGGACGCGGCGATTCCGAAGGTGCGGGAACTGAGCGCCCCGTTGGTTTCAAGGCATGTGCCGGCGGCTGACGCGGACTTCATCAGCGTGGTGGGTGGTGATGGCGCGATGCTGCGCGGCATTCGCGAGCACTGGCGTTCGAGGCTGCCTTTTTTCGGCATCAATGCCGGGCACATGGGCTTTCTCCTGAACGGGCCGGAGCAGGTGAGCGCGGGGGCGTTCCCGCCTTGCGATGTGATTTTCCGCCAGTTGCCGATGCTGTTCCTGGAGTTTGAGGATGAGGACGGCCAGACCCGCACGGCGCACGGTTTCAACGATGCCTGGCTGGAGCGGGCGACGAGCCAGAGCGCGTGGCTGGAGATCACCGTGAACAAAGTGCGCCGCATTCCGAAGCTGGTGAGTGATGGCGCGTTGGTGGCCACGGCGGCGGGATCGACGGCGTATGCGCGGAGCATGGGCGCCTCGCCACTGCTGGCAGACACGCCCGCCTGGTTGCTGGTGGGCTCCAATGTGCTGGAACCAGCCCACTGGCGCAGCGCGCTGCTTTCCCCTGACACGACGGTGGAAATCCGCAGCCTGGAGCCGCGCAACCGGCCGGTGCAGGCGTTTGTGGATGGTCTGAGCATGGGCCGCGTGGTGGCGCTGCGGGCACGTTTGTCACGCGCGGCGGCGGTGGAGCTGGTGTTCTGCGCCAGCCATGACATGGCGGAAAAAATCGCGGCGATTCAGTTCGGAGCATGATTCAAGCCTTCCAAAAAGACGAGGCGCTGCTGGCCGACATCGCGTCGGCTTCAACGGATGATGACACGCTGCATGTGTGGTGGCTGGGACAGAGCGGCTTTTTGGTGCAATGGGCGGGGGAGCGCCTGCTGTTTGATCCTTATCTCTCGGATTCGCTGACGAACAAGTATGCGCAGACGGACAAGCCGCATGTGCGGATGACGGAGCGTTGCGTCGATCCGGGCAAACTGACCGGGCTCGATCGGGTGACGGCAAGCCATGTCCACACCGATCATCTGGATGGCGAGACGCTGGTGCCGCTGGCGCAGGCAAATCCGGGGTTCCGGCTTTTTCTGCCGCATCCCGTCATCGCAGAGGCAAAAAAGCGGCTGGGAGAGGCGGCGGTCACGCTCTGCCCTATTGGCGACCACGATTCCTACCATGAAGACGGCTGGGAGCTGCATGGCGTGGTGGCGAAGCATAACGAGGTGCTGCGTGATGAGCACGACAACTGCCACTTCACCGGATTCCTCGTCAAATGCGGCCCGTTCACGATCTACCACAGCGGGGACACGCTGTGGCATGACGACATCGTGAAAGTCCTGCGTGAGAACCGCTGCGACCTCGCTTTTCTGCCCATCAATGGTCACAAACCAGGGCGGCGTGTGGCCGGAAACCTCAATGGCACTGAGGCGGCGGCCTTGGCAAAGGCTGGCAACGTGCGGCTGGTGGTGCCGTGCCACTTTGAGATGTTTGAGTTCAACACAGAGCCGCCGGATGAGTTCATCAAGGCTTGTGTGCGTCTGGAGCAGCCGTGCCGGGTGCTGCGCTGCGGTGAGAAACTCGAAATGCGGGCACGGTGTGGTGCGGATGACTATTTTGCCACAGCCTGACCGCTGGCGGTCCAGATGTTGAAGCCACCTTTCAGCAGGAGGACGTTTTTGAAGCCGAGCTTGTGCATTTCGATGGCGACGAGCTTGGCCCGTCCGCCGATGGCGCAATAAACAATGCAGGGCTTCGTGAGATCGAGTTTGGCGAGGGCATCCACGGTCTGTTTGCCATGGAAGTGGTCCAGGTGAAGCGAATTGAGAATGTAGCCATGCTTCTGGCGCTCTTCCTCCGTGCGCACGTCGATGATCTGGGTGCCGGGATGCTCCACAAGATGGCGCTGGACGTCGGCAGGAGCAATGAAGCCGATTTCAGGTGGAAGCACGACGGGGGGAGGCTCAACAGGAGATGATTCGGAACGGCTGTCTCGGGGAAACAGGATGAATGCGAATGCGAGACAGAGAAAAAAGCGGTGCATGATGTGGAGGGGGATCAATGGCCTGAAAACCCAGGTGGGGGAAGGGGGATGTGAACGGAAATGTCAGAAAAATGTGATAAATATGAAAATAATGATTGAATCAATTATTACAATCAGCTATAAATACCATAATTCGAGGCTGCACAACTCAAACGGGCTGCTCAACTCGAAGTTATTAACCCGGCAATAAAATA
>DNXB01000563.1:0-6987 GCA_003506995.1 Verrucomicrobiales bacterium
GACCGCTGAACTCAACGATGCGATGCTGCGGGATGTGGGCACGATCTCACGCACGGATGAGGACGCGCTGCGCATTCTGATGCTGAAAGGCTGGATGGCGGACCAACCGCCCGATGAGGCTAAAATGGCCGCACTTGCGCAGAAGAATGAGGGTTTGAAGGCGGATGTGGAGGTGCTGGGAAGGCTATCGTCCATTCAAGACCTGGCTGCGGACAAAGATTGGAAGCGGTTTTTCAAACGGCATGGCTGGATGGCCCAACTGGCTCGTGCGCAGACGCTGGAGGCCAAAGATCCGGCGCGGCAGGCTGTGGTGCAGCAGGGCATGGGCACGGCGATGGTTTTGATCTCTGGCATGATGCTGGGCATGCTGGCGGCGGTCGGCGGGCTGGTGCTCATGATCTGGGGCATCCGGCGCTGGCGTGGCGGAAAGCTGCGACTGACGCTCGGCAGGAGCAGTCGTGGGCACGGGGGCGTGTTGATCGAGGGCTTCGCGATTTATCTGCTGCTGTTTTTGCTGCTGCCGTGGCTGTTGCGTCAGTTGCCGGTGCCTTTGCCACGCTGGGTGGCTTACGGGCCTGCGCTGGTGGCTTTGATCCTCGGCATGCTGTGGCCGCTGCTGCGTGGCATGCAGAGGCTGCTGTGGCGTGAGACGCTGGGGCTGCATCGCGGCGCTGGGTGGTTCAAGGAAATGGGCGCGGGCGTGCTGGGATGGCTGGCGGCGCTGCCGCTACTTGTTTTGGGCATGATCGCGGCGTCATGGATCACGAAGCTGACGGGGCAGTTTCCCTCGCACCCGATTGTGGAGGTGTTCGCGGGGAATGGCTGGGCCAAGCTGGGCGCGGTCGTGCTGGCGGTGGTGTGGGCGCCGGTGTCGGAGGAGCTGATGTTTCGCGGATTGTTGTTTCCAGGACTCTCAGCGTGGTTGCGCTGGCTGCTGGGCATGCTGCTGGCCGCGTTTGTGTTTGCGGTGATTCACCCGCAGGGCTGGGCCGGCGTGCCGGCGATCATGGCGCTGGCGGCCACGTTTTCATTCCTGCGGATGTGGCGGCAAAGTTTGATCGCCCCGATGACAGCGCACGCGCTGAACAACGGCATCATGTGCGCGATGCTGCTGCTGCTTTGGTGAGCGCGGCCACGAGCGGTGCGCGGGCGGTTTGCAGGCCTTTGTAGCCCGCGAACTCATCCGACATGGTGGTAAGGATGCGCACGAGCCGTTGCGCCACTTCGGGATGTGACGCGACGTGATCGAGGCGGTGATTGGTGACGCGGATGCCGAACAGAATGGCGTTGGTGATGGGAAGGCGGGCGAGGAACTGGCGTTCGAGACGCAGCCAGGTGTTTTCGAGCGTGGCGCTGTCATCAAGCGGACGAATGGCGAGCGCGGGATGATGATTGAGCGTGGGATCAGCGCTGAGACCCCAGTTGTCGCGCTCACGCGGCGCGTTGGGCGTCAAACGACCGAGGAAGGCGCTGATTTGAGTGCCGATGGCGGTTTGCAGGCCGGGCACGGGCGCATGGACTTCATGCATGGGCCGTCCGAGCTTGTCTGCGAGCGCCCAATTGGAGGGAAAGTNNCCCGATGACGGGGTGCGAGCGCTCCGCATCGCCGGAAAGCACGACCCAGTCAGGCTCCACAGCGGCTGCCGCTTCTTCAGGAGAGCAGGCGTGGCGGTGGATGGAGGCCATGATGAAGCCGACGGCCTCACGCACGGCCTCTTCGGCTTCGGGAAGCAAAAGCAGGTGGCGTTCGCGATGCGTGGCGAGCCACTGGCGGCGTTCAGCGAGCACGGATTCAGCCTCTTCCGAGTGCTGCCAGAAACGCGGGGCATCGCCAGGCCGCAGGGTCATCTGGAGGCGATGATCGGTGTCAGGGAAAATGCGCGGCCAGTCGATCATGAGGCGGCTTCGGCGGTGGCGTCATCGTCGAGCGTGGAGATCTGCAGCAAGCCGAAGAGACGGCGCACATGCCGCATGAGATCATCCAGCACGAGGTAGCACATTGGCACGAGGTAGAGCGTGATGAGCGTGGCAAACAGGCTGCCATAACCCATGGCGACGGACATGGGCGTGAGGAACTGGGCGCTGGTGGCCTGGGCGCTGCGGTTGTCGCCGAAGATCCATTCGAGGATCTGCTTGATGACGGGCGGCGAGTGATCGACGAGCGGGCCGAAGTTGAAGATGAGCGGCATCAAGCCGACGAAGGTGGTGATCTGCGTCAGGAAGATGGCGCGGAAGCGCGAGGTGCCGCCCTCGGTGGCGGCGTGGGTCATGTCGCCGGTCTCATCCCGCAGCTCGTTGATGCGATCCACGAGGACGAGGGTGTCGTTCACGATGACGCCGGAGCAGGCCATGATGCCGCAGAGGCTCATGAGGCTGAGAGGCATGTTGTGGAAGACATGGCCCAGCGTGGCGCCGACGACGCCAAAGGGGATGACGAGCAGCACGATGAAGGGCTGCGTGTAGCTCTTGAAGGGAATGGCCATGAGGCCGTAGAGGCCGAAGAGCACGAGCAGCGATGAGAGCACCAGCGCGGCCTTGCTCTCGCGCTCGGAGCGGGCCTCGCCCTCGTAGCTCCAACTGATGTGCGGATGATCGGAGAGCAGTTTTTCAATGAAGGGCCGCACGGCCTCGCGCACGACGGCGGGGTTGTTGGTGAGCTTGTTGACATCGGCGGTGATGTTGAGGGCGCGGCGGCGGTCCACGCGTTTGATGGAGGTGAAGCTCTTGCCGACCGTGGCCTCGGCGACGCGGGCGAAGGGGATTTCGAGGCCGGTGGTGGTGCGGACGCGCAGCGTGTCGAGCGTGGCGAGGGATTTGCGGTCGTCCTTCGGGTAACGGAGCATGACCTTGACCTCGTTGCGGGCGCGCTGGATGCGCTGCACCTCCTCGCCAAAGAACACCGAGCGCACCTGACGGGCGAGGTCGCTCACGGTGAGGCCGAACTGCTGCGCCTCGGGCTTGAGGCGGAGCTGGATCTCGTTGCGACCGGAATCAAGGCTGTCGGAGACATCGAACACACCGGCGATGGTGGAGAGATGTCCTTTGATGCGCTCGGACATGGCGAGCAGCTCCTCGGGATTGGTGCCGGTGAGCTGGATGTCGATGGGGTCGCCGCTGCGCATGATCTCGGCGCGGAAGGTCATTTCCTCCGCGCCGGGGATGCTGCGGCCGCCATACGCGGCCTCGATGCGTTTCCGCCACTCGGCGGCCATCTCGACCGTGTTCACCTGGAGGGAGCGCTCCTCGGGGCCGTAGGTTTCCATCGTCACCTCTCCCCGATGGCTGCCCGTGCCTCCGGTGGCGCCGCGTGAGCTGCCGGTCATGCCGGAGTTCGCGAGGATGAGGCGCACGACGGGGATGCCGTCCGGCCCGACGTATTCCTGGCGCATCTGCTCGGCGATTTCATAGATGCGCGAGATGTGGGCGTCGGTGACTTCAAAGGGCGTGCCGTCCAGCATGGTGAGGCGGCACTCGATGCGCTCGCTGGCCACGCGGGGGAAGAGCGCGGTGGCGATGCGGTCGCTGAAAAAAATGGCGAAAAGCACGCCCAGGCCGCCGAACACAGCGGAGAGCACGACGTAGCGATTTTTCAGGCAGAAACACAGCGAGGGGCGGTAGATTTTGTCCACAAAGCGGGCGAGCTGACGGTCGGAGAAGCGATGGATGGGATCGAGCGCGTCGGCGGCGCGGCTGATGATGGGCGTGCGATGCGCGAGGTGGCTGGGCAGGATGAGCTTCGTCTCCATCAGCGCCAGCAGCATGACGCAGATGAAAATGATGGAGATCGGCTGGAACATGACGCCGAAGTCGCCAAAGCCCATCGCCATGGGCATGAAGGCCACGATGGTGGTGAGCACGCCGAAGGTGATGGGCGCGGCGAGGCGGCGCGTGCCCTCGATGGCCGCGTCCAGCGGTGAGAGTCCTTGCTGTCGCATGGTATCGACCTGCTCCGAGGTCACGATGGAGTCATCCACGACGATGCCGAGCACCAGGATGAAGCCGAAGACGGAGGAGAGATTGATGGACAGGCCGAAGATCGGCATGAGCGCGAACGCGCCGAGGAAGGCCATGAACATGCCCACGGCCACCCAGAAGACGGCGTCCAGCCGAAGGAACAGGCCCACGCAGATGAAGACGAGGATGAGGCTGCTGCGGGCGTTTTGCAGCAGCAGGCTGATGCGGCCCTTCACGATCTTCGAGCGGTCGCCCATGAACTCCAGCTCCACGCCGTCCGGGAAGCGCTGGTTTTTTTCCAGGATGTACGCTTTGACCGTCTCGGCGATGTGGATGGCGTTTTGCGAGCCTTCGCGCATGACGGTGATGGAGACGCAGCGCTTGCCGTTGAGCCGGGAGACGAGCGGGTTCTCGTTGAAGCCGTCATTGATGATGCCGATCTCGCCGAGCGTGAGCTTGGTGCCGTCCGGGCGGGTCAGGATGACGATGCGGCCGTAATCATTGCCCGTGTAGGCACGGCCGCGGGTGCGGATGGAGACATCGCCAGCGTCCGTCTGCACCACACCGGCGGGAAGGTCCAGCGCGCTGCTGCGGATGGCGGTGCTGATTTGATCCAGCGTGAGGCCGTATTTGCGCAGTCGGGCCTCGGGGATCTCGATGCTGATCTCGTAATCGCGCACGCCGGTGAGGTTGGCGTGGGAGATGCCGGGCAGGGCGGAGAGCTCGTCCCGCACCTGCTCGCCGAGGCGGCGCAGATCGCGCTCGGCCATGTCGGCGGCGAGGATCACGCTGATGACGGAGCTCATGAAGTCGTCGTGCTGGATGATGGGCCGCTCCGCCAGCGTGGGGAAGTTCGGGATGGCGTCCACGCGGATCTTCACGTCGTCCATGATCTGCCGGGCCAGGTCGGCGTCGTCGATCTCCATCATCACATTGCCGCCGCTGGAGGAGGCGGTGGAGACGATGCGTTTGATGCCCGCGACCTGCTGGATGGCATCCTCGATGCGCAAGACGATGGTCTCCTCCACCTCCTCCGGCGTCGCGCCGGGGTAGGGGACGTTCACCGAGATGAAGCGGGACGGCATGTCCGGGAAGACCTCAATCGGGATGCGTTCCGACACGAGCGTCCACGCGCCGAAGCCCATGACGGCGAGCATGAGAAGATTGGCGGCGACACCGTTGCGGGCAAACCAGGCGATCATGGGAGGAGAAAATGACGAATGACGAAATCAGAATGACGAATGTCGGAACGATTGGGACGGCAGGAAGATCGCATTCATTGCCACGAATCACGGCAGATGCGTACCAAATTGTGGCCTGCGGAAAGGAGCGCGGACGCCCTCGTCCGCATTCAACATTCCCATGAGGAAGGCAGGAAAGCAGGAACCACGCATCCTGATTCCATGGGGGGCAATCATCCGTGTCCGTTCCGTGATTCCACCGTCTCCTCGGCCTCCATTCAGCCAACCATCGTCAACCACCGCCAACAATCCATTCTCCGAAGCAGGCTGCTGCGAAGGATGAACCGTCAACCACCGCCAACGACCCTCTCTCCCAGTCACCCCACCATCACCCTCGGGCCTTACACCGGAGACCAGTTGTCCGTGGATCACATCATTCCCTTCGCCGTGGCTCCGCAGTTGGATCACGTTATCGCCAACCTGGAGCTGATGCCGTTGAGGATGAACTTCGGCAAACGGGACAAGATGGGGCAGCGTCAGATGGATCTACTGCAAAGACTCCGGCAGGCGGGCTTGCTCTGAAGGCGTGCCCGCCCTCGTGGATCGCTGTCACGAATTATCTCCCTACCTGATTACGCGTTAGCGATTCAATTCGAATCAAGTCGCAGCGGCTTCGGGCTCGGTGTAGGTGGCGCGGAGGGTTTGGTGGAGCGACTCGATGCCGGGGGCGTTCGTGTGCATCTCCAATTCCTCGTGGGTTTGCCAGTCCAAGGCGGCGCAGATTTCGATGTCTTTTTGCGAGAGGTAGTGGGCGGGGATGAGGACTTCGCGGATTTGGTCGGCGTCTTCGGGGTCGTTGCTCTCTGCGAGGAAACGGGCGTAGCAGCGCTGGATGGTGGGGATGGACTAGCGGAGCGGGCCACCGCTCATGGTTCGCCGAGTTCGTCCTCCAACTGGCCGACCTCACCGGCGATGAAATCATGGAATCCCCAGCCAATTCCGTCGGTCTCCTGCTCCACTTTTGCCAGCCGCGCGCGGAACTGCGGATACAGCTCCCGCGCGTCGCCGCGCAACAGGGCGGCCAATTCGCCCAAGGCCGACTCCACGCTGGTGTAGAAACGCTCGTCGATGTCGCCATATTCGTTGGTGAATTTCACCCCGGTTTCCACATAGGTGATCAGAAGTTCCGCCGTGCCGGGAATGTTGCCTGTGGCCTTGCGGTAATCGCGGATGGCCTTGCGCGCTTCGCCGAGTTTGAGTTTGCCCTCGCCTCGCTTGGGAAAGAACTGCTCCACGATCTTTCTTCGATAGGTTTCCAGCACCTCGCCGCCGCCGTCCTCGGCCTGGCAGCGGGCCTGGATGAAATCACGGTTCCCGGCGGCAGCGTCGTAAAGGTCTTTCACCAGGGCGAGCAGCGCGGGCTTGTCCCAGGTGGCGAGGTTTTGGCGGGCGGCGCTCCAGCCACTGGATTTCTTGGTGGGCTTGTTGGTTTCGTCGGGCATGGGCGGAAATGGTTAGCGTTGGATGCGTTCCAAGGGTGGCAGGGATTCCGGGGAAATGAGCAAGGTGATACTGCGGGCTTGTCCGGGGACGCGCTGGATGAAGCCGCGCCGTTCCAGTGTGAGCACCATCGAATGCACGCTCGGTGCGGTGATTTGGAAATAACGCTGCATGTCGGCCTCCGCCGGAGCACAGCCCTTCAAGAGGCTGTATTGGAAAATGTAGGCGAGGAACTGTCCTTGCCGCTCCGTGGGTGTCGGTGTTTTCACTTCATCCGTATTCATTCAGCCTTCTCCCTTCTCTTCCCCCCAGATGCGGGCGAGGGTGGCTTGGATCTTTTGCTCGAAGCGGG
>DNXB01000563.1:7003-7470 GCA_003506995.1 Verrucomicrobiales bacterium
CTTGCTGCGTGGCGAGGGGTGGGAGCGGGATTTGAAACGTGCCCAATATTTTTGCGTTAATGTTCGATTGGTTAATCCCATCTGTTTTGACCCTGAGGCAGAACTCCTTCGCTTCCTTCGTGTTCAGGCAACAATTCAAATATTGCCCCATCAGTTTGTCCTTCCGGTAGTGGAGTCGGATGAGATAGCCGGCAAAAACGGCCCGCCTTCCTCCCCTGTAGATTCCTGTTTTGCCTACATGGATTGGGCTATTGGTTCTGTTAAAAAGAACGTCGTTCGGGGATAGCAGATATTTCTCAAGGTCTTCGTCTGGCGGCGCGAATTTTAGATCCGACCAGTCCATCTCGCCATTTTGGATATTCCCCATTCGAAGGCATACGACTTCGCCGTTGTCTGAAGACTTGAGGGAGCTTCCATACTGAAAGTTGTCGCACACCTCGGACAACTCCACCATCGGCCAGTCGGGG
>DNXB01000563.1:7478-7873 GCA_003506995.1 Verrucomicrobiales bacterium
TCCAGCGGCGGCAGGGGGATTTGGTAAGGTGCGATGCTTTGCCTTGTGATTTGTGGTTGGGCAGACCCTGAAATGGTCGAAGACAAGTCGGAGTGCTTCAGGATTTGGAAGAGGTAATCTTTGAGCAGCGAATCCGTTTTTGGACTGAAGACCATAGCATTGCCGGTAATCCAAGACTTTGCAGTCGAGTAGTTCACCGTTCCACAGGTCGCCCCGCGGCAAGTGACGATTACTTCTGGAAACTCATGATTGAATTGGTCAAACCGACCAATGACGCCGTTCGCTCCATATACAACAAAGGCTCCGTCTTCCTTTAGGTCTTGTTGGGTGATTGTCTTGGGTTGGTAGATTTCGCACACATCGCCGAGCGCTACGAATGGATGGCTTGAACTTGT
>DNXB01000637.1 GCA_003506995.1 Verrucomicrobiales bacterium
GCTGGACCGCTTCTGCGACGCCATGCAGTGCATTCATGCCGAGATGATCGGTGTCGAGAGCAGCCAGTATCACCCCACCGACAACACCCTCAAACAGGCCCCGCACACCGCCGTCTTCGTCACGAAAAGCGACTGGCCGCACGCCTACACCCGCGAAGCCGCCGCCTTCCCGCTGCCCTGGGTGCAGGAAGCCAAATACTGGCCGCCCGTCTCCCGCATCGACAACGTCCATGGGGATCGTCATCTCATCTGCACCTGCGTGAGTGTTGAGGAAGCGGCAGCGGGATAAATCAAACTTCCAGCTTGGCGAGCACGTTCTCCGGCACCTTGGCACGAAGCTGTGGATGCGAATCCAGCAGTCTCGCGATGTCAGCCAGATCCTTCTGACGTTTGCTGGCACGGCGCTCAGGCGTGCCATAAGCCTTGATCTTTCCGGCCAGCGTGTCCTCCAGCGCCGCTACACGCATCAGAATGCCATGCACATCAGCAGGGACAGAACGGCCTGGAAACGCATGATAAAAATCCTCGATGCTGATCTGCACGCTCACCTTCGAGGTGCCGGTGAGGTTGATCGACCAGTCGAAACGCTTCGATTTGAAGCCTGCCTCGGTCAGCGCCCGCACCGCCTCCTCCACACGGTCTGTGGCGATGACAATATCGACATCGGCCGTTGCCATCGGTTCTTCCGCCCAATGATTGACGGCAAGACCGTCAATCATGCACCAAGGGATTTCAAGCCGCTCCAGCGCATCGACGAGACGCATCACGTCCCCCGCTCCTCCAGCGGTCTGCCAGTCGTAGTAGTTGCGCATCGTCATGGCTTGTAGTGTGGCGGGTGCTTTCATGGAAACAACCACGCATGAGCCGCGTTTCACCGCGCATGAAGCTCCTCCTGCTCGCTCTCGCCATTTTCACATTCGTTCCGGCCTCCCCCGCCGCTGAAGCACCGCGTCCGAACATCCTGTTCATCATCTTTGACGACTGGGGCTGGCAGCATGCGGGAGCATATGGCTGTGACTGGGTCAAGACGCCGAACTTCGACCGTGTCGCAGAGGAAGGCGTGCTGTTCAAGAATGCCTTCACCTCGAATCCGAAGTGCAGCCCGTGCCGCGCGACGATTTTGACCGGGCGCAACTCCTGGCAGCTTGAGGAAGCCGTCTGCCATGGCGGCATCTTCCCGCCGAAATTCGCGGTGTATCCTGATCTGATCGAGAAAGGCGGCTATGACATCGGTTTGACCGGCAAAGGCTGGGGGCCGGGCGATTTCAAGCTCAATGGCCGCACGCGTAATCCTGCCGGACCGAGCTTTGATGAAGTCAAAGCAACGCCGCCCGCCACTGGCATCGGCAAGAACGACTACACGGCCAACTTCGCTAAATTCCTCGATCAGCGCGATGCGAAGAAGCCGTTCTGCTTCTGGATGGGCTTCCAGGAGCCGCATCGTGGCTACGAACTCAACTCCGGCGTGCGCCTCGGCAAGAAATTGAGTGATGTGAAGGTGCCGGGTTATTTCCCGGACAACGAGGTCGTGCGCGGTGACCTGGCCGATTACGCCATCGAGGTCGAGTATGCCGATGCCTACATCGGCCGGGCGATGGACATGCTGGAGAAGCAGGGCTTGCTCGAAGACACGCTCATCATTGTCACCTCCGATCACGGGATGCCGTTTCCTCGCGTGAAGGGCCAGATTTACGAAGACGGCTACCATCTGCCGCTGGCGATGCGCTGGGGCAAAGGCATCAAGCCGGGCCGCGTCGTCGAGGATTTCATCAACGTCCGAGATCTCGCGCCGACCTACCTCGAACTCGCCGGATTGCCCGTTCACGAGCAGATGAGCGGCAAGAGCCTTGTGAACATCCTGCGCAGTGAAAAAAGCGGCTTCATCGAGGACCGCAAAATCATGCTCGCCGGGAAGGAGCGTCACGACATCGGCCGTCCGAACGATTGGGGCTATCCCGTGCGCGCCATTCGCACGCCGGAGTTCTTTTACAGCCACAACTACCACCCCGAGCGCTGGCCTGCGTGCAATCCTGAAACGAACTACCGCAATTGTGACGATGGCCCCACCAAAGCGTTGATCGTCGAGAACAAAGGGCCGTTCTACGATCTCGCCTTCGCCTACCGGGCCGAGGAGGAGTTGTTCGACATCGCCAACGACCCTGAGTGCCTGAAGAACCTCGCCGCCGATCCCAAATTCGCTGCCACCAAGAAGGATTTGCGCGAGAAGATGGAGTCCATCTTGAAGGAGGAAAAAGACCCGCGTGTGCTCGGCAATGCGGCGATCTTCGACACCTACAAGTACCTCGGCAACCGCAAGAACAAAGGCTACGCCGAGTGGGAGGCCGCGCAGAAAGGCCAGCCGCTTCCCGAGGAGCCGAAAAAGAAGAAGCGTGACAAGTGAGCGGGACAGGTGCGCATGACGGTTTGTAGGCCGGGTGTGGCGACAGCCCGCCCGGCTTGATGCGTGCTCGTTCTCCTCACGAACGCCCAAGAGACGACCGGGCTTTCGCCACAGTCGTCCTACGTCTGCGCTGGCAAAAATCGAAGGCTTCGCAAGACAGTCACCTCGACTTTGGCCGCTTTGCGGCGATAGCAGCGGCATGCGCCACTTTTTATTCCTCTTGCTGCTCGTTTCCTTCAGCTCGTTCCTTTTCGCCGCCGACAAAGCGGTGACGCCAGAGGCTTTGGTGGCTCGGCTTTACAAGGCGCATGACGCGGAGAAGTCGCCCTTCTTCCAGGACAAGGATCGTGCGCTGGTGGACCGCTATTTTGCCAAAGAACTGGCCGATTTTCTGTGGAAGGACGCCAAGGAGTCCAAGGGCGAGGTTGGCGTGATTGATTTTGATCCGCTTTACAACGCCCAGGACACGGAGATCAAAAACTTCGTCGTCAACAAGGCCAAGATCGATGGCGGCAAGGCCACGGTGGTGGCGAGTTTTATGAATTTCGACGAGAAGACACGCATCACCTTCAAACTCGTCCAGATGGACGATGCCTGGAAAATCAGCGACATCCAATACACCGAAGGTCACGCGCTCTTGAAGCTGTTCAAGGCCGCCGCCGGGAATTGAGGTTGGACATTCCGATGCGCTCCTCTACTCTGCCAGCGGGTCGGCCGGAGTGATCGCTGGTGTTTCGTTGCAAGATGGGATGCCAGAGGAAAGTCCGGACACCACAGGGCAGCATGCCACATGAAAGTGTGGGGGCTGCGGTGCAAGCCGCGGTCACAGACAGTGTCACAGAAAACAAACCGCCTGCGCGAAAGTGTGGGTAAGGGTGAAACGGCGGGGTAA
>DNXB01000531.1 GCA_003506995.1 Verrucomicrobiales bacterium
AATTATTTTTGTCCGAGTCCCTTACCTCACACCGTGATCAGCCGGTTCCGTGCCGTGATGGGCCAGCGTTCGGTCGTTTTGCCGCCTTCGATGACGTAGGCTTCGCCATGCATGGAGACGGTGGGACAGACGTGGCGTGGGAGGCCGTGGAGGGCCTGGCCGATGGTGAACTCGTGGGCGCGGTCGGTTTCAAGGACGAGGTGCTCCTCGCTCTGCATGACGGCGACGGCATCGGGCAGTTCCTCGAAGCGGACGCGGGGATGCGGGTTCTCGGGGGCGACGGATTTGTGGCCGAGGTCGAGCGTGATGCGGTTTTTGCCGGGTTTGCTGATCACACGGGCCAGCAGCATGGCCGCAGGCTGGAAGGGCAGGTCGGCGGGGTATTTATCGCCATAACCAAAGTCCCACAACACGGTGGTGCCGGGGCTGAGGGTGCGGTCGGGATAGGTGGCGTGAATGCCGAAGGTGGGCGAGCCACCGGCGACGAGTTCCTTCACAATGATGCCCTCGCCTTGCAAACGGCAGCGGAACTGGAGGATCGGCTCAAAGGCGGCATCACAGCGCTCACGACGGACGTCGAGGCTTTCATCGTGGATGTGACCGTCGTAGGCATGCAGGCCGCGGAACTGGAGGCGCGGCGTGTCTTTCATCGCATGGGCGAGGATGGCGGCCTCATCGCCGGGAAAGATGCCGGTGCGGGACATGCCGCAGTCGAGCTCCAGATAGACACCGAGGGTGACGTTGTGCTGCTGAGCGGCGGAGGCGAGGAAGCGGACGGTGTCCACGTCATCGGCGATGCTGGAGAACTGGGTGTCCGGGAACTTGAGCGCCAGCTCGGCGAGACGATGCGCGTTGATGCCGACGCAGGGCATGGCGAGCAGCACATCCGTGGCACCCACGGCGGCGCACATCTCCGTTTCAGCGATGGTGGAGGTCTTGAACCGCGTGATGCCGAGCTTGAGCTGCATCGCGATGATTTCCGCCGTCTTGTGCGTCTTCACATGCGGGCGCAGGCGGTTGGGATCGCCCGCGATCTTGAGCATGAGCCGGAGGTTGTGCTCGATGCGGCCGCGGAAGAAGAGCAGCGCGGGAGAAGGGATGTCGGCTTCGTTTTCGACGTGGAACCAGGCGGGGGACATGATGGTTGGGATCTAAGTGAGCGGAAGGTTGAGCTGAATCCACCCAACGAAACAGATTTCCCAAATGAACGCGACCAAAACTTGCTTTCGCCCGCCTATTCCTCCACTTCCTCGCCACGCGTGAGCCGGTCTCCCCAAAAGGTGGCGACGAGCAGGCTGCTGAGCGCGATGAGGGCGAGGCCGTTGAGGACGTGGAAGTTGGTGACCCAGAAGCTTTTGCCGGTGAGAATGACGAAGATGCCCAGCGCAACCTGCACTGTGGGCAGAAACATGAGCAGCGTGGCGGCCAGGCGCATCCGTGGCAGCGTGATCAGCCAGACCCGGGCGCGCACAGCCACGAAGATAATGAGCAGCGCGACGAAGAAGCCCCAGTATTTGTGAGCGAAGAGCAGAAACACGTCGGGTGGCGAGGTGGGCGGCAGCCACTGGCCCTTGGTGGTCAGAATATCGCTGGCGGCGAGGTGCGTGCGCTGGGTGTGGCGCAACGAGGCTCCAAGCACAAGCTGGCCGAAGACGCAGAGGAAGAGCGTGAGCGTCCAAAAACGCGCCTGCGCGGCGGCTTTGGGGCTGAGGACCAGACGACCCTCGGTCCAGGTGCGGCTGGAGGCGAAGGCGATGAAGACGAGCAGGCAGTAGAAGACCTGGCCGAGCGTGCCGTGGGTGACGCCGAGCGGATCGGACATTTTGAGCACGCGAAGACCTCCAAAAGCGGCCTGGAGTACCACAAGTAGCAGAGCAAGCGTGGTCAGCCCACGCAGCAAGGGCCAGCGCTGGCTGTACCATTTCAAAATAAGCCAAGCAAAACCAAGAATTGCGATGAACGCGGCAACGCCCAACACTTTCATTTCGATAAGCTTTAGAAACCCCGCGCAACACAACACAATGCCGACTCCTTCGATCAAACCCGGCCGGAACTTGGCGAACTGCCAGTAGTACATGCCCAGGACGAGAAAACCGATGGTGGTGGCGATCCAGCGGTGTCCGTGCTCCAGCAGCAGCGCGGGTACTTTGTACCAGCCCTCAGGATTGATCTTCCCGTAGCATAACGGCCAGTCAGGCACGGCAAGACCGACATCCTCCGTCGTGACCGCCGCGCCCCACCAGATGAGCACCACGCCAACGGCGAGGGTGAACAGCGAGTAGCGGTGAAAGGCGCGGGTCACAGAAGCGAAGGGCTAAGAGCGGAGGGCGTAGAATGGCGCTGCGTGATGCGGGAGCAAAGAGCGATGAGGCTCTTCAACCCTACGCCCTTTGCACTTCGCCCTATGCCATTACTTCGCTTCAGCAGCCTTTTTCGCGGCGGAGGCGGACTGTTCCTTGGCCCAGTCGTCGTACTCCTTGGCATCGACGACTTCGAGGATGGCTTTCATCTGGGCGTGGCCGGGGCCGCAAAGCTGGCCGCAGATGATGTCCCAACTGCCGGTCTTCGTCGGCTTGAACCACATGTGGGACTTCACACCGGGGGTGGCGTCCTGCGCGGCGCGCATCGGGACGAGGGCGAGATTGTGAATGACGTCCTTGGAGGCGA
>DNXB01000608.1 GCA_003506995.1 Verrucomicrobiales bacterium
AGGATGTTCGCGGGTTTGATGTCGCGATGCACGATGCCGTTGTCATGCGCGAACTGCAGCGCGTCGCAGATCTGTGGCAGCAGCTTGAGCGCCGTCTCCTGCGTCATCTGCCCGCTGCGGATCACGCCCACCAGGTCGGAACCGTCGATGTACTCCATCACGATGTAGAGGTAGTCCGGCCCCGCCTCGCCGTAGTCGATGACATTGACGATGTTTGGGTGATTGAGCTGCGCCAGAGCCAGCGCCTCGCGGCGAAAGCGTTCCTCGAAACCGTGGTCCTTGCCCTGGTCACGGCACATGATCTTGATGGCCACCTGACGCTGCAAACGCACCTGCGTGCCGCGATAGACCGCGCCCATCCCGCCCTGGCCCAGAAAACTCTGCACGGTGTAGGTTCCCTCCGGCAGCAGCTTCGCGAGATCCTCCGGCAGCGGCAGATTCACCGTCAAACGCGGCGTGCTTCCAGCGGAAGGCGTGGGTCCGGCCACAGGCACCGTGGCGTCGAGATCAGGCGCGTCGTTAAGGTCCGGCATGCAGAAGCGCATTTACCGGGAGGCCGAAGCCTTCGTCAAGCTCCGTCCTGCATCACTCCGCTGCTTGAACAAGCCATGAATAAACGGGCAAGACGTGAGAGGTCAGAAGTGGCACCACCCAGACGATACTTCTCACCTCTGACTTCTCACGGCGGCTGCTTTTTCAACAGGCCGCTAACGCTTCTTGCTCACCGACACCTTCTTCACCGAACTCACCTTGTGGCCGTTCGCGCCGTTCACACTGCCATGGCCGTTGTGTCCGTTGAGCTTGAGCTTCCCCTTCTTGGCGTCCTGCTCCAGCTTCAGCATCCTGCGCAGGAGTTTCGGCCATTGCTTCTCCTCCACGATGAAGCCCACGCAGCGCTCGGTGCCGCAGCGGCAGGGATGCTCGTCCCAGGTGTCCACGTCGAAGCCGTAGTTGTACGTCAGCTCCTCGCCCGCCTTGATCTCACGCAGCGAGTAGATCCAGATGCGGCCGCGAATGATATATGCCTCGCAGTTCGGGGCGCAGGAGTGGTTGATGTAACGCGCCGGGTTGCGGCCCTTCGCGCCGTCGATGTCATGACGCTGGTTCAGCGTGAAAACATACACGGCCGCGCAGCCGGTCTTTTTGGACTTCTCCACCAGCGCGTCACCGCGCCGGGTGGACTCGGCCTTGGTGATTTTTTCGCCCACATACTCGATGATCGGGGAATCGTAGGGAATGTCGCAGCGGGCGAAGATGCCGCGGTTGTGAATGGAGGAGGAGCGGACGGTCCAGTAGCGTTTTGTGGGGGCCTTGGGCATGTGGTTTTGGCGGACGACGGAAAAGGGAGCGCATGAAGTGTGCCGGGCGCGGGAATTGTCAAGACATCCCCTGAGAACATGCCAAGGCGGCTGCCAGGACGTTTTTCCGGTTGCCGCCTGAGTGTGGAGCGCCTAATTGCGCGCCCTTCCACCGCCCCGCACGACCATGCTCGAATTCTTCCGCCACCATCGTGGTGCCTTCCTCATCACGCTGACGATTGTCATCATCATCTCCTTCTCCGTCTGGGGGGGCTATCGCGGCGATGCCAGCCATGAAAAGCGGGCGCAGATCACCGACCACGCGCTCACCGTCTTCGGCAAGGACCACACCATCGGCGACGTGCAGCGCGCCCAGCGCGCCCTCCAGTTCGCCCAGTTCTACATGCAGGCCTATGAGCTTCCCGGCATGCTCATGCAGCTTTCCGGCGGCGGATTCGGCGGCGGCGCGGACACCATCATCCATCTCTTCGTCGCCCGCCACCTCATGGAGCAGTCCGGCATCCGTGTCAGCGACGCCGAGGCCCGCGCCGCGCTGGAGCAGCTCCCCGTCCTCCAGACCAACGGCAAGTTCGACCTCTCCCGCGCCCAGATGCTGGAGGAAAACGCCGGTGCCATGGGTTTCGAGCCCGATGACCTGCTCGGCATCATGAAAGACACCGTCGGCCTGCGGAAGCTCCAGGATCTCGTCTCCAAGAGCTACGTCGCCTCCCCGCTCGCCGCTGAAAAGCAGTACGCCAGCAGCTACCACACCTTCAAGGGCTCCAAGATCGTCTTTGAGACCGAGACCTTCAAAAAAGCCGCCGTCGTCACCGATGACGAGATCAAAAAGTACTACGAGGAGAACAAGGACAGCTACAAGACCGTCGAAAAGCGCGCCGTCAGCTATGTGTTCTTCGAAAACCCGATGGACCTCGACAAAAAGCCCCTCGAAGAACGCCAGAAGGCGCAAAACGCCCAGGTCGAGCGAGTGAATGCCTTCAACAAGCTCACCGCCACCGGCGTGAAGTTTGCCAAAGCCGCCAAGCAGACCAAGGAAAAGGTCGAGATCGTCCCCGCCTTCACCCAGGACGAGCCACCCGCCGCGCTCAAGACGGAAAGCGAACTGCTCAACCTCATCTTCGCCCGTGCCAAGGACTCCAAGAGCATTCCTGAAGCCGTCGAAGGCACCGCTGGCTGGTACGTCTTTGACGTCACCGCCATTGAGGAGCCCAAGCAGCAGGATCTCGCCGCCGTGAAGGACAAGATCAAGGAAACCCTCGTCGGCCAGAAGGCCAACGAGGCCCGCTCCAAGGCCGTCAACGAGGCCCGCACCGCGCTCAACGACGGCTTGAAGGCCGGCAAGAAGATCGAAGACCTCGCCAAGGAAAAGAAGCACACCCTCGTGGCCCTACCTGACATCGACATCGCCAACCCGCCGCAGGAAGTGCCCAACGGCTATCTCATTGCCCAGCAGGCCGGCAAAACCGCCGTCGGCGCCGTTTCCAACGCGGTCGATTACGACCAGGGCACCCTGCTCATCCACGTCAGCGCCAAGGAGCTGCGCAAGCGCCCCGACGCCGCCGCCGTGCGCCAGAGCCAGGCCGATTCCCTCTCCAGCCAGGAGCGCATGAGCCTCTTCCAGAGCTGGTTCAAGAAGCAGCACGCCGCCGCCAAGGTCGTCACCAAATTCGGCGCGACTTCTTAGCGGTTCAAAAGTCAGCGACAAAATCATGAAGGGTAAAATCATTTCGACTCAGAATGATTCTACCCACCATGATTTTGTCATCCGTCCTTGCCCATCAAACTTGATGTATCTCACCATTCGGCCCTCCTCATGAGCGACACACCCGCCAGCGTCGAGGACTGGTTCGATGAGGCCAGCGGTCACGTCGCCCTGGGCGAGCTGCCGGAGGCCATCGCCCTCTACCGCCGCTGCGTGGGCCAGCAGCCGGATTTTTTCGAGGGCTGGCACGCGCTCGGCATGGCCCTGCTGAGGAATGGCGAGATCAAAGAGGCCATCGGCGCCGGCATGATGGCCACCACGCTCCAGCCGAACGATCTCCTCGCCTGGACCGCCCTCTCGCAGATGTACGTCGCCAACAAGCAGATCGCCGAAGCCGAGGACGCCAAGGGCAAAGCCCGCATCCTCTCCCTCGGCGGCAAGGTGGTGAAATAACCGCTCACCGCCCGCTGTCACCCGGCAGCCGCAGGCCGGTCTTGCGCTCATTCGGGTAATACTTCTCCCGGTGCATGCGGGAATGCCCAGCCGGATCAAACGACCGCCAGGCCGTGTCCAGTTTCTCACCGCTCCCGGAACAACCGGGCAGCAGGCTGAGGAGCAGCAGGAGGAGGCGGGACAAGGGGGACTTCATGCCCCACCACTTCCCCGCAGCCGCAGAGACGTCCAGCGACTTTCTCGTTCCCAGGCCCGTGAACTCCTGCCAACAGCCATGCCCCGGCCGCCGTTGGTGCCAATCCTTGATGTTCAACGCCGCAGTCTGACGAATGCGCCTACGGCCCATCCTCAATCATACCGCTTGTTCAGCGCGATGGCGCGGACGGGCATCTCTTTCCGCAGCACCTCGGCCTGATCCGGTACGCAATGGCTCTCAGAGCCTGTCCGTTAAATCTTCGAGATTCAAGAAATGGAGGAATTCAGCGACTGTTCTTCTGT
>DNXB01000167.1 GCA_003506995.1 Verrucomicrobiales bacterium
CAAGGTCACCGGCACCGCGTTTCCTAGCTGTCTCATGTTTTCTGTCCAACTGCCCTCGAACACATAATCATCAGGGAACGTTTGAAGGCGGCAGGATTCACGAACTGTGAAATAACGAACTTCACCGTTAGGGAAGCGCACCATGTTCTCGCCTCCTGGAACTCCATGATCCCCGGCTTTGAGGGTTTTGGCGGGTTCATCGAGTGGGCTGCCTGTGTGGCCGGGATACGATCTGGCGCCAGGTTGAAGCACATGATTGGGAAATAGTGACCTGCTGGCATATAGCACAGGCTCACCCAAATCCGAGATGGCATCGCGAACTGTCAGCCAAGGAAGACGGCTTCCAGGCGTGTTGAATCCGAGTTCATCCATGTCGAGGGCAGGGACATGAGCAGGTGCCGGTGGACGGTTTCGTTTTGATACCGAATGCTGTTCCCAATACTCCCCGGTGATCCACTGGGAGGCCAAAAGCGCCTGACGAGAATGGGTCGGCGCTGGAAATGACCAAGGCACTTCAATGTCCGTGCGGAAGCCGACGAAAAACACCCGCTCACGCTTCTGCGGCACTCCATAGTCTGCCGCATTCAACAGCCGCCAGACCACACGATAACGAAGGTCCGGTTTGGCACCTTGTGTTTTGATGCGTTCCAGACGCGAAAGGTGTTCCAGCCATTCCTCATTCGAACGACGAACGACATCGGGGTAAGAGAGCTGGAGAACAATGTAGCCAAAATACTTGGCAAAGGCCTGTCTCGTCAGCCCTTTGACATTCTCAAACACAAAAACTTTGGGCCGGGTTTCGCGAACCACCCGCGCCGCTTCTGGAAAGAGGTTCCGACGATCAGCCATGGCCTGATGTTTCCCGCCGATGGAAAACGGCTGGCATGGCGGCCCGCCCGAAACAAGGTCGATTCTTCCCTGCCATGTCGTGAAATCCTGATGATGAACATCCCCTTCAATGAGAGGCCAGTGACGCATGAGGTCAAAACCACGCCTTTGATTGGCCCTGATCGTCTCGCAGGCGTCATGGTTAAACTCGAGAACAGCATCATGGCTAAATCCTGCATTTGACGATGCCAAGGCCAACCCGCCCGCGCCTGCGAAAAGCTCGATGGATCGCAGCGGTTTTGCGCCATACACGGCTGGCGATTCCTTCACACTTGAAGCTAGTCGGTCCGCCGCCTTCGTAGCATTAGTCACCCGCTTCCTTTGGGGGCGTTTCTGCCGGTAAAGGGGCTTTTCCTTCTTGCTGACTGACTTCTTTTTCATGGCTGCGGTGACTGACTGGGCATTCAAACCTGGGGGGTATCAAGGGCATTTTTCGGCAGATGGTGAATAAAGCCCGCCCCAAACCGCCGCGCACAGGGGGAGATCGTGTGGCGCGTCCCTTCCGGGGGAAACGCCCCATTTCATATAAATGACATTTATGTATCTATTGGTGGATACGCCCACAGACTGCGCACCTTCCACACCACCACCATGAATATCATCAACGAATCCTCCACCCGCCGCCGAGGATTCACATCACATCGTGACCCGTGATGTCGTTGCGATGACGGAGCAGCCAGGCGCGCAAGTGCCCGGCGACGATACACGGATTGAAAAGGCGGAGGCACGCACCGCGCAGGCGGAGCACAGCGAGCAGACGATGCGCGCCTCCGAACTCAGCTACCGGCGGCTGTTTGAGACGGCGCAGGACGGCATTCTGATTCTGGACGCGGCCACGGGGCGCGTCAGCGATGTGAACCGGTTCCTGATTGATCTGCTGGGCTTTTCCCACGCGGAAATGGTCGGCAGAACCGTCGGCGAGCTGAGCCCGTTCAAGGACATCGTGTCCAATCAGGCCATTCTGGAGCGGCTCCAGGAGCACCACTACGTCCGCTATGAGGACCTGCCGCTGGAAACCCGGGACGGCCGCCACATTGCCGTGGAATTCGTCAGCAACGTGTATGAGGCCGACGGCCACAAAGTCATCCAGTGCAACATCCGTGACATCACGGCGCGCAAGCATGCGGAGGATGAGGTGCGCCGCCTGCATGCGGAGCTGGAGCAGCGCGTCATCGAGCGCACGGCGCAGTTGAAGTCCGCCAACGCGGAGCTGGAGGCCTTCAGTTATTCCGTGTCCCACGATCTGCGCGCGCCACTGCGCCATGTGATAGGCTTCGTCAAACTGCTGCAGCAGGACACCGGATCGTCGTTGTCGGACAAAGGTCTCCAGCATCTGAAGACCATTTCCCATTCAGCCAAACGCATGGGGGCGTTGATTGATGATCTGCTGACGTTCTCACGGATCGGCAAGGCGGCGTTGCAACAAATGCAGGTCAACCTCGACGCACTGGTCCGGGAGACGCTGAGCGACTTTCAGTTGGAGACGCAGGAACGCCACATCACCTGGGACATCCACCCGTTGCCCATGGTGTGGGCAGACCGCTCCCTGCTGCGCCTGGTGCTGGTCAATCTGCTGTCCAATGCGGTGAAGTTCACCAGCCAGCGCAGCGAGGCCCGCATCGAGATCGGCTGCGCGAGCGATAACGTGGACGAGAGCGTGATCTTCGTCCGTGACAACGGCGCGGGCTTCGATCCGCGTTATGCCGGCAAATTGTTCGGCGTGTTCCAGCGGCTGCACAGCGAGGCCGAGTTCGAGGGCACAGGCATCGGCCTGGCCAACGTCCAGCGCATCATTCACCGGCATGGCGGCCGGGTGTGGGCTGAGGGCGCGGTGGACAGTGGCGCGACGTTTTATTTCTCAATCCCCCAACTCAACGGCGCCCCTCATGGAACCTAACCCCACCGACATCAAAAACATCCTGCTCGTCGAGGACGATCCACGCGATGTGGAACTGACCCTGGCCGCGCTGGAGGAGCACAATCTGGCGAACAAGGTCTTCGTCGTCCACGATGGCGCGGAGGCGCTGGATTACCTTTATCACCGGGGAAAATTCACCAACCGCACGAGTGGCAATCCCATTTTCGTGCTGCTCGACAACAAGATGCCCAAGGTCAACGGGCTGGAGGNNGCCAATGCCTATGTGGTGAAGCCGGTGGATTTCGCCGAGTTCATGAAGGCGGTCAGCCAGCTCGGGGTGTTCTGGGCGGCGGTCAATGAACCGCCGCCGCCGCCCGGCGGCGAGGTCATTTACCTCGGAAAGAAAGAGGTCAAAAATGAATTCTCCACTCCAGATCCTGCACCTTGAGGATGATCCAGCCGACGCGGCGCTCATCCAGTCCGCCTTGGAGGCCGGTGGCATCACCAGCGCGACCACGCGCGTGCAAAACCAGGCCGCGTTTGTGGCGGCGCTGGAACGCGGCGGCTTCGACTTGGTTCTCTCGGATTACACCCTGCCCGCGTTCGACGGGCTGTCCGCCATCGCGCTCGTGCGCGCCAGATGGCCGGATCTGCCGGTCATTCTGGTCTCGGGGACGGTGGGCGAGGATTTCGCCATCGAATCGCTCAAAAGCGGCGCGACGGATTATGTGCTGAAGTCACGCCTCACGCGCCTCGCCCCGGCGGTGCGCCGTGCCATGCGGGAGGTGGCGGAGCGGGTGGAGCGGAAGCGGCTGGAGGCGCAGTTCATCGAGGCGCAAAAAATGGAGGTGATCGGCCAGCTCGCCGCCGGGGTAGCGCATGACTTCA
>DNXB01000113.1:0-3213 GCA_003506995.1 Verrucomicrobiales bacterium
GATGCCTTCCACCAGGCTGATGCCGAGGTCGTTGCCAGCGGCGGCTTTGCGGGACTGGCAAAGCATGGCGATGTAGTCCATCACCTCTTCGCCTGCCTGAAGTCCTTCGGGCCACACGCCTGCGGGAGCGAAACGTTCCAGCCCTTTGCCGAAGACCTTCGCGCCAGCATCGGCGGCCTTTTTTGCGATGGCAGGATCGTCATCCACCATGCAGATGGCGGCGATGAGCAGCGCGGAGGCGGCGGCCATGTGCTTGCTGTCCGGGGGCCGCTTGCCGTCATCCTTGTTCGCGGCATTTTTGGTGTTGGCTTTGGCCTTGGCAGGCGCGGACTGGCCGCCGGAGAGGCCTTTGGCCGTGTCTGGAATGGGTTCGCCTTCGAGATGCGCGATGAGGGCGTCGATGCCTTTCTGCGCCAGGTAGGTGCGGATTTCGGTCTTCTGCTGGGCGTTCAACGCGCTATAAAACCAGTCGTAGCCGAGGCAGGTTGCCACGACCAGGTCGGCCACGTTGTCGATGAGCTCAGGGTGCCAGTCGCGGAAGGACACCTTGTCGGTGAGGGCGATCAACTCCTGCATGCCTTTGTCCTGCCACTTCAAATCACCCTCGCAGTAATGCAGCGCGGCGAGCAGGCCCATGCGGTAGATGGCCTTCGGCCCTTCGCCACCGGTGTCGCCGTTGATGCGGGTGAGGCCGGGGTCTTGCAGCAGATCCTCACCCGAAGCCTTCATCGCTTCGAGCATCTTGGCCAGCACCGGATCGGTGGCGATCATGCCTTTCAAATAACCCCAACTGGCGGCGTTGTGGATCAGGCGCGGCCGCACTTTTTGAATGCCGCCGAGGTAATCATTCGCTCCAGGAGCCTTGAATTTAGACGCCGGAATGATCGCGATGGCAGGCCGTGGCGGCGCGGGTTTGCTGGCGACTTTGGCGGCGGGAGCCTTGGGCGCTGGAGCAGCAGGTGCTCCGGGAGTCGCCGGGGGTGTGGCAGCAGGCATGGCAGTCACAGGAGCAGCCGGAGCAGCCTGCATGGCGGCATAGCGTGTCTTGGCGTACTCAAAGTCCTCAGGGCTGAGGCTGGCGATGGGCACGTCGAACTCACGCCCGTCCTTCATCTTGATTTTCAAAGTCTTGGCCGCCGCATCGACGGCGACGAGCGTGGCTTCGATCTGCTTGCCCGCCGTGTTCGTCCACTGACGGTATTCTTCAGCGAGCTGGGCGCTGGCGGTGGAGAGCAGGCCGATGGTGGCGAGGGTGAGGAAACGCGAGGCAGTTTTCATGACAGGTGGTGGTTGACGCTAAAGCAGCGTTTTGTGGCCGGGTGGTCAAGACTAAACGCAGACTGGCGGCGCAGGCTTGGCAGAAACCTGGTCTTCCAAGATTTCGGCCGCGGCCGCGTGCTGCTCCTGACGCTTTACCGGCCCTTTACACTTCCGCTCTCGTCAGATGACCGCGTTCCTGATAAAAATTTCGCGAAATCCAACCCGCCAGCCTTCTTATGCGTGCGTTCTTGTCCCTCCTCCTCGTCTCATGTCTCGCCTCTGCGTCCGCGCAGGAACCGGCTCCGCCGAACGACAAACTGCCCGTCCGTGAGCGTGAGCGCCGTGTCTATGTGCCGTTCGACGAACTCGAAAAAGTCTTCAAGGACGGCGGCAAGGGCGTGTTCCTGCCCTATCGCGAATTCCTCGATCTCTGGAACGAACTGACGATCAAACGTGAAGAAGACGACAAACCGCCGCCCGCCGAGGCGGTTATCGCGAACGCCGAATACATCGGCCGTGTCGAGGGCGACAGCGTGGTGCTCGACGCCAAGATNNACAGCGGAATCCTTCAAAAAAGGATGGGTGCTGCTGCCGCTGACGGAAAAAGCGGCTCCCGGCATTGGCGAAGCCACCACCGGCAAGGCGGTGCTGCGTTCGCGGGTGGATGGCAGCGATCTCATGCTGCCGGAGAAGGGCGTCTATGAGATCACGCTCAAAATTTATGCGCCGATCATCCGCAGCGGCGGCAAATCGCGCGTCACGCTGAACCTGCCCCGTGCCGCCGTTTCGCGCCTCAACATCACCGTGCCGGGCGAAGGCCTTGAATTTGAACTCACGCCCGCTGCCGCCTTCACCGCGGAGCCTGCGGCCGGTCAAACGCAGTTCTTGTGCTTCTTCGGCGCTGGTTCGCAGCAAACCATCGCCTGGGGCGCGGCACAGGCCGTCACGCAGATGGCACCGCTCGTGCTGGCCCAGCACAAACTGAGCACGCAAGTCGGCACGGGTTCCGTGGCCACGACAGCAGACATCGCGCTGCGCATTTTACGCGCGCCGATCAGCGAATTGAAGATCGCGCTGCCTGCCGATCAGGAAATCCTCGGTGTCACCGGTGCTGGCATCAAAGAATGGAAGATCGAGCCCGCCGCCGCTGGCCGCAAAACGCTCGTCATTCTGCCGGAAAAGCCGCTGCGCGATGATTACGCGCTCAAACTCCAGCTCGAAGGCCCCGTGGCGAAACTTCCTGCCGAAGTGAACGTGCCCGATCTCGAAGTCATCGGCGCGGCACAGGCACATGGCGAGGCCGTGGTGAATGCCGAGTCGCAGCTCGATGTCACGCCGAAGACGCTGACCTCCGCCGCACGCACGCAGTCCGGTGGCAACGCGGGAGTCGGCACCTTCCGCATTTTGCGCCAGCCGTACAAACTCACGCTCGACGTTGCCGAGGCCAAACCGCAGGTCGAGGTGAATAGCCTCACACGCCTGAGCGTGAAGCGTGATGTCGCCACGCTGAGCGCGGAGTTGAACTACCAGGTGCGCCGCGTTGGCATCTTTGAAACACGTCTCACACCGCCCGCAGGCTGGACCGTGACCGATGTGAAGGGCCAGATCGACTCCTGGAACCTGGAAGGAGCCGATCTCGTCATCAAACTGCCGAAACAAACCGCCGGTGACTTCAAAGTACACCTCACTGCCCGTCAAACTCGTACGCAGGCCACCGCAGATGTCGTGCTGCCTGTTTTCACGCCGCAAAACGTCACGCGGCATGAAGCGCTCGTCGGCGCCACGATTCATTCGAGTTTGGAGCCCAACACGAAGGAACTCGGTGATTTTCAGCAGGAGGACGTGAGCGCTCTCGGTGCCGCGCAGCAGCAGGAGGCGAATGCGACCGAACTGGCCTTCCGCTACCGCGATGCAGCAAAACCAGCCATCTTGAGCCTGAAAAGCCGCAGCTCG
>DNXB01000113.1:3226-3634 GCA_003506995.1 Verrucomicrobiales bacterium
CGCTCGCGTTTGATGTCGCGTATGCCGCCACGGATCGTTTTGTGCTCGCCGTGCCGAAGGATGTGGCCGGAGAGATTCGCTTCGTCGATCCGCAGGTGAAGGAGATCAACAAGACCTACACGCCACCGCAGCCGGTGACATTGCCCGATGTGGCGAATTATGTGCTTTGGGAGGTCGTGCTGCGCAGCGAGCGGCAGGGCGCGTTTTCGTTGAGCTTGAATCTTGAGCGTCCCGTCGCTCTCGAGGCCGGAAAAACCGCCAAAATGGATCTGTTGCATGTGCATGTGCCAGGCGCGTTTCAGGAAACCGGCCAAGTCGCCGTGGTGAAGGCCGACAGCCTCGAAATTCGCAAGTCAGAGCCTGAAACGCTCGAAGAAATCGATGCGCGCGAGCTGAGCGGCGAATTGC
>DNXB01000560.1 GCA_003506995.1 Verrucomicrobiales bacterium
CCTGCGCGATGCCGGCAACACCCTCATCGTCATCGAGCACCACCTCGACGTCATCCGCTGCGCCGACTGGATCATCGACCTCGGCCCCGGCGGCGGCACCGAAGGCGGCCACATCCTCGCCACCGGCACGCCGAAGGAGATCGCAAAGAACAATGGCAGCGTGACGGGACGGTTTCTGCGGGTGGAGAAATAAAAAGTTATCCGTCAACGAGAGTCTCCTTCTTTTTCAACCTTAGGCTTCACAGGACTGATGATCTTTTTGGTCCAACGCCCCCGCAGTTTCCAACCAATCCAAACTCCTATCAATAAGAAGACGAAAGCTACAATGGGGAGTGAAACATTGCCCAAGTCTCTGGGAGGCTTGGAGCGCCAGTCATGCCATGACTCCCGCGTCAGGACAATGAGCGTTGCTACCGCGACGAGCATCCACAGAATCACGGTCAACCGCCAGGGATGTTTTGGTATTGGATTGAGAACCTCCGGCGCTGAACGCAAACCCGTTACCGAAATGGCGGGAGGTGCTGGTAGTGGGGGTTTTTCAATTAGCGCTCTCCCCGGTGAAGTCCATTGGAGGGTAGCTGTCACAGAGCCGTTCTGCGTGCGAAATTCCAATGCCCACGCGGCGGTTTCTAGCAGCCGAGCAACCACATCGAATGCTTCCTTCAAGGATTGTTCTCCATGGAATTCACGGACTCCTTCTACTGGTGGCGCTGCTTCTGACAATGAGGAAGGCAGCAACGGGAGGCAATCCAATTCAAATTGGAGGCCCGAAAGAAATGGAGAGCCGCTCCCGCGTTGATAGGCGTCGGCAACGTCTTTGAAGGTTGGGTGCCGGCACACTTCGGACAGGTCTGCGTCAATTGCTTTTGCACGATCAGTGAAGGCGCAGACAGCAATAAAATGACCGCCCCGACCATGCTTGTCGGGTCCACTGTCGAAAAGGCGAAAGAAACAAACCCACTGCGGTTTCACACTAAGCGCGCCGCCTGCCACCGTCGCAGTGGCCAATGCAAGCACTGCTTTCGAGATGGCCTGATAATACACTTCGCTGAGCATGTCCCCATTCAGCAAATTGTGGCGGTGAACCCAGTAGTCTCGCTGCGGGCCGGGGTTTGCGTGATCGAAGATCGCGATGTAGAAAGGGATTTTCATTTCGAGAAAAATCCAATTTTCCCTGTTCCCTTGCACTTCCCGCATTGCACCGAAAGAATCCCATATCCACGTCTACCGGTTCCTTCGCAAGCAGGGCACGGTTTGCCAAGCCAAGTTAAAAGCAGAAAGCCAAGCACGATGACTGCAATAATCGACCATACAAGTGGAGCAAAACTGCCACCCGTAGTTGAAGGAACAGGATCAATCTGAGGTGGCACTCCGATTTGCGTGTTTTGTGGCAACTGCTGCGTAATTTGACGGACATCAGCAGCTTGGCTTGCGGACGTTACAATCCAATTCATCACCTCATCAAGACCCGTGGATTGAAAATCGGGTTTGGGGACACGTACCGCCCGACCTTCATCCGTGTTGGCAACTTCCGTGTCGCTCACGGCTGACACTGAGAAGACAGCCACGTCCCCTGCGGCCAGATGTCCACCATGGACGGCGGGAACGATGTCCCTGGCTACATTCCTCCAGTTGCCATGTTTTTGAACGAGGTTCTGATGGAGATCCGATTGAGTGAACACAAGAGCACAACGTCTTCCCGCCTGTCGCAGGCGGTCCATCGCTTCTTTGATCGCCACATGGTTCTCAATCACCTGATCTTTGTCACCAACACCGATGAAGTCGGATGGATTGATGAGGAAAAGGACGACCTGAGCGGAAGTCACATATTCTGCAAGCGGCGCAAGTGCTTCGGGCGGGCTGTCATCAAACAATCGTCGTAAATCCTGGCCGGCACAGTCAATAGCATGCAGATCCATTTCCTCACCACTTGGTGTTTGACAGCGCCATTCCAAATCGATGAATTTCTGACCCGCCGTGTTCGATGGCGGCCATTGTCCTTCGTTGAGAGTGTTCCAATTTTTCTCCACAAACCTGAGCGTTTTCCCAGTCGGATTCATAAATACCCGTTTCGGCTCGTGATGCCCAAACCTCTTGGCAAGCACGGTTAGCAATACCGTTTTGCCGCTGCCTTCAGTACCAATGACTACAATATGCTTCATGAATTTGCGCGGTTAAGGAGGCCACTAATTGAGACTTTCATTCCATCATGATTTGGAGCCCGCTCCAGCCATCGCTGCCAACTGTCTGGACGCCATCGCGGTGCAAGCTGCTGCCTGCGGACATCAACGTAATCTGCGAGAAAAACTCCAATGTCCTCTGCCAGTCCGAGACACGCGGGTGCTACATCGGGCTGAGCAACTTCACGGATGCGCTTCTCCAGACCGAGGATTCCAGCTTTCTCCAACGATTCCGCGTCATGACACAAATGCTCTGTGTTGTTTTCAAAGTCAGCCATGAAATGAAACTGAGGGGGTGGATGCCTTAAATGAGGCGCAAAGCGCTCAACGAAGCGCCGCCGCTCCTCGGCGCTCCAATCTCCCGCGCCGGTCACAATCACGTCATGGCACACATCGCCAAAAAAAGCCTCGTAAAAGTCAGCTTCACGTTTCTGAATGCCCTGTTCCGCGAGAACAACCCAGAACACTTGGGCGACTTGAGAGCGGAGATACTCCTTTAGCGCTTCCTCGTGGCTGCGACCAGCTTCATCAGACTGTGCTGCTCCAAAACCTGGGGTGTCCACGAGCACCAAATCAGCGGACAATAAAGGCAACGGCAGTTTCACCACAATGCGCGAGGCTTCATGCACTGCGGCACCTCCTTCTGCAGCGAGCCGTTCCAAGTGCTGGCGTAACACCGTCGGGTCTGGGCACTCAATCACGCGGCGGCGAATGCTTCTGCTGTTCTGAATCTCAATCCTTGGCTTCTCCCCGTACATGAACTCTACCGGACGAGCCGTGCATGGCCCATTTTTGCGAGGCGCGTAGTCCGCGCCGAGCAGAGCATTCAACAGCGTGGATTTTCCGACATTTGACAAGCCGACCACAGCGACCACAAATCTCCCACTCGCATGTACACAGCGTCGCCGCAGAAGCAGCAGTGAACCCAAGACCTCCCGCAAAGCTTCGCCGCACGCAGGGTTGCGCAGCCGATGGAACTCTGCGGTTTCCTGCAACAGGAGCCGGAGTTCATCAATCAGGCTGATGGTCTCGTTCATCGTGCAGGTGAGCACTCAGGATGCTGGTGAGTATTCCAACAGGAGCTGCCTGCCGCGTGCTGCAACCACTGCCATGGGTTTCAAATCCTCGGGAGCACGTTTCGACGCTAGAGCTTGCGCAAGAGCATGCTCAAAGTCTCCGACTTGCTTCTCGCTGCGCGCCTCGAACTGGCGCTTCAACTGCTCACCAGCTTTTCGCAAATCAGACACGCGCTCATATCGCAACCGATCAAACACAATCTTTGCCTGCTTATCGCACGCATCCAGCATGTCATCTCTGAGCTTCAGTTTCGTGGCACGATAGACAAAAGGAAGGGTTAGCGCCGCCAAACCAAACAGGGGAAACCCGATGGGCAACAGAGCGACAGAGGCTCCTGCTCCAAGCAACCAACCGACATAGGGGATTGATGCCAGAATCGCACCAGGCACGACTGGCGCGAGGAGGCTGGCTGAAATAAGCAGGCCAGATTTAACCAGCGGCGCGTGGGCCTCCTTGATGCGGATGCGCGCTCTGTCTGCATCTACAATTTCGAGCAGCGGGTAAGCCATCTCGAGTTTGCCAACCGCTTCGCGAAGTGATTTCTCCAAGCGCTCGGAGTGCGGCGCGAGGGCGCGCTCGATAGTGCGCGTGAGGACCGTCGCAATATCCTTCGCGAGCAAGCCGAGCGATGGCATCGCAGTCGTTTCAATACGGTCTCGCAATTCTTCCTTCACTCGCTCGTAGGCGTTGTTGAGCACGCGCTCAAAGCCATCCACGGCAGACTGCCATTCCATGTCGAAATCCTTTTCCACCACAGGCCGAGTGCGCAGCAGTTTTGCTTTTGCCTCATGGAGTTGCGCTGCTTCAGCCTCCAGTTCGCTCTGTTCCTTGCCCACGAGCGCCACCTCCATTGATTTCGCATCCACAACAGGCTGCAACACTTCGCGAACCCGCGCATAAAACCGTTCGACCAGCACTGCCCCTTTTTCCTCACGGAACAGAGCGGCTACGTCATTGACCAGTGGAGTGAGTCCGCTGGCACTTGTATTGCCATCGAAGGCAAGTTTGGCGCTGATTTCATAAACTTTCTCCACGTCGATGCCAATTCGTTGGAGGCAATCGCGATTGTGCCGAAGCGCATCCTGCAAGTCTTGCGGGTTTTTTATCTCGTCCACTTTGTTGATGGCGAAAAAGATGCGGCGGATATCGCTGGCTTTCACTCTCTCCAAAAGCTCCAGTTCTTCCTGATCAAGTGGCATCCGGGAGGTGACCAGGAAAAGTACCGCATCTGATTGCGGGATGACGGCGTGGAGAAGGGCGTCATGGTGTTCGTGGAGCGAACCTGCCCCAGGTGTATCCACCAGCACCAAGTCCGGCTCCATGCCCTGAAACGGCCCGCAAATCTCGACCAACTCAACCTCTTTGCGATTCTCAGGGTTCTCCTCTTCAGTGACGTATTCGCGAATGCGATCAAAGGAAATACTGACAGTGCTGCCACTGCGAAGCGTAACCGTGGCTTTTTCTTGGAGTGCCCAACTAAACCGGCTCACCGCACTCGATGCTGGGAGCTTGTCTATCGGAGCGATGACATCATCACGCCTGCCCAGCAACGTGTTGATCAACGTGGATTTCCCACGTTTCGCTTTCCCCATGATTGTGACCACAAATTTCCCACTCGCGAGTTTCTCGATCTCTTGCTCAATCAAAGATGCCGCATCTTCGTCACCGTTCTCTCGTGCCCAATTGGCTGCGGCCAGTGCCTTCTTCGTCAAGTCCGCACGGTTTTTGAATCCAGTGATTTCCATAGGGACATGTCCATAACAAGAGAGGGAGGTGTTTGTCAAACCTTTGAAGCCCATCCTGATCTGACACTTGTCATTGACTCAGGGCTGCATTGAATCGCGTCCCATGTCGGTTCCTCTCGAAGACCTTTTCAATGATGTCATCGCCAATTCCATGCGCGGACTCGGCCTCAGCGATGCTGATCGCGCCGCCAAGTCCGGCACCAACACCTAAGGAGGCGCTGATTAAAGCCACACCGCAGAGATTGGAACGCCGCAGAGGATTGATTCACAATGCTTTTCTCTGCGGCGTTCCTGACTCTGCGGTGTAAATCAGTGATTTCCTAAGCGCTTGCGGCGGTCAAATGCGGCGTGGTGGATAACACGACGCTGCTCCAGATCGCCCCGCATCTGAACCTGCACGGGCCCGCGCTCGTCACGCGAGCAGTTCGACGGTCCAATACCCCGGAGCACGGCAATGACGGCAAGAAGCCCCCTGCGAGGCCGTATTTTTGACGCCCATGAAGGTTTCCGCCCCCATTGCCCTCGTCGTCGCGCTGCATGCAGGCATCGCGGCTGCCGCCGCGCCTGCGGATGACTCACAGATCGCGTTCTTCGAGAAGACCATCCGCCCGATTCTCATCAAGCGCTGCTACGAATGCCATTCCGTCGAGTCGGGCAAAAGCAAGGGTGGGTTGCAGCTCGACTCGCGCGAGGCCATTCTCAAAGGCGGCGATAACGGCCCCGCGCTCGTGGCGGGCGATCCTGACAAGAGCCGCATCATCGAGTCAGTGCGCTATCACAACCAGGACATGCAGATGCCGCCGAAAGGCGCCCTGCCCTCCGCCGAGGTGAAGGCGCTCGAAGCATGGGTCAAGATGGGAGCGCCTGATCCTCGCGAGGTCGTTGCCGATGCCAAACATGCGGCTCCGCGCGTGATCGACATCACCGAAGGCAGCAAGCACTGGGCCTTCCGCCCGATTGCGAAACCGAAAGTGCCCAGCGTGAAGGCGGAGAATCCGATTGACGCCTTCATCCTTGAAAAACTCACCGAAAAAGGCCTCGCGCTCGCCGCGCCTGCGGACAAGCGCACGCTCATCCGCCGTGCCACGTTTGATTTGACCGGCCTGCCACCCACACCAAACGAAGTTGATGCCTTCCTGGCTGACAATGCGCCGGATGCCTTCGCCAAGGTCGTGGACCGCCTGCTGCGCTCACCGCATTACGGCGAAAAATGGGGCCGCCACTGGCTGGATGTCGCGCGTTACTCGGATTCGAATGGTCTGGATGAAAACATCGCCCTCGGCACGGCCTGGCGTTACCGCGATTACGTCGTGAAGTCGATGAACGCGGACAAGCCCTTCGACCAGTTCCTCACCGAGCAACTTGCGGGTGATCTTTTGGAATCGAAGGACATCCCCACGCGCCACGAGCGCGTCACCGCCACCGCCTTCCTCAATCTCGGCGCGAAGGTGCTGGCCGAGCCGGACAAGGACAAGCTCGCCATGGATGTCATCGACGAGCAGATCGACGTCATGGGCCGCGCCTTCATGGGCCTGACGCTCGGCTGCGTGCGCTGCCACGACCATAAGTTCGACCCCATCCCGCAGACCGACTACTACGCGCTCGCCGCCATCTTCAAAAGCACGCAAAGCTTCAGCGTGGACCGCATCGGCGCGCTGAGCACGGCGTATGAGGCACCGATGGGATCGCTGGATGACTTCGCGGCGGTGAAATCCTCCGAGCGCATCCTCAAGGAGCAAAAAAGCGCCGTCTCCAAGGCCCAGACCGAGGCGAACGCCGCTCTGAAAAAGGAGGCGCGTGAGCATGCGGTCGATTACCTCATGGCCGCCTGCGAGCTGCCTGCCACGCCGACTTTGAGCAGCGTCAAACCCGTCGCGGAAAAGCACGGTCTGCGTCCTCACCTCCTCCTGAACTGCCGCGTCTATCTCGCTGCGAATGAGAACCTGCCCGTCTTCAAGCCCTGGCATGACGCCATGAAGGCGACAGGCACGGCAACGCCTCTGCGCGACTACTTCGCCGCGATCTTCAGCGCCGCCGAAAAGCTGGCCGTGAAAGCCAAGGTCAAGGACGACGAAGGCTCACTGCTCCATCAAGCCCGTGCCGAGCTGGACAAAGCCGCCGGCTTTCTCGCCTTGCCGCCGGAACCCATCGTGCTGTATCCGAAGGAGGTCGCTGAGAAGGTTCGCGCCCTGATGGACACAATGATGACCACGGAGAGCAATCTCCCCGACCTGCCCACCACACTGGCCGTGTCTGAGGCACCGAAGGTCTTCAAGGAGCTGCCCGTTCACATTCGTGGCAACCACCTCGCCCTCGGCAAACCCGTGCAGCGCGGCTTCGTCCAGGTGGTGCAGGCATCACTCAAAGCACAGCCGCAGTTTCCCTCGAATCAAAGCGGCCGCCTCGAACTCGCCCGCTGGCTGGCCAGCGCGGAGCATCCGCTCACCTCGCGCGTCATGGCCAACCGCATCTGGTCCTGGCACTTCAATCAAGGCATCGTCCCCACCACCGACAACTTCGGCCTGCTCGGCCAGAAGGCCACGCATCCAGAACTTCTCGACTGGCTGGCCCGCTGGTTCACCAGCAATGGCTGGAGCCTCAAGGACATGCACCGGCTCATCATGAGTTCGCAAGTGTATCAGCAGGCAAGTTCTCAGTTTTCGCTTCGCGGCTCCGCAGCAGTGCTCAGTGCTCAGTCTAAGCACTCAGCACTGAGCACTGAGCACTTGCCTCGTCATGCCCAGGATATTGATCCTGAAAACCATCTTCTCTGGCACTTCCCCGTCCGCCGTCTCGAAGCCGAGGAGGTGCGCGACGCGCTGCTGCATGTCGCTGGCAGCCTCGACACCACCTTCGGAGGCAAGACCATCCCGCGCCGCAATCGCGAGTTCGTTTTCAACCACACCTCCAAAGACTTCACCACCTACGGCAGCACGCGCCGCGCCCTTTATCTGCCAATCATCCGCAACAACCTTTACGACCTCTTCCAGCAGTTCGATTATCCCGATCCTTCGACCTCCACCGGCCTGCGCAACAGCACCGTCGTCTCTCCGCAGGCGCTGCTGCTCATGAACAGCGATCTCGCCAGCGACGCAGCGCGTTCCTTCGCGCAACGTCTCGCCAAGCTCTCCTCTGAAAACGTGCAGCGCCTCCGCGCCGCCTACCGTCTCGCCTTTGCCCGTGAGGCCACCGACGACGATCTCCACCGTGCGCAGAATTTCCTCATCACGACCAACGCCACGCTGAATTCCAGCCAGCAGGACACCGAGAAGCGCGAGCAACAGGCCTGGGCGCAGCTCTGCCAGGCGCTGATGATGAGCAACGAGTTCATTTACCTCCGCTGAATCGGCACAAAGCTTGATTTGAATTTGTGGGAAGAAGCCACATCCTGCGTCTCAAGCATCGGAATCACACTTCCTGCCGCCGCCGTGGACCTCAAGCTCGTCAATCATGAAATCCTGCTCTCCTTCTGGAAGGTGCATGTGCTGCATCATGCCGCCGAGGGCGAGGTGATCGGCCAGTGGATGCTGAAGGAGCTGGCGCATCACGGTTATGATGTCAGTCCTGGCACGCTCTACCCTCTGCTCAAGCGCATGGAACGCAACGGCTGGCTCACCTCCACCGTCGATCCTGCTCGTGGCCCTAAGGCACCGCGCTCTTACAAGATCACCAAAGACGGTCGCGCGGTGCTGAAAATCGTGCAGAAGCAGCTTCGGGAGCTTGGCGTGGAAGTCAGCAAGCACTGAGCTGCCTCACGAGCCTCACGCCATAGTGCCACGGGGGCAGGTCGATCACCTTGCTTTCGCAAACCAGGCGGCCTGTCTGCCCGGCCCAACCGATGATTTGCTCGGGACGCGGTCTGATGTCGAGAGATGGTCCGCGCGGTGTGACAAGATCATGCCGCCAGTGAATGATGAGCACACTGCCGCCCGGACGCACGACACGCGCCGCCTCGCTCAGCAGCGCCACTGGCTGCTCGCAGTGCAGGATGTTGAAAAGCAGCGCGGCATCCTGTGAGGCATCGGGCAGACCGAAGCCTTCCTTCATCACATCGCGCAGTTCGCACTGCAGATTCTGGATTCCCTCCTTCGCGGCACGTTCAGCGGTTCGACGCACCATCTCCGGCTCGATGTCCACCGTGGTCAGTGTGCCGGTGATGCGTCGCGCCACGGGCAATGAAAAGGTGCCGTAGCCACAGCCCAGCTCCACCACATCGCTCAACGTGTCGTCCACACCGAGCTGGTCGAGGATGAGCGGCACATCGAGCAAGGTTTCCCAATAATCCTCCTCGGGCATTCCACTGTCGCGCATTTTCATGATGGGCATTCTTTGGCGCAGACGAGCGGGCTGAGCAAAGTTCTTTGCGGTGAAGATTAGCGGCTGCTTTCTGAAATATTTGGGAATAAACACATGCTTGTTGCATCGTGCTATGACGCGCCCTTGCGCACCTCTGACAAGATTTGCTTTAGCTTTTCCAATCTCATGTCCCTGCCGCAAACGACTGCCAGCCACACTTCTGCCGAGTCCGCAACGCGTGACCGCTATGCCGCTGCCGCCAAGGCCTCTGAAGCGGCGCTGTGCTGCCCGGTGAGCTACGACCCGCAGTATTTGAAGATCATCCCCGCCGAAGTCATCGAGAAGGACTACGGCTGCGGTGATCCGTCGAAACATCTGAAGCCGGGCGAGACTGTGCTCGATCTGGGCAGTGGCACGGGAAAGATCTGCTTCATCGCCTCGCAGGTAGTGGGGCCGCAGGGGCGAGTCATCGGCGTGGACATGACGGACGACATGCTGGAGGTCGCCCGGCGCAACGCGCCCATCGTGGCGGAGCGTGTGGGCTACGCGAATGTCGAGTTTCGCAAAGGGCGCATCCAGGACTTGGCGCTGGATTTGGAGATTCTCGATGCCGAGTTGAAGAAGCATCCCATCACCGATGCTGCGTCTTACCTCGCAGCCGATGACCTCGCCGCTGATCTGCGCGTGAAGCATCCGCTGGTGGCCGATGAATCGGTGGATGTGGTCGTCTCCAACTGCGTGCTCAATCTCGTCGATGCCCGCATGAAGCGGCAGCTCTTTGATGAAATCTTCCGCGTGCTGAAAAAGGGCGGGCGGGCGGTCATCTCCGACATCGTGAGCGATGAGGACGTGCCGGAGGACATGCAGCGCGATCCCATCCTGTGGAGCGGCTGCATCAGCGGCGCTTACACCGAGGAAGGCTTCCTCAAGGCCTTTGCTGACGCCGGCTTCCATGGCATCGAGCTTCTGAAGCACGACGAAATGCCGTGGCAGACGGTGGAGGGCATTGAGTTTCGCAGCGTGACCGTGCAGGCCTGGAAGGGCAAGCAGGGGCCATGCTTCGAGCGGAATCAGGCCGTGATTTACAAAGGCCCCTTCCTCAAGGTGCTCGACGACGACGGCCACGCGCTGGAGCGCGGCAAACGCTACGCCGTGTGCGACAAAACGTTCCAGCTCTACCAGCAAACGCCGTATCGCGACCACTTCGCTTTCATCGAGCCGCGTGTGCCGATTCCACGCGAACAGGCGCAGCCCTTCGATTGCACCAGCATGAGACTCCGCCATCCCAAGGAGACCAAGGGACAAGATTACAATGCCACCACCGAGGCTGCGAACTGCCGTGAAGGCGGCGAAGGCGCGAGCTGCTGCTGACACTGCATGAACCGCTTCATCGAACAGCTCCAACGGCACCACGTCTCGCTCACGCGCGGCGCTTTTCAGACGCTGCAAATCAATGTGGGCCGCAAGTGCAACCAGACCTGCACGCATTGCC
>DNXB01000061.1 GCA_003506995.1 Verrucomicrobiales bacterium
AAGGATAGCATGACTGCGAGCAGAAGCGCAAAGACGCATGCCAGCGCTGGCATTCGCAGCGGATACTCAAGGAGTGAGTGGAGCATCAGCACCAGCACGCCGATGCTCGCCGCGCGTGGAAGCACGTGCGATGCGTAGGGGCCCTTGGGGTTCCAGATACGTGCCGCCTGCCAGATGAAGAGGATGATGAAGGCCATCATCAGGATGGCTGCGGGAACTCCTCCCTCGAGCCAGAGTTCGAGCCAGTCATTGTGAGCGTGGTTGACGTAGGCGCTCAGCATCGTCGCTGGTGTCTCATGCATGGCGTACACGGCCTCAAAGGTTCCGAAACCGCTGCCGAGCGGCAGGTAGTCCGAGGCTGCGCCCAATGTGACCTGCCTGATCTGGGTGCGGTACTCCGTGACTGGATCGGTCTCGGCAATGCGCAGGATGCCGATCATGCCGAACTGGCCGATGATCAATCCGGCAGCCAAGATTGCCAACAGCGCCCCGCGAGTGCGGGAGGAGTTGCGCGAGGACGACGGCGTCCAGATCATGACCGTGGACAGTGCAAGGGCCAGCATGCCGAGCAGTATGCCCGAGCGCGACGCCGAGACCGCCAGCCCGATGAAGACACTTCCCATCATCACCGCGCCGGCGGCCAGCACGACGAGTTTGTTGTTCCGGCTGCGGCGCGACAGCTTGTGGGTGACGGCCCAGATGAGCGGAATTGCGAGGCACAGCAGCATCGCAAAATTGTTGCGGTTGGAAAAGAAGCCGGTTGCCAACCCGGAGTTGACGAATTCATAGAGATAGAGGCTGCTTTTTGGCCCCTGGAACCTTTGCGCCAGGCCCAGCAGCACGTTGGCGACGACGCCGATCAGGATGGTTCCAGCAATCATCCAGCGCCCACGCGGGTCGGCGGTGAGCGCAGCAAGGAAAATCGCGATCGGCGGCATGAGTGCCAGCAGGCTGGCCCAGGTCGCGTCCGGGCTCAGGGTGAGCGGCATCCATCTTTCGGGGATGCCCGCGACGGAGAATACCGTAGCAACGTAGCCGCGCCCCGGCAGTTCGGAGAAGACACCATAGGGTAACGGAACCAGATGCAGCAGCACGAGGACCACCGCCAGCCCGGCGATCACCAGGGCAAGCCGTTCCGCGAGCGCCAGCCTTGCCTGCAGAAGACGGAGGAGGGCTGCGGCGAAGAGCAGGATGCTCAGCAACCTGAAGAGGGTGAAGGCCGCCGAATTGGCTTCGGACGAGCCGCCCGCAACGATCCCAAGCAGGATCACGCCACTGATCGCCGCGGGCCACGTCAGGCCTCCGGCGGCGGTGCGGTATGCGGCGAATTCAGCCGTCTTTGCTGCGTGGCTCATTGCGGCATGCTCATGTGGCGCATGCTCCCTCTACTTCGAGCCGAAGCCCGTGAGAAGGATCACGGCTGTCCTGTAGGCAATGTAGAGGTCGAGGGAGAAGGAACTGTTCTTGATGTAGAAGAAGTCGTAGCGCAGCTTGATCGTCGCGGCGTCGACACCGCCGACATTGCCCTGCTGGATGGCAGCCCAGCCGCTGATGCCCGGCTTAACGGCGTGCCGGAAGCGGTAGAAGGGCACGCTCGCTTCGTAATTCTGCGAGAGCGGCACCGACTCGGGCCTGGGGCCGATCCAGCTCATCTCGCCCTTCAGGATGTTGAAGATCTGAGGCAACTCGTCGATGCGGTACTTGCGGATGAAGGCGCCCACCCGCGTGATGCGCGGGTCGTGGTCGGTGGTGAAGGGGAGGCCTGCGCCGGCCTCACTGCTGCGCATGGACCGGAGCTTGTAGCACCTGAAGACGCGGCCCTGGTAACCGACCCGCTCCTGCACGAAAAGCGCGGGTCCTCTGCTTTCGAGGCGGACCGCGACTGCCGCAAGGCCGATCACCGGAAGCGCCAGCGGCAGCATGAGCGCGGCGATGGAGAAATCGATTGCGCTCTTGAGAATGAGATAGCTGCGGTGCGGCAGCAGGGCCTCGAAGCCGATATCGGAAATACGGTTGAGTTCCACTTCTCCTGTGATCATCTCGCGCATTCTGGTGCTGTCGTAGACGGGGATCCCGGCGACGGCGCAAGAGGTAAGGAACTGCCGCCACTCAGGTGACAGATCCGCTTCGAGATCGGCGACGATGCCTTGTGCGTGCTTCACGACCTCGGGCGAGGGTGAGGAAAGCACTCGCCACGAGGAGCCGCAGAACTGGTTGACGCCTGCGCCAGCAGGCACGAGCACGAGGCGCGGCTGCATGTACTGGCGCTTTGCTGTGCCGAGCAGAGCATACCATGCAACGCTGATGACAAAGCCTGACAGCAGGAGGCCGCGGGAGTATTCGGCGTGGGTAATGGTGATGCCGACGATCACGACGGCGAATGCGGCGGAGACGGCCGGCAACGAGATCGACAGTGATGATGGAGCGGGATAGCGCGCCAGCGCTTGCACGAAGAACTGGCTGAGGACCACGGCAAAACCCACCATCAGCGTCGTGTCCGCGTAGCCTCCCGCCGCCGAAAGCTTCCCGGTGCCGATCCACAGCAGGAGGGGCAGGACGGCGGCGAATAGCAGGCCGCCGGCGAGCTGATAGCGCTCCCGCATCAACAAACGCCGCAGCGCAGGAAACCAGCGCGTCTCGCCCGGCACCGCGCGTGCCAAGGTGTCATGCGTCATCTCTTCTCCTGAAGCGTAACTCTAGTCTGGGCGAGCGCTTCAGCATTGCTACCGCAAGCTGGGTGAAAAACACGCTCATACCCAATCCTCTTCAACTGGGAGACAGCTTATCCTGCGCTGTCGGCGCAGAGATTGATATCAATCAACATTTAAATGCAAAAACTGTGGAGGGGCGGATGATTTTTGTTGTGATTTGTGCGTAGCGACTTTTTGCATAACCGCAATGGACGGGAGGTTGAGTTGCCCTTAGGCTTTCTGCAGCCACAAGCATCAACTCATCTATGGTTATACAAGCGGTTGGAGTTGCGCGGCGCGGCCCGCTACATGCGTTTCCCGGCCGATGAGTTTCAGCAGAACCATGACGCGTCCCTTGCTATCCAGCCGTTCAAGATCGCCACTTTGCCGCCTGGACGCAGGCTGGAGGTAATGACGATCCGGCCATTGTCCAGACCCATGTCCTGCAGGGCTTCGACGACGCCCTCAGGTACCGGGGCTGGGACATCGCCATTGTTGACCAGGCGGCTAAGCCTGATGGTGCTGTCAACCGCCCTCCAGGGATCGCGTCCGAGGTCGAGACGGACGAATACGCATCCGGGGATGTGCGG
>DNXB01000171.1 GCA_003506995.1 Verrucomicrobiales bacterium
GATGATGCGCCATGATCTCCGCCCGCCGAGCCGCAGCCACGACTGCCAAACGCCGCACGGTGGTGGCCGCGCCGCCGCTGCTGCAAAGTGGCGACCGGCTCACGGCCACCGAGTTTCTGCGCCGCTACGAGGCCATGCCGGAGGTCAAGAAGGCGGAACTCATCAACGGCATCGTTTATATGGCATCCCCAGTACGCGCAAAACAACATGGCATCCCGGACAACATCATCCAGGGCTGGCTTTTTACCTATGTGGCCAGCACTTCTGGAGTTTGGGCTGCCGCCAACTCCACCGTGCGTTTTGACGCTGACAACATCCCGCAGCCGGACGCGCTGCTCATGATCAAATCCGGCGGGCAGGCCAAGATCGGCAAGGACGGCTATGTCCACGGTGCGCCTGAACTCGTGGTGGAAATCGCCGCGAGCAGCGCCGCGCTCGATTTGCATGGCAAGCTCGACGCCTACCGCCGGGCTGGTGTGCGTGAGTACCTCGTGTGGCAGCCGGTGGAAAAAATCTGCCGGTGGTTCGTGCTTGAGGACGATAACTTTATCGCCCTGGAGCCAGACCGCCAGCATCTGCTCCGCAGCCAGGTCTTTCCCGGCCTCACACTCGACGTGCAGGCGCTCGTGCGCGAAAATGCGGCCGGCGTGCTCGCCGCTTTGAACAAATCGCTCGGCAAGGCGGCGCACCGTTCCTTCGCGGCGAAACTAACGAAGCGGTAATGCATGAACTGCTCCCGTTTTCTGTCGGCGTTTGTCCTTTTTTCGTTTGTCCTTCATCACTCCGCCCGCGCTCATGTGGCGGATGAAAGCAGCCTGCGGATGAAGATCGAGCCGCACCGGCTGGAAACACGCCTGACCTTCAACCTTTTCACGCTGACGCGGTTTGTGAAGATCGACAGCGACGGGGACACGAAAATCAGCATGGCGGAGCTGACGGCGGCGCAGCCGGGCATCGTTGACTACCTCAACAGGCATGTTCTTCTCCTCATCAACCAGCAGAAGACCCAACTGGGCACCCAGGCCCGGTTTGAGTGGCTGTGGCCGAACGCCATGAAAAGCCCGCCGATGAGCGAGCTGGAATATGCGCTGCGAAACGCGGACGTGACCTTTGTTCATGAGTTCAACGACCGTCCGGTGGAAAACCTCTGGATCACGTTCGGGATTTTCGAGCAAACCGGGCCGCTGCAGACGATTCGCGGCCTTTTTGAGCAGGAAGGCCAGGTCACCGAAATGCCCTTCAGCGCCCAGGAACCGGACTTTCTCTATGTCACCAGCTATGCGGACGATCCGTTCCTCAAGATGAAGGAGGAGGACGCCAAAGCCGCCGCCGCACCAAGCGGCCAGCGCTGGTGGCTGCTTCCCGCCTTGGTGCTGATGGCGCTGCTGGTTCTGGGCCGCAAGGCAGTCACTGGCCGTCTTCGAGCCCGGCAATGATGCTGGCAGTTGAACGTGGAGTTTTTGCTGTTAGATGGCCTCCATGCCGCTGCTTCATGTGAGCCGCGCGTCTTAACTCCACACTCCCGCGACATGATCCGCTCGTCATTCCGTCGTCTGGCCGCGTTTAGCAGCCTGCTCCTCGTCATCGCCACCTTGCATGCGGATGAAGGGCTGCCGAAAAACCACGCGCCGCTGACACTGCTTCAGCTCAATGACGTGTACACCGCGCTGCCGGTGGATGACGGCAAGGCGGGCGGCCTGGCGCGTGTGGCGACGCTGAAGAAGCGGGTGGAGGCGGAGGGCCGCAAGGTGGAGATGATCTTGTGCGGCGACTTTCTCTCGCCCTCGGTGGCGTCGAGCGTGTTTCGCGGGCAGCAGATGATGGAGGCGCTGAACGCCTGCGGCGTGGACATCGGCATCCTGGGCAATCACGAGTTCGATTTCGGCCCGGATGTGCTGCGGCAGCGGATGAAGGAGGCGAAGTGGCAGTGGCTCGTGACGAACATGTTTGAGGAGAAGGACGGCAAGCCGCTGGGCGAGGCGCCAACGTTTTTGCTGCGTGACTACGGCGGTCTGAAGGTCGGCTATCTCGGCATCTGCCTGGCGGGTGATGAGATCAGCCCGGACCGGCGGGAGGGATTCCGCTTTGATGAGCCGCTGAAGTCGGCGCGGAAGATGGTGACAGAACTGAAGGCCAAAGGCGCGCAGGTGATCGTGGCGGTGACGCATCTTGATTATGCGGATGACCGCCGGCTGGCGCTGCTCTGCCCGGAGATCGATGTGATCATGGGCGGCCATGAGCATGAGGCGATCACCACGCATGTGGGCAGGACTTTGATCACCAAATCCGGCAGCGACGTGCGTTTCGTGGCGCGCATCGACATCGTGCCAACGGCGGACGGCGTGATCGAGAAGCAGTTCGAGCTGATCCCAATCAACGCCAGCCTGCCGGATGATCCGGCCACGGCGGCGGTGGCGCAGGATTTTGAAGACCGGCTGGGGAAGGCGCTGGAGGTGGAGGTGGGCCGCACCCGCGTGCCACTGGACGCGGTGGCGGAGAGCGTGCGCTCGCGTGAGAGCAACCTGGGCAACCTGCTGGCGGACGCGATGAAGGAGGACACGAAGGCGGAGCTGACGATCCTGAACGCCGGCAGCATTCGCGGCAACCGTGTCTTTCCTCCGGGCATGCTGAAACTGCGCGATGTAGTGGCCGTTCATCCCTTTGGCGGCACCGTCTGCACGGTGGAGGGCGATGGCGCGCTGGTGCTGGCGGCCTTGAACCATGGTGTGGGACGACTGGGCGAGAGCGTGGGCCGTTTCCCGCAGGTCTCCGGTCTGCGCTTTCGAGTGGACCCGAAAGCGCCCGCCGGTGATCGCGTGCGCGAGGTGATGGTGAACGGCGAGCCGCTGGATTTGAAGCGCACCTACAAAATGGCGGTGGGTGACTACATGGTGCGCGGTGGCGATGGCTATGAAGTGCTGACCAAGGCGAAAATCATCGTCGGTCCGGAATCCGGCAACACACTGGCCGACGTTCTCGAACGCTACATCCGCACGCGTGGCGAGGTCGCGCCGGAAGTCGAAGGCCGCATCGTCATTGCGGATGTCGTCGCGCCGGTCATTGCCAAGCGCCCGGTGCTATTGGACACGGACATGGGCATCGACAGCGTTTTGGGCCTGCTCTACCTGCTGAAAGAGCCGGGCGTCGCGCTCCAAGGCATCACCATCACGCATGGCATCGCCGACACCCAGGCAGGCGCGGAAAATGCGCGGCGAATTCTGGAGCTGGCGGGACATCGCAACATTCCCGTGGCGATGGGACAAGCCGGACCGCTGGAAGGACAGCGTGCGTTTCCGGATTTTTGGAAAGCGCAGGCCAACAGTCTCGGCGGATTGAAACTGCCTGCGGCCGTGACGCCGTTGAGCGCGAAATCTGCGGCGGATTTTATGGCTGACGCGCTCGAACAAAGCACCGAACCCGTGACCATCGTGACGATGGGGCCGATGACGAATCTCGCGCAGGCATTGAAGGCCAAACCGGAGCTGGCGAAGAAAATCAAAGAGATCGTGGCGATGGGCGGCGCGATCAACGGGCCTGGCAACGTGGACAAACCCTTCGTGGGCATCCGCAACGGCGCGGCGGAGTGGAATTTCTACCTCGATCCGCAGGCGGCGGAGATCGTGTTGAAGAGCGGCGTGCCTTTGCGGCTCATTCCAGTGGAGGCCACGAAGAATCTGCCAGTGACCACCGCGTTCCGAGATCGTGTGCGCGAGGCGAAGCGCGACACGCAGTCCGAGCTGGTGCTGGACCTGCTCAATGCCGTGCAGGAAGGCATCGACGGCGGCTGGTTCTTCTTCTGGGACACCATGGCCGCCGTGGCGGTGGCGCATCCTGAAATCATGGGCAGCCACGAGGCGAAGATCAAAGTCGTGACCGAGGACGGCCCCACACTGGGACAAACGCTCCCAGCGGACGATGGCGTGAGGGTGAAGGCCGGCGAGGAGATCAATCTGCTCGAGTTCGAGAACCTGCTTCTCAAGGTTTTGCTGGATTGAGGCGATTTGCAATTTGCCATGCTAAGTGCAGGATGCTAAAAAGGTTTCCCCATGGCCACTACAGAAGTCACTCGCGAGTCGTGGTTCTCCAGACTGGGGAACAGTATCAAGGGAATGATCGGAGGCATCATTCTCTTCGTCGCCGGGATCGGCGTCACCGCCTGGAATGAAGGGCGGGCTGTGAAAACAGCCAAAGGTTTGGAGGAAGGCTCCGCCGCTGTGATCAGCGTGGAGTCTGCCAGCGCGGACAGCGCGAACGAGGGCAGGCTCGTTCACCTCAGCGGGCTGGCCACCACCGAGGAAATCCTGCGTGATGACATCTTTGCCGTGGAGGCCAAGGCGCTGCGCCTCAAGCGCAACGCCGAGATGCTGCAGTGGAAGGAAAAGAGCAGCAGCAAGACGCAGAACAAGGTGGGCGGCGGCACCGAGACGGTGACCACCTACACCTATGAGAAGGTCTGGTCAGACAAAGTGATCCCCTCGGACGGTTTCAGGGAAGCGGCCACACACGTCAATCCCGGCGTGCTGCCGGTGGAGTCGGCGACGAAGGCGGCCAAGGTGGTGACGCTGGGCGGCTTCCAGCTCGGCGGCTCCATGCCGGGCCGAGTGGGCAAAGCCGAGCCGCTGGCGCCGCCAGCGCAGGTGCCGCCGGAATTCAAGGTGCAGGGCAACACGATCTACCGCTCCATCACGCCGAACGCTGTGATGCCGCAGCCGGGGGTGGTGCAACCGGGTGCTGTCGTGCCCAATCCGCTGGGCAGCGCCCCAGGCGCGGTGCCAGCACCCACCGCCGTCGCCACGACGCCCGCTGCGATGACACCGCAGATCGGCGATGTGCGCATCACCTTTGAAGTCGTGAAGCCTGCGGAGGTGTCCGTCGTGGCGCAGCAGCGTGGCTCCCGGCTGGAGCCTTACCGCACCAAGACCGGCACCAGCATCGAGCTGGTGGATGACGGCGTGGTGCCTGCGGCGGACATGTTTGCCGCCGCCGTGGCCGCGAACACCATGATGACCTGGCTGCTGCGTCTCGGCGGTTTTGTGGCGATGTACATCGGCATGAGCATGCTGCTGGCCCCGCTGGGCGTGCTGGCCGATGTGCTGCCCATCCTCGGCAGCATCATGCGTTTTGGCACCTCGCTCATTGCCGTGGTCGTCGCCGTGCCCACCTCGCTCGTCACCATCGCCATCGCCTGGCTGGCCTACCGTCCGGCGCTGGGCATCACACTGCTCGTGATTGGCGTGGGCGTGCCCATCGCGCTGCTGATCATGAAGAAGGGCAAGGCTGCCGCACCTCCGCCTGCGGCCGCACTGCTGCTGCTGGCAGGATTGCTCTTCAGCGGCTCTGGTTTCCAAATCCATGCCTCCACGCCTGTCGGCGGCCTGGCCGTGGGGGTTTCCTCCGATGGGAAATTCCTGGCCGCCGCCGGTGACAATCGCGTGCTCTACATTCTGGACCCGGTGACATTGGAAACCAAGCAGCGCATCCTGGCCGACACCACCGTCGTGAAACTGATTTTCAGCAAGGACAACTCCCGTCTGGCGCTGCTGGACACCAGTGACGAAATTCGCCTGTTCAAGACCAGCGACTGGAGCGCCGACGGCACTCCCGCTGACGCGCCCTATTTCACCGCCGCTCCCATGGCTGATGTGTATGCTTGCGCGCTCTCCTCGCCGAAACGCGTGGAAATCCGCTCGCTCACGGACCACAAGGTCAAGGCCACCATTCCCCTGCCGGACAAGCCGAATGCCGCGCTGCTGGGGCTGGACAGCAAAGGCTCCCGGGTGGCGGTGCTCTTCTCCTCTGAGGACGACAAAACAGAAACCAAGCAGACACCGCCGACGGATCTTAAGAGAGCTGAAAAAAACGCTTTCGTGCATGCCAACGATGCCAAGAGTTCCCAGTTCCTCATCGCAGACGCCACCAGCGGCAAGATCATCCAGCAGGGGAAGACCGGTTATTCCGCCCCTTACTCGGGCGCTTTTGGATTCATCGACGAGGGTGATTTTTTCGTGGTGAAGTCTGGCGATGACAATGCGCGGATCAAGCCGGACGGCAGTTTTTCGATCTTTGACCTGACCGTCAGCGGCTTTTACGGCGCCGGACTTTCCAACGACCGCAAAGTCCTGGCCACCGGCAGCATGCGCGACGGCATGCTCACCACCGTGGCCAATATCCAGCCGGTGAAATTCAAAGTCGATACCATCCCGGGCTGGCCGGAGTACTTCCAAAGTTTCTCCTTCAATGGCGATGGTACGTTGTACGGCAGCACCTCGGCCTACCGCGTCACGCGCATCGCCAAGGATGGCAAAGTCGAGAAAACCGCCTCGGTCTATTGATCCACACCTGCTGACACGTCATGGGAGACGACCGGCCCGGCAGCCCGCAGGAGGCTTGGACACAACGCGCCATGCAGGTGCGTGATGCGCTGCGTGAGCCGAGCGATGACGAACTGCTGGAACTCGTCCGCCGCCGCAGCATCGACCTCACCGGCGGCATCTGGGACGTGCTGCGGGAGCGCAAGCTGGATGAGCGCGTCGTGCGCGAGATCATGACACTGCT
>DNXB01000455.1 GCA_003506995.1 Verrucomicrobiales bacterium
AGTCCGATTGACGGACTACACTAGTCACTCACTTCGACGGCAGAGCGTTCACCGTGGAAGACATCGCCACGGATTTGGATTCGCTGCCAAGCATCACGTCAGGCAGCAAGCCCAGCCGTGTGTCATCGGTCAACAGCGTTGACGACTTCCTGACCTTCTTTCAGTTCCCCGTTCATGGGCTTACATTGGAGCAGGTCAAGGAGGCGCTGACGTTCATCGACGCGGACTGCTCCCGTCCCGAGTGGCTGGAGATCGCGGCAGCCCTGAAGCACCAGTTTGCCTCATCCCAAGACGACGAAGCGTACGCCGCGTTCGATGAATGGTCCGCCACCGGCACCAAGTACGAGGATGAAAAAGACACGGCGGCAGTGTGGCGCTCATTCCAAGAGCAGGCCAAGGGCCGCAGGCCCGTCACCATCCGCTCACTGCTCAAGCGTGCGGTGGAAGGCGGTTGGAAAGGGAATCTCGCACAGTGGGCAGAAACCGTTTTCTATGACCGCTCCCGCAAGGAATATCTCGTTCTCGATGGCCGCGAAAACTGGTTTCCTGTGAATGAGTCCATGCTCCGCCGTCAATGCAGAGTGCTGGGCATGCAGGTCAAACCACCGGAGGGGGGTGGCATTAGCGCTTTCGACATGTTTCTATTTAATCTGCAAACGGAAAAGGGCGTTGCCTATGCTGGCGCACTGGCGGGGCATCCCAAGGGGCCGCGAACGGTCAATGGCTCGCTGATTCTCGTAACCACCGCGCCATCCCTGATGGCACCGCAGCAAGGAGATTTCCCAACCCTGAAAGCGCTGCTGAATGGCATGTTTGGTAGTGATGGGGATGACCAGTTGACCCACTTTTACGGCTGGCTGCAAAATGCGCTTCGATGCCTCCATGCACGCACGCGCAAGCCGGGACAGGTTCTAGTCATTGCTGGCCCTGCTGAGTGCGGCAAGAGCCTGCTGCAAACGATCATCACTTGGATGATGGGCGAGCGAGAGAGCAAGCCGTACGCCTACATGACGGGAGCCACGGATTTCAATTCGGAGCTGTTCGCGGCAGAGCATTTGCGGTTGGATGATGAACAGGCCAGCACCGACATGCGTGCAAGGCGTGCTTTTGGGGCGCGGGTGAAGGAACTGCTGTTCGGACACGCGCAACGCATGCACGCCAAGAACCGCGATGCACTGACTCTTGATCCCATCTGGCGCATGACCATCACCTTGAACGAAGAACCTGAATCACTCCAAGTGCTGCCGCCCTTGGATGAGTCACTGGAGGACAAGTTCATCATTCTGCGGGCCAGCAAAAAACCCATGCCAATGCCGACAGGCACCACCGAACAAACGGCGGCCTTTGCCGCCACGCTGCGGCAAGAGCTGCCAGCATTCATTCACTGGCTGATGAATGAGTTTGTCATTCCCGAGGCGCTGGAAAACGACCGATGTGGAATCCGGCATTGGCACCACCCCGAGCTATTGACCGCCATTCGTGAACTGTCGCCACAGGCACGCCTGCTTTCCTTGATCGACAAGGAGCTGTTCCATGCCCGCAACATACAGCCGCAATGGGAGGGAACCGCTGACGAGTTGGAGCATGAGCTTACGGGCGGCCAGTCTGGAGTGTGCCAGGAGGCAGCCAAGCTGCTGCACTGGAACAATGCCTGTGGCACCTACCTTGGGCGTCTAGCCAAGGACATGCCTGCCCGAATCGAGAGTGCAAGGACGCCGACGGTGCGGAAGTGGATCATTCATCCACCCGAGGCAGATTTCTAAACTTGGGAAAAAGGGTGTCAGTGGTGTCATGGAAACGCAAATGACACCCATGACACCCTGTTTGGCGGATTCGCAAAATCTGCTGATTGCGTTCTGGCTTCAGCCTCCCTAGCCTTGCCGCATGACACCAAAGCAATTCCTCATCATCATCGGTGCTGGCGTTCTCTGTGCCCTGCTGTTAGCCGCACCGGGGCTTTATCAACTTTCCAAGGAATACAAAAGGGATAAGGCACGGGAGGAGGCGAGCAGATGGAATAGCATTCGGTGGAATGAAGTCAGATCATCTGAAGAATACCGGTCTTTGACGGCCGAGGACAAGATTGCGAAAAAAAATGAATACTTTAATCGCATAATCGCTGCTGATCCTGACTACAAATTGTTGAGTGACAACGGCAAGCAAGAGCTGCGGGAGGCATTGATGCAGGCCCCCGACGACAACGGCCAAGGCTACTTTACCTCGTTCATTGGCAGTTTAGGCAGGGGTGCCGTTGCCATTCTTCCTTGGTGCTTTGATCAATTCGCCACTTGGAATATCTCCCCTGGCTTCACTGAGTTCGCAGGTAGCGTGCGCGGAGGCGTGGAGACTATTTTCCCGGTGAATCCGCTGCATGCTAAGAAATGGCCGATGAAGCTGGCTTTCTGGTTGGGCTTTGCCGCGCCGCCTGTCGCGTTTTTCGTGATTCGGGCACGCCGCACGAAAGGAGTCACCACATGACCGCCAGCGCCGGTTCATCTAGCATCCGCACGCTCGCCGTCGTCATGGTCGAGGGCGTGAACGCCAACCTCGAAATGGTGCGCCGTGGCCTCGCGTGGCGTTTCGACAAGTATTCCAAGGACGAGGCACTGCTGGCAGCGCAGAACGCGGCAAAAGGGGCAAGGCGTGGGCTGTGGGCCGATCCTGCGCCGATACCCCCTTGGGAGTGGCGGGCTAGGGCGAAGGGGAAGGCCAAGTGACACAAGCGGAAAATCGCCAGTGATGACAGCACAGAATACAGTTTGCTTTGCAGCTCATTTTTTACATGTTGAGCTATGAAGAATCTTCCCGCGAGCCTCATAGTGCTATTCTGCCTTATGTCTGTGGTGGGCAATCTGCGGGCAGAGACAATAGCGTGCCGCGTTGTTGACATCCATGATGGTGATACGATCACCGTTTTATCGCCCGCTGGTGCGAGAGTGAAAATCAGGCTTGATGGCATTGATGCGCCAGAGTTGGATCAGTCCTTCGGTCAGGAAGCAAAGCAAGCCCTTAGCGACATGGTGTTTGGACGAATCATCACATTGCAAATCACCGGGACCGACCGTTACGAACGCGTACTTGTCCTCGCTTATGTGGATAAATTCAACGTTAACCTTAGTCTCGTATCCGCTGGGTTTGCTTGGCACTATGCGGAGTACTCGAAGGATGTCATTTTGGCTAAGGCACAAGTTCGAGCGCAAGAGGCACAAAGCGGTTTATGGCAGGAGGAAAATCCAACACCGCCTTGGGAGTGGCGAATTAAAGGTGAAAATGCTCTTCCGCGCCCCAAACGCTCTCTGGCGTTTGACCTGTTAGGCACCCCCGATGTGTCTGCGCCGGGGTGGGGGCTTGCTGCCCGTCGCGGCGTTGCGGAGCACCAAGCCGCCGTTGCCGAGGAGCTTGCCATTGAGGACAAGCGAGCCGCAGCCGCGAGGCAGCGGCTGGCGGAGCAAGCGCTTGATGATTTTCGCATCTTCGCACCTTCTCGGAGTGTTGATGAGTTGCTTGAATTCATAGAACGAAGGCCGGAGATTATCGAATCAAAGGGCTTTGAAAATGTTCAGAAATACATCGAACTGCGAAAGTCGTCCCGGCCATAATTTCTCGCAAGCGGGCACTGGTTCAGTTTGGCTGTGAAGATTCAACTTGTGGATTTTCCCCCGTCGTTAGGCTGCCTGAATGGACGTGATCATTAACTATATCGAGATGAACGGCGACAGGCACTCAGGTATCCGAAACCTCGACGTGCTCCCTCGGATCGGAGAAACCTTTTGCCGAGGTGACAGGCTTTCGTGGTGGCGAGTTACTGACGTGATTCACACTGATTTGCAGCATGATCCGAATCTGCCGGTGCTGGTTGTTGAACGAACTGAACCACTCGGCGCAATAACCCTAATGAAATCAGAACTAAAGTAAGGTTGAGCAAATCCACCAAATTCCTTTTCATCTGGTATCTCACAACCGTCCAAGACTTGGCACAGCGCAGGGCTATCTTTGAGTTCGACATATTGGAAACTGTTCCAACATGAAGGAATGGCAAACGATTATCTGCATCCGCGCTACGCTTGGCGAATGAAAAGGGCGCGGCCAAGCATGCCAGCAGCCCAAAGCAGGAACCGTGATTTTTTTGCAGCCCTTTCTTTGGCTCCCCTCCCGCTCATTCCCGCTTCCTCTGCTTTCGTGCATTGGTTGTTCATATTTAGCCTTTAGTCGGTGCCTGTAAAGTTCGGTAAAAATGCCAACGGCTGGGGGCTGTCACCAAGGAGGCACGCCATCAGCCACCGTGCAGGGTAAAGGCGAATCAGTTCGGAAACCAGTGCTAGCACGGCCAACCAACACCCCGGCTGCACCGCTGCAAAATAACCCTCCGATGGTGTAAGGTTCGATTTCGGGAGTAGATCAAATTCGGGAGTAGCTCACCTGGAGCGTGATATGTATTCGCGTCGTCCAGATTTCCAAACCCCGGTAGCCACCCGACCGGTAGGGTGCCCCCTCCGCCGCAGGCAGTGACGAAGCCACTGTGGGCGCACTGTCGAGGGCTTCTCCGTGCGAACACCCTTCAGTCTATCGCTCTCGCACGGCGGAGACAGCCACCGGGCAGCCTTCAATCTCAAAAGGGGTTCAGCTTCAAAAATGTCCGATTAATGTCCGAGTGAAAAAAATTCACACCATTCTAAAACCACATAACTCATTGATAATCAATGGCGCACCCGGCAGGGATCGAACCTGCGACCGGCCGATTAGAAATCCTTCCTTTGCCTGTTTCGTCTTGTTCGCTTATGATTCCACATGAGCGCGTCAAACCAAGGTAAATCAAGGCTTCCAGCGTCATTGGCACCGAACGGAAGCGAACATTTGGAATCAGGGGTGAACCCAAAAAGTGTCCGAGGAATGTCCGAGGCGACTCCCACGAAGAAGACAGTGGGCAAGGCGGACAGCCGCTATTGGCAGCAGGCCGGGAAGCTCATCACAGACGCGAGATGGGGCGGTGCCTACTTCTGCAAGATTCAAGTCAGTGGGCGGCGTGAGTCCTTCCCGCTCCGTACATCGAATAAGCCCGCCGCAGCCACCAAGGCGGCACGCATCTACGGCGATGTCGTTGCTTTGGGGTGGGATGCCGCAATCGCCAAGCACAAGCCCGACGAGAAACGCACCAAGGGCGCTCTGACGGGCGATCTCATCCGCGAGGTGTCCGCCCTTGCCGACGTGCGTCCGGCCACGCTGGCGAGCAATGTGAGCGCATTCCGCCGCATCGTGGCGAGCGTGGCGAAGATCGACGCCACCAAGGGCCGCTATGCTCGTTGTGGAGATGGACGGGGCGCATGGCTCGCCGCCGTGGATGCCGTGCCGCTGGCGAAAGTCACCCCTGCCGCCGTTGAGGCTTGG
>DNXB01000039.1:0-3192 GCA_003506995.1 Verrucomicrobiales bacterium
GGCGTTCCAATCTCTGCGGTGCAAACTTCGGCTATACCACCGTCAGCAGGCTGCGCTCCGCGTGCTTCTGACGGCTTTGACCTGCGCACGCTCGCCTCCTGGCTCCGCTTCTAACCACGCCTCCGCGTGTTGCATCCCTACGACATGCCGGAGATCGTGATACTCGCCGGAGCAGGTGGCGGAGAGCATGCGCGGTGGATTGGGATGAGCGTCTTGTAACGAATCAATGCACAACTTCCGGCTATGGAAGAGTGGCTGCGAGCACTAAAACAAGATTCAACACCGCAGAGGCAGGAACGCCGCAGAGATTTCTTCTGAAAACCTCTGCGGCGTTCCAATCTCTGCGGTGCAAATTTCGGTTCATACCACCGTCAGCAGGCTGCGCTCAGTGTGTTTCAGACGGCTTTGATCTGCGTTCGCTCGCCGCTTCGAATCACGTCTCCGCGAACTGCATTCCTACGACGTGCCCGAGATCGTGGCGCTTAAACCGCAACAGGTGGCGGAGGAGTATGCGCGATGGGTGGGTGGGGGTGTTCCGTAACCGCCTCTTTCCCGACCCAGCCGGACGCGGTATAAGAGCAACTTCATCCAAATGCTAATCAAACCCGCTGTGATGAAAATAGACGATCCGCTTTTCACGATCATGCGCCAGAAAGGCCTCGGAAACACGAAAGTGCTGAGACCATCCCTCGGCTTTGTAAAACTGCTTCATGCTGTCAGCATCCGGCTGCCACCAAGAGGGGCAGTTGCCTCCCTCTCCCGATGTTTGGAAGGTTGCAGAGTCACTGGCGACGAACTTTTTTCTGAGCAGCCTGTCAACCGTTTCGGGAGAGGCATGAAAAGTAAGCCATGCGGCTCCTGCATCTCCAACAACGACCTGGCGACACTGAATCATCGTCACATCTTTCGTGGGCTCCTCTCCGAATTCAAATCGATACGCACCTCGAAGCCCTTCGGGGCCTGAGATGTCCAACGGTCCGAAAATCCCGGCAAACAGCCCCACCGCAATGATGCCCGGCACGCAGCAAACACCACCTAAAAGGACTCGGAAGGTGCGTGATCTTTTGCGTCCAAAAATGAGTACACAAATGAGCGCAACAAGCGACGCAAAGGCGACTGCAATGACCACAATCGCGGCAAATAACGTTAGGATATTCATGACGGTAAGTGCATAGGCTGACAAATCTGTTTCGGCTATCCAGCTATCACCTCACCCAACGCCCGCTGAATCCGCGCCAGCGTCTTCTCTTTCCCAATCAAATGCGTAATCGTCGTGACACCCGGTCCGCGTGACTGCCCGCTGAGCGCAAAGCGCAGCAGCGGCATCATCGCGCCGGGTTTCACGCTTAAAGACTTCGCGGCGGCTTCCACGGCATCATGCACACTTTGCTCGGTCCATTCGGCGGCTTGGGCGAGATGATCGCTGGCGGCTTTGAGCAGGCCGGCGTTTTCGGGTTTGGCCTTCAGCTTGGTCACGACATCGGCCTCGAAGGGGAAATCCTCGCGGAAGAAGTAATGCACCCACTCGGGCAGTTCGGTGAGCAGGCTGACCTTTTCGCGCACGCTGTGAACGGCGGCGACGGCCATGGCGTCATCAGTCCAGGCGAGGCCTTTGGCGGTCAGGAAGGGCTTGGCGTGGTGCAGCAGGTCCGTGGGGCTCAGTTCGCGCAGATACTGGGCGTTGAACCACTGGGCTTTCTTGAGATCGAACTTGGCGTTGCTGCTGTGGATGGCGTCGGCGTCGAACAGCGCGGTCAGTTCGGTGCGGGAGAGTTTTTCGCTCTCGGCCTTCGGCGTCCAGCCGAGCATGCAGAGGTAATTGAACACGGCATCGGGCAGGAAACCGGCGTTCATGTAGCTGTGCTCGATGGCGCTGCCTTCGTCGCGCTTGCTCATCTTGGTGCCGTCCGGGTTCAAGATCAGCGGGATGTGCGCGTAGGTCGGCGCGGTGGCGCCGAAGGCGTTGAAGAGGTCGATGTGCTTCCAGGTGTTCGATAGATGATCCTCGCCGCGAATGACGTGCGAGATGCGCATCTCGATGTCATCGACGACATTGACGAAATGGAAGATGTAGCTGCCGTCCGGGCGGCGGATCGTCATGTCCGGCTCCTCGGTGGGCGCGAAGGTCACATCCCCGCAGACCAGATCATGCACGGTGATGGCCGTGCGGCTGAATTTGAAGCGCATCGCGCCGTCCGGCTCGGCATAGACGCGGTCGGCGTCCTCCAGCTTCTTGAAATAGGCGTCGTAGAGATCCTTGCGCTGGCTTTGGAAGTAGGGGCCGCAGTCACCGCCGACTTCGGGGCCTTCATCCCAGTCCAGCCCGAGCCAGCGCATGCCTTTGAGGATGCCCGCCGCCGCTTCCGCCGTGTTGCGGGCACCGTCGGTGTCTTCCACGCGCAGCACGAAGGTGCCGCCGTGCTTGCGGGCCATCAGCCAGTTGAACAAGGCCGTGCGCGCGCCTCCGACGTGAAGATCACCGGTGGGAGAAGGGGCAAAGCGGACGCGGATGGACATGGGAAAGAGGGCGGAGGGGTTGAAACGGGATGGCGACCATAGCCGGGATTCGCCGCTGCAAATTTCAAATCTCAAATTTCCAAGCGCGCATCACTGGTTATGCTCTGCCCATGAAAAAGATTGTCCGCCTGCTGCTCTTTCTCCTTGGCCTCCTGGTGCTCCTGGCCGTCGCCGCGCCACTCGCGGGCGCTTACATCCTGCGCCGCTATGTGAACAAGGAGCTGATCGTTCTCCAAACAGAGAAAAACATCAACGCCCGCGTGCATCTCGATGATGTGACGCTCACACTCTTTGCCTGGCCGCCGAGTCTGCGCCTGTCCGGCGTGAAAATCGGCCCGCGTGACCAGTATGCCGGGACGCCGCTGGAAGCCCGACCGCCGATGCAGAACGCGCCGGTGCGGATCGACATGGCCTATGCCGAGCTGGTGCCCAAGGCGCTGCTGAGCCGCCAGTTTTTCCCACGCGTGCTGCGCATCGTCGGCATTGAGGTGCGCGAGCGCATCAGCCCGCAGGAAGGCAGCGCTCTGGAGAAGCTGTTTCAGCCGCCGCCGGAGAAGCTCGCGGCCTTGCAGGCGGCGGCAGACGTGCCACGCGCGATTCCTGTGCCGACGCCGCCTCCGGTGGCGGTGGAGCCTGCCACGCCGCCCGGCCCGGTGGCCCTCGTGCCGCCCGCGC
>DNXB01000039.1:3241-3871 GCA_003506995.1 Verrucomicrobiales bacterium
GATTTCAGCCTCGTGCTGACCGGCATCGACATCGATCCGGCGGACATCGCCAATCACAACAGCGTGCATGCGCGGCTCAGCGCCAAGGCCGTGGTGGATGGCGCGGCCCAGATCGGCGGGCGCATGCAGGAGGTGAAGTTTGCTGACATGAGGCTGCATGGGGAGGGCCTGGTGAATCCCGTCGAACCCACCACCATGCTGTGGTCGCCGGCGGCGCAGATGAACCTCATCATCGACCGCGGCTCCAGCGTCGGCGGGCACATGACCATCGGGGATGCCGCCGGGCAAAACCTCGACAAGCTCATGAAATACGGGGTCGATCTCAGCGCCATCCGCATCGGCGGTGTTCTGGCGCAGGACGTGAACGTCAGCGTGCTATTCCGCAACGAGTCCATCCGCTTCCTCGGCGACACGCTCTTCGCGCTGCCGGAGTATGAGTTCACCATCAAGCGTGACTCCTGGATGGATTTTGCCAAGGATCAGCAGGGGCTTCTCACCCGGCTTTCCTGCGGTGAAGCTCTGAAAGAGCAGATCGTGCGTGGTGTGGCCAGCCGTGGTCTCGGCGAGACCGTCTCCCGCATGGTGGTCGGGGCGTTTTCCGACGACCGGGGCCGCGTGGCCTTCGACCTG
>DNXB01000254.1 GCA_003506995.1 Verrucomicrobiales bacterium
GATGAGGGTGTCCTCAAGCAGACCACGGTTGTGGAGGTCTGAAACGAGGGTGGCGAGGCCCTTGTCGAGCGTTTCGCAGCGCTCAGGCACGGCGACGAAGTTGGCGTTGTGCGTGTCCCAGCCGCCGAGAGAGACCTCGACGAAGCGGACGCCACGCTCAACGAGACGACGGGCGAGAAGGCAGCCCTGGCCGAAGGCCTCGCGGCCATAGGCAGCGCGGAGTTCGCCGGGTTCATCGGTGAGGTCGAAGGCCTTGAGGTCTTCGGATTTCATCATGGCCATGGCGTCATCGTACATGTCGGCGTAGGCCTTGACGTTGCGATGCGGGAAGGTTTTGCGGAAGTCCTGGTCGAGTTCGTCGGCGAGCTTCATGCGGGCCTTGAACTTGTCCTCAGGAGCATTGTTCTTGATGTTTTTGAGGCCGTTTTCAGGATTGCTGACGAACAGCGGGGCCTGCGCGGCGGGGAAGAAGCCCGCGCCGGGATGGCGGCTGTCGTTGCCGATGAAGACGAAGTTTGGCAGGGTGCTGTTGCCGCCGCCTTGGAACACGTTGAGCCAGGCTCCCATGGCGGGGTGGCGGATGGTGCCGCGCAGCTCGTAGCTGGTGTGCATCATGTAGTTCCCCTGCTCATGCGCGCCCTGCGTGGAGGTGAGGGAGTTGATCACGGTGCCGTGGTGCATCTGCTCGGCGGTGCGGGGCAGATACTCGGAAATACGGACGCCGTCGGCGCTGGTCTTGATGGGTTTGGTCGGACCGGCGGTCTCCACACCTTCCTTGGGATCCCAGGTGTCCATGTGGGACTGACCACCGCTCATGTAGAGGTAGATCACGTTTTTCGCCGTGGCGGCCTGCTTGAGCTTCGAGGAGCCTTCAAAGGCGGCGAAGGACTTGCTGGTGAGCGAGTTGCCGAGCAGACCAACCCCGAGAAGGGAACTGGCGGTTTTGGCGGCGAAGTCACGGCGGGTGATTTCGCCGGAACGGAGGAGTGCGGATGCGAGTTCCTGTTTCATGGATGCGCGTGGTGTTGTTGGTTTTGCTTTGTCTTACTGAATGAAAATGAACTGCTGGGTGTTCAGCAGGGAGAAGATGAGGTCTTCCATGGTGTTGAGGCCGCTGTCCTGGGCCTTGAGCCAGACTTCCTTCTCACGGGCGGTGGGCTTGCGGGAAAGGATCGTCTTGTAGGCCGCCTCGACCTTGTCGTCAGGATACTGGGCCTTGTTCACCGTGAGCATGAGCTGGCTGTAACGGCTGGTGATCTGCGGCAGCAGGCTGCCGTTCATCATCGCAAGCGCCTGGGGCACGCTGGCGTCGTTGTTGGCGTTTTCGATGGTCTCGCGGTCGCTCTGGCCGAACTCACGCAGGTAATGACCGCGCGGTGCCGGGCTTTCGATTTCGGCGGCACGCAGCGTGTTGCGGGCGATCTGCTCGCGGTCACTGATGTATTTTTTGCGGTCTTTGCCCTCGGGAATGCCAAAGAACTCGGCTTCCTCGGCGTAAGCTTCGCGTGCTTTGGCGGAAACGGCCTCTTTTTCCTCCTTGGTCAGCTCCTTGCGGTCATAACCGGGGATGGTGATCTTCTCGGTGCGGACTCCGCTGGACATCATCATCATTTCACCGCCAGCCATCATGGCAGGAGAACCCTCGGCACCGCCCTTGGTGTTCATGGCCACGGTCTGGTAGGGTTTGCCGGTGACTTTCTCGAAGAGCTTCTTCTGGCCGGTGGTGATGACCTCGGCGTAAGTGACGCGGCGTCCTTCGTTTTGGATGCGGTTGACCTCGCTGCGGATGGCGTCGGACTTTTTCTTCAATTCGTCGGCCTTGGTCATGGCCGCCACCTTGGCGGGGCCCTCGGGCATCATGTCAGCAGCATCACGGGCATCTTTGGCCGCGACGCGTGCTTCAGCGTACAGTTTCTGCTGCACCTCGGTGCGCTCGCGATTCTTGCCATAGACCTCAGCGGCCTTTTTGAGACCCACGAGCGCCTCCTCGGGAGAAAGGGCATCCACGCTGTCAGCGATCTTCTTGGCCTGGAGGATGCGCTGCTCCATGGTGTCACGATTGGCCTGGTTGATCATGTCCGGGCTGGGATTGATGAGGGTGACGAAGGAATCCCACATCTGCTCGGCGCTCATGCGACGGAGCAGCGGTCCGGTGAAGTGATAGACATTGCCGGGGGCGTGTTCCTGGCGCGTGGCCTGGGCCTGGTATGCCTTGGTGTTGTAGAGAACACGAAGCACGGCCTTCATGTCGTAATTCGAATCCACCACGAGTTTTTCAATGTGCTTCTCCATTTCGGGGATCATCGGCACAGTCGTGTCCATCAGCTCGTCAAGCGGCTCGATGAGGGCAAGACCAAACACGCGCTTCCAAAGACGATTGGCGATGACGGTGGTGAAGCGGGGATTCTCAGCGCTGGTCATCCAGCGGGCGTAGGCCTGAAGCGGCGTCTCACCGGGCTGGGTGATGCATTCGTGCCCCATCATCGCTCCGGGTTCGACCGAGGAGCGGGGCTTGGCGTCGCTGTATTGATAATCATGCGGCAGGCTCGGCTTGCGGTCGCGGCTGCTGACGGAGGTGTAGCGCATCGTGTTGCGCACGTCGGTCATGGACTCCTGGTAGCCGCGCTGCTCGGCGCGGAGCTTCTGGCGGGCCGCCTCGCGCTGCTTGCTCACCAGCTTGACCTGCTCCTCATACTTCTTCTGCTCACGAGCGTATTCCTGCTCGGCCTTGGTTCGCTCTTCCTTCGACATCTTGCCATTGATCTTCGGGCGTTGCGGGCGCTGCGGCTCCTTGAATGAGGCGCGCACGGTTGCTTCCTGCTCGCGCAGGAGGTCGCTCACATCGCTCATGACGCCGCCGGTGTAGTCCTGGGTCTGCACGCCGTAGGTGAAGGCCGCCATCTTGTAGAACTGCATCTGCGACCATTTGTCGAAGGGATGATTGTGGCACTGG
>DNXB01000601.1 GCA_003506995.1 Verrucomicrobiales bacterium
TGCTGATACCGTTGTCGCTGGCGTGCTTGTTCACCTTCCTGCTGAACCCTCTGGTCAAGCCGCTGTGTCGGTGGGGGCTTCCACGAGCGGCCAGTGTGGGCGTGGTGACTGTCATGGGGTTTTCCACATTGGCGCTCGTGGCATGGCTTTTGGGCGGAGAGCTGGCCAGCCTGGCCAATGATCTCCCCAATCATCGCCAGAACATTCAAAAGCGTGTCGAGGCGCTCCAAAAAATCGGTGACATCCAGATGCTTCAGCGACTGCGCAAGCTGGCCGGAGATGTCAGCCCTCCCGCCCAAACGCACATCGGACCTGGGGAAACTGCGCCAGCCGTTTCATCCTCCCCGCCAGGCAGTGAAACGGCGTTGATGAAAGCGCTCGGCATCGTCGTGCCCACCCTTGCCGAAGGACTGGGAACCGCGGCACTGGTGGTGCTGTTTGTCATGTTCATGCTCCTGCGCCTGGATGACATCGGCCAGCGTGTGGCGCGTCTGGTGGGCTACGGCCGCCTGACACTCACTACCAAGGCGATCGACGAGACCGGGGAGCGCGTCAGCCGTTATCTGCTCATGCAGGGGACGCTGAATGCCATTTATGGCCTGATGCTGGGCCTGGGACTGGCCGTGATTGGCCTGCCTTACGTCGTTCTGTGGGGAGTGCTGGCCGCCATCTTCCGTTTCATCCCGTATGTGGGGCCGTGGATCGTGGCCGTGCTGCCCATCAGTCTGAGTCTCGCCGTGTTTGATGGCTGGGCACAGCCGCTGGTGGTTGTCGCGCTCATCGTCGTTCTTGAACTGCTGACCAATATGATTTTGGAGCCCATCCTTTACGGCCACAGCGCGGGGGTGTCTGATTTTGCCCTGCTGCTGGCCATCGCCTTCTGGACATGGCTCTGGGGTGGTGTGGGGCTGGTGCTGGCGACGCCACTGACCGTCTGCATCGTGGTTTTCTGCAAGCACATCCCGGCTCTCGAGTGGGTGGACATCATGATGGGCGAAAACCCACCCCCGCTGCCCTATCTCAGTTACTATCAGCACCACCTGGCATGCAACGAGGACGTGGCGCAGGCCGTCCTCGAAGCCTCGGTGCGGAAAGACGGGATCGAAACAACCTTGGAAGGCATCGCCCTGCCCGCCCTGGTTTTGACAAGGCGTGAAGAAGTCCTGGGCAAGATCGACCATGACGAGGCATCCCAGATCTATCAAGGCATGCGCTCAGCTTTCATGCTCCTGAAAGAAAACACCGACGCCTCTGCCGCCGGCAAAGCGAATGCGGCGGAGGACGCCTTGAGTCTGGCAGGCTCAACAGGCCCGCCACAGGGTATGGTCCGAATGATCGGGCATGCCTTGCACGGCGAGGCTGATGCACTGGCGCTGGAGATGCTTGCCGCGCGCCTTCCGCCATCCGCCGTGCTTGAGGTGTCTGCCGGGTCTCGTCTCATTGGGGAGCTGGTGCATGAGCTTGAGGAGAAAAAGGCGGACGTCGTCTGCATCAGCGCCCTGCCGCCTCAGTCGCGCTTGGTCGTGAGCACGTTGTGCCGACGCTTGCGCAGCAAGCTGCCTGATCTCAAGATTCTTGTATGCCGCTGGGGACTCAGCGGCCAGGAGTTTGATCCGAAACCACTAAGCAAATCCGGCGCGACATGGGTGGCCTCCTCCCTCAAGGAGGCGCGTGAAATCTTGGAAGGCGTGATCGTTCAACAAGGCACCCCCGCATCCCACGATTCCGGGCGCCAATCTTGAATGTCCATGAAGTCCTCTGCCAGCATCGACACCACGGACGGGCATGTTCTTTGCTGGCATGACACGGGCGGGAAATTGCTGGCAGCCGAGCTCGACGCCATCGTCAACGCCAGGGAAAGCATCCGTTTCGAGCATTACATCTTTCGCGCCTCGCCCGTGGGGGGGCGTTTTCGCGACGCGCTGACAGAGGCGGCAAGGCGTGGAGTGCGCGTGGTCGTCCTGCTCGATTATGTGGGATGCCTGGGCCTGCCGCAGACCTATTTTAGCGAGATGTCCAGCCTCGGCGGCAAGATCATTTGGTTCAATCCGGTGCACTGGCGTTTCTGGTCGTTTCGCGATCATCGCAAGATTCTCGTGGTGGATGACTCCCTGGCGTTGATCGGCGGCTGCAATATTGCTCCCGAATATGAAGGGGACGGCATCACCGACGGCTGGAGGGATGGCGGGATCGCCGTCACGGGTCCGGTGGTGCGGCACCTTATCGAGTCCTTTGAGTCCCAGGTCGAGAAAGCCGGCAACAAAATCTGGCGCGCGCGCAAGCAAGGTCGCAGCGGCTGGGTGGAGACTGGAGAGGATGTCGCATTGCTGCTGACGCGACCTGGATTTCATCAGGGGGCGTTGCAGAGAGCTTTGTGCCGAGATCTGCTTCACGCGCAGGACATTGCCATCACCATGGCCTATTTTCTGCCGGTTGGACGCGCCAGGCGGATGCTGCTGCGCGCCGCCAGGCTGGCGCGCAGCTTCCGCCTGCTCCTCCCAGGCAGAAGCGATGTGCCGATGATGCAGATCGCGTCACGGGCGCTCTATGGCCAGTTCCAGCGGCGCGGCGCACAGATCCACGAGTATCAGCCGCAGGTGCTGCACGCCAAAGTGATCATTGTGGACGACATCGTTTACATCGGCTCGGCCAACCTTGACCCCCGCAGCCTCAACATCAATTTTGAAGTCATGCTACGCATTCGCAACGCAGCGCTTGCGGAGCAGGCGCGCGCCACTTTTCAGCGGGATCTCACGCATAGTCAGCCGGTGATGAAGCTGTCATGGCGACACCCGGCAAACTGGTGGCAGCGCCTCAAACAAAAACTCGCCCGGATGTTTTTCACGCGGCTCGATCTCGGCGTCGCCCAGTTCTTGGTGCAAAAGGTCGAGCGACGCGGCGCCGGGCCGGTCCCACCACACCAAGCATCCTGACCGGGCCATGTTGCAAAGCCCGCCTGTCGCCCAAATGGGCGGTCGATGGCGGGGCGGCCGCCATTGAAAACGCAGTGCTTCGCATGATGGGGCGCTCAAAGCAGCGGCTCAAAAAAGATGCTGCCCGCAATCCAGATTCATGAAGCCGGCTGATTCATGCTTATGAAAGAGTGAGGGTTACACCTGATGGTGGTCCATGAATTTTTTTAGTCAGGCGTTCTTCAAAGATGGTCACAACCAGCATCACACTGACCTATCAACCCAAAGAGGAAGGAACCTTTATGAAACTAAAATCAATCTTCATGACAAGCGCTCTCGCGGCGTCATGCCTCTGCCTGCGGGCACAGGAAACACCCAGGGCCAACGAGGAGATGCCGCCTGTGTATGTGTATGGGCCGGCAGAGGGGGCGACCAAAGGCAAAGGGCGGCTGTACGCGCCGGTGAAGCATTTCACGGAACTCGTCGGTTTGGAAGTCAGGAACTTCCAGAATGAAGAGCTCGGGAAAATCAGATTCGTCACGGTTGACTTGGAAAATGCGCGCGTGGTCGATGTTGTCATCACCTCCGGCGGGGGATTCTTTCGTCGGGATACCATGACAACAGCCGTCCCTCCGCTCGCATTAAAGTTTGATGCCAACAGCCGAATCGCGCGACTGAACATGAGCAAGGCGCGCTTCGATGCCGCGTCGAGGTTCATCACGTCTGATGCGGCCGCCTATTCCAATCGCGAGCGGGTGGCCGCGGTCATGCGTTACTTTGGCCAGGAGCCCTGGTTCTTCCACGAGGGCCAGGTTGCCAGTAAAAATGGGCGGCTCCTGAACCTTGGGCATGTGCGAAGGACCGAATCCATCGTCGGCCTTCAGATCAAGAACACACGAGGGCAATATCTGGGCTGGGTTTCCACGCTGATGATTGACTTGCCCAAGGGGCGGGTCGTCCATGTCGTGAATGAGACGGAGTCCATGGATGGCGAAGGCAGTCTCATCATCCAGCCAGGACAACTGCGTTATAATCACGCGCACAATGGCCTGGTGCTGGATAAAAGCTTTGTGGAACTCAAAGAGGAGCCGCGCTTCAAATGGGGGTCCGTGTACCGTAACACCTATCAGGAAGAGCTTCATGCGAACAGGGCCGCTTCAAGCGGACAGGGAGGCATCACCAGGAAAAATGAGCAGCAGCCCCTTGTCAGAAAGGTCGCCTCAATCCAGCAAGGAAAGAGCTTGCGTGAGGCGCAGAAGCCCCAGCGGAGCAAACATGCCATCTCTTCTCATTCAAAAGCCATGGTGGGTTCCGCGCACAAAACCACACGTCAGCAATCACCGGGCAAGGCCGCCCCTCCGCCGTCTCGTCAAATGCTGGCCGCGTCTCAGTAAGTTCACTTGTCCACAGAGGTGGAGCGCTCGCTTGCTCTGACCGGCTTTTGGGACGGGCAGACTTGCTGGTAAGCCAGGTTATTGCAGGCTCGGGGGCCGCCAACCGGCGGCTCCTGGTTTCGCCGGCGCTTGCAAAACCTTCCTGCCTGTGGTTTCTACGCGGCCCATGTCTGCGAACCTCCTTATTTATCTCGATGGCAAGATCGTCCCGGAAGCCGAGGCCAAGATCTCCGTCTTTGACCACGGCCTGCTCTATGGCGACGGGGTGTTTGAAGGCATTCGCATCTACAGCGGCCGCGTCTTCCGCCTGACGGAGCATTTGCACCGGCTGTACGACTGCGCACGCGCGATCTGCCTGACGATTCCGATTAGTTTCGAGGAGATGGAGAAAGCCACGCTGGAAACGGTGGCCGCGAACAATCTGCGAGATGGTTACATCCGCCTCGTCATCACGCGTGGTGTCGGATCACTGGGTTTGAACCCCTACCAATGCCCCAAGGCGAGTGTCATCATCATCGCCAACACCATCGCGTTGTACCCGCAGGAGCGCTATGAAAAGGGGCTGAACCTCATCACCTGCGGCACCCGGCGTCCGAACTCCGCCGCGCTCAGCCCCCAGGTGAAGAGCCTGAACTACCTGAACAACATCATGGCCAAGATCGAGTGTCTTCAGGCCGGGTGCGACGAGGGCATCATGCTCAACGACCAGGGTCTCGTATCTGAATGCACGGGGGACAATGTCTTCATCGTCAAAAACGGCAAGGTCAGCACCCCGCCGATCTCGTCCGGCGCTCTTGACGGCATCACCCGCCGCGCGGTGATCGAAATCCTGGCCGGCATGGGCATCCCATGCGCCGAGACACCGATGACGCGGTTTGACATTTACACGGCGGACGAGTGTTTCCTCACCGGCACCGCCGCCGAGGTCATCGCCG